>NZ_CP154631.1:4299349-4615908 GCF_039555755.1 Pseudomonas sediminis
ATCGTTGCCGAACCCTGGCCACGCGCCCAGGCCAGCGTGGCCAGAGGCCGCAACATGCTGATCATTCCCCTGTCGCGCACGCCCGAACGGGAGGAGCTGTACACCTGGATCACGCCGGTCATGGAACTGGAGCGTGCCTTCTTCAGCCTCGACGAGCCCGTGACGAGCTTCGCCGAGGCCCGTCAGCGTTACCGTCGCATCGGCGTTGGCCTGGGCACTGCGCAGATCGCCATCCTCCAGCATGAAGGCTTTCGCGACGAGCAGATCGTGCAACTCACGCTGGGCGAGAACCCCGTCCACCTGCTGAATCTGGGGCGTATCGACGCCTGGTTCACCGGTGTACCGGAGGCGCTGTATATCTGGGAAGGTTCGAATTATCGCCAGCAGAATCTGCGCCGAAGCCCGACGCTGGCCAGTACCAGCCTCTATCTGAGCTGCTCGAAGGAATGCGATGCGCGACTGGTCGAAGACTTGCGCAGTGCCATCGCCGAACTCGAACAGGAAGGTATCAGCCAGCGCCTGCGTCAGGCCTATCTGCCGCTGCAGCCTGATCCTTGACGATCTGGCTACCTGCCAGGCCTTGTTCTTTCCGCGATCCGTCAAATACCCTGCCGCCCCGGATCTTCTGGCAACTGCTCCTGCTCGATATCCTCCAGCTTCAGTTCCAGCCCCCAATCACCGGCTGCAGCACTTTTCGCTGCAACGGGCTGCGCCGCAGGGGCAGCAGCTACTGCATGTGCAGGCCGTGCGTTGGCCGGGTTGTCGCGATGCAGCTTGAGTTTCAGGCGCACGTTGTTCGCCGAGTCGGCGTTCTTCACCGCCTCTTCCTCGTCGATTGCACCTTCGTGCACCAGATCGATCAGCGCCTGGTCGAAAGTCTGCATGCCGAGGTTCTTGGACTTCTCCATGATTTCCTTCAGTTCGGAAAACTCGTTGCGCTTGATCAGGTCGCGCACCGTCGGCGTGCCGAGCATCACCTCCACCGCCGCGCGGCGCTTGCCATCGACGGTCTTGACCAGGCGCTGGGAGACGAACGCCTTGAGGTTGTTGCCCAGGTCGTTGAGCAACTGCGGGCGGCGGTCTTCCGGGAAGAAGTTGATGATGCGGTCCAGCGCCTGGTTGGCGTTATTGGCATGCAACGTGGAGATCGCCAGATGGCCGGTGTCGGCAAAGGCCAGGGCGTGCTCCATGGTTTCACGGTCGCGGATCTCACCGATCAGAATCACGTCCGGCGCCTGGCGCAGGGTGTTCTTCAATGCCGCATGGAAGCTGCGGGTGTCCACGCCCACCTCACGCTGGTTGATGATCGATTTCTTGTGCCGGTGCACGTACTCCACCGGGTCTTCGATGGTGATGATGTGGCCGCCGCTGTTGCGGTTGCGGTAGTCGATCAGCGCCGCCAGGGAGGTCGACTTGCCTGAACCGGTGCCGCCAACGAACAGCACCAGGCCGCGCTTTTCCATTACGGTGCTGAGCAGCACCTCGGGCAGTTTCAGGTCTTCGAAGCGAGGAATATCCAGCTTGATGTTGCGCGCGACGATGGACACCTCGTTGCGCTGTTTGAAGATGTTGATGCGAAAACGCCCGACGCCAGCCAGCGATATCGCCAGATTCATCTCCAGTTCGCGCTCGAATTCCTCACGCTGGGCACTATCCATGATCGAATCGGCAATGGCCGCCACATCGCCCGCCTTCATCGGCTCCTGGCTCAGCGCCTTGAGCACGCCATTGAACTTCGCGCAGGGCGGCGCGCCGGTGGACAGATAGAGATCAGAACCATCCTGAGTGGACAGGATTTTCAGCATTGCTTGGAGATCCATGGCGGCGTTTCCGTGAGCGCGATTGAAATACCATAGGCCATGATTCATCCGCGTCGCGGACAACACACAACCCATAAAATTGACGCCATTCTGCTGGCGCAATGAATACTGGCACAATAGCGCCCTGACAGATTTGAGGAACCCATCAATGGCAAAGGCAATGGCCCGCCACATCCTGGTCAAGACCGAAGCGGAAGCCGCCGCGCTGAAAAAGCGCATCGCTGCCGGCGAGGCCTTCGATGTGCTGGCGCGCAAGCATTCCACCTGCCCTTCCGGCAAGAAAGGCGGCGATCTTGGTGAAGTGCGTCCCGGGCAGATGGTGCGGGCGGTCGATCAGGTGATCTTCAAGAAGCCGCTGCGTGAAGTGCACGGCCCGGTGAAGACCCAGTTCGGCTACCACCTGATCCAGGTGTTCTATCGCGACTGAGGTTCGCTCAGGCGCTCGACGCGCCGACGGTGCGCCGTTGCCCTGTGCAAAGGCGGCATGAGCACTACCGCCGCGCCTTATAGCCTGTGCGGGTAGCCTGGCACAGGCGCGTGCTCGGCCATCAGCGCCACCACCCAATCGATGAACACCCGCAGCTTGGCGCTGACATGTCGGTTCGGCGGGAAGGCCAGATACATTGGCATCGGCTTCATCTGCCAGTCCTCGAACAGGCGCACCAGCTCGCCGCTGGCCAGGTGTGGTTTGGCCATATAGTGCGGTAGCCAGAGCATCCCCAAACCTGCCAGCCCCGCGGCCAGGTAGGCATTACCATCGTCTACGATCAACAGCGGACGGCCCTGGGCTTCGATTAGCTCCTCGTCGCGCCACATGGCATAGGGCAAAGCCTTGCCAGTGCGAGACCAGAGAAAGCCCACCGTATGATGACCAGCCGCCTCCAGCTCGCGCGGATGTGTCGGCGTGCCGGCGCGTTGCAAGTAGCCCGGCGTGGCATAGATACCGAGCTGCAGATCGCCGACATGCCGCGCGATCAGCGACTGATCGGTGATCTCGCCACCGCGCACCACGCAGTCGACGTTCTCGCCGATGATGTCGATAATTCGGTCGCTCACACCCAGAGTCAGCTGGATTTCCGGATAACGCGCATAGAACGCCGGCAAGGCCGGAATCAGCAGCATGCGCGCGAAGGGGCTGGGCACGTCCACGCGCAGGCGACCGCGCGGCACCATCGAAGCACTGGACAAGCTGGTTTCGGCGTCGTCGACATCGGCCAGCAGACGCACCACACGCTCGTAGTAGGCCGCTCCGTCAGCGGTGACGTTGACCTTGCGCGTGGTGCGGTTGAGCAGGCGTACGCGCAGCCGCGCCTCCAGTTGCTGCACGAGTTGGGTCACGCTGGCCTTGCTCATGTGTAGGGTGGCTGCTGCCTTGGTGAAACTGCCGGTTTCCACCACCCGGGCGAAGGCCTGCATCGCATCGAAACGATCCATCACACGTATCTCTCAGCCATTGATTGTTTGGATTTTACAAACAGTCATGATCAGAGTTGCACGTTTAAACAGCGCGGCGTCACTCCTAAAGTGCGGCTATCGATAACAGCGGGCCGCACTGGCCCCAATGGAGTCAACCATGAGTAGCAAACGTGATGTGGTTTTCCCGGCCGACCGCCATGACCTGTACGAACTTCATCGCTATTCGCCAGCGATTCGTTCCAACGGTTTTCTGTTCTTATCCGGCCAGGTCGGCAGCCGCAAGGACGGCTCGCCCGAGCCTGATCTGAAGGAACAGGTGCGCCTGGCCTTCGCCAACCTCAATGCGATCCTCGCGGAGGCTGGCAGCAGCTTCGAAGACGTGGTCGACACCACTATTCTCATGGTCAACCCGCACGCCGAATTCGAAACCATCTGGGAAGTGGCAGCCGATTACTGGGGCGAAGCACCCTACCCGACAGTGACCGCTATCGGTGTCACCTGGCTGTCCGGCTTCGACTTCGAGATCAAGGTGATCGCCAAGCTGCCGAAATGAGCGGAGGTTGCGCCCCTGCAGACGAGGGGCGCGGCATGAGGTTCAGAGGTGAGTAAAGACGCGCTCGGCTGGCAGACGCGACTTCGGCAGCGCGGCATTGAAATCGCTGTCGCTGTGATACCCCAGCGCCACTGCGACCATACTGCTCAGCCCCTGAGCGGCCAGCCCCAGCTCCTCATCCAGCGCCTCGCGGTCGATGCCCTCCATCGGCGTGGCATCCACACCTTTGGCAGCAGCGCCCAGGAGCAAGGTGCCGAGCGCCAGATAAGCCTGTTTCTCCGCCCAGTGCGGGATATCGCCCAGGCCGCGGTGCAGTTCGACGTAGCTGCTGCGGGTGTTGTGCTGAGTAGTGCGCGCCGCGTCATCGCGGAAGCGGCCATCATCAGCTTCCTGCAGCAGCACATCAGCCAGATAGGCATCGTCGAGGTCGCGGCGGGCGCAAATCAGGATCACATGCGAGGCGTTGAGGATCTTCGGCTGGTTGTAGGCGAAGCCGCCCTGAGCGCCCTTGGCCAGGCGCGCCTTGCCTTCGGCAGTGCTCGCCACAACGAAATGCCAGGGCTGCGAATTGACCGAAGACGGCGACAGACGCAACAACTCCAGCAGCTCGTCGACAATCGCCTGATCCAACTGGCGGCTCGCATCGTAAGCCTTGGTGGTGTAACGCTGACGCGCGAAGGAAACGGGGCTCATGAACACACTCCTGACTCAATGGATGACGCAAAATGGACGCCAGTCTGCAGCATGCGTGCGCATGAAAAAAGCAGGCAAAGCCGCTATGAGTTTCAAATAAGAAATGAAAAGCTGGTAGGTGCCGGCGTTCGACCTGCCGGAAGGCAGCTCCCTGCTGACTTCGCCCTCGCTTTGCTACCGCCAGGCCTTCTGTGCTGGGCCAAGCCAGTGAACTGGCCACCCCAAGCATCGCCCTAGCCCCCAACGTCAGGACACCGAACGTTACGCATAGGCGCTTGAGCAAGCGGGCTCCTTACTATCCGGTGACTGGCTGGCCGGGCTTAAGCGTTGAAGCTAATAGTTCCAACCATACTTCAATCCCTGCCTCGCCTATATTTGAGGACTGTTAGCCCATGAAAAGCTGGCTGGCTCCAAAGCGCTTACCCGGCGCCACGATCTGCTCCTGAGCGGTCACCAGCGGCAGATCGCGCGCGCCTTCGGCGGTCTGCTCGACCAGCGCGTAGAGCGTTGCCGTGGCCAGTTCCAGTGCCTGCGGCAGCGCCTGTCCGGCCAACAGCCGGCCCAGCAGCGTGGCCGAGAACACATCGCCCATACCGTTGGGCAATGGATGCAACGCCAGGCGTGGGGTGGTCACCAGCCAGGCACCCTCTCCGTTCACCGCCAGCGTACCCAGCTCGCTGTCAGGAATATCCGGCGTGGCCAGGCTAGTGACGATCACCACATCCGGGCCACGACCACGCAACTGCCGGGCGACCTTCACCGCCTCCTGTAGATTGGCCGGTTTAGAGCCGGTGAGCAGCTCGAACTCAAACTGGTTAGGCGTGATGATGTTGGCAAAAGGAATCGCCTGGTCGCGAAGAAAATCGGGAATCGCCGGATTGACGAACACGCCGCGCCCGACGTCGCCCATCACCGGATCGCACAGGTAGCGAACCGCCGGGTTGTGTTGGCGGATCTCGCCCACCGCCTCGAGAATCACCCGCCCGGTATCGGCATCACCGAGATAACCAGAAAGCACCGCCGACAACCGCGGCAGCACACCGCGCTCACGCAGCCCGAGCAGCACCTCGCGTACATGCTCGGCGCCGAACACTTGGCCACGAAACTGGCCGTAGCCGGTGTGATTAGAGAACTGCACGGTGTGGATCGGCAGCACCTCGAAGCCCAGCCGCTGCAGCGGGAAAACCGCAGCAGCATTGCCGACATGGCCCCAGGCAACGTGCGACTGAATGGACAGAACGAGGGACGGTAGCTTAGCGCTCATGAAGGTCTCGGGTGGTTGGGTACGGCGAAACGGAGATTATTCGTCAAGCCACGCGGCCCTGTCACGCCTGGGCCGCCACGACACAACCCGCTACCGTACTTGCTCGCAATACTGGCATATAGCCGTACGACCCGCGTTATCATGCCCGCGCCAGCGTTCGGCATGAGCACAAGGAGCAGCAGATGAGCGATTCGCGCCAGGCGGCGTTTGCCCGGGAATGCGACCTGATCATGAAAGGCGGCATCACCAGTGGCATCGTCTACCCGCTGGCCATCACCGAAATCGCCAAGGCGTTTCGCCTGCGCAGCATCGGCGGCACCAGCGCTGGTGCCATCGCCGCGGCTGCAGCGGCCGCTGCCGAACTGGGCCGCCAGCGCTATCAGCAAGGTGAGTTGAGCAGCGACCCAGCCGGCTTCGCGACAATCGAACGACTGCCCCAACACCTCTGCGTGCCCGCCGCCAATGGCCATGGCACCAAGCTGCTGGCGCTGTTCAAGCCGGCCCCGGCAGTACGCCCCCTGTTCGATACCTTCATCGCCATTCTGGAGGCCAAGGGAAAAGGCCCCTGGGCGCGGTTGTTCGCGCCATTGAAAGTCATGCTCCTGCGCCACAAGCTCGCCGCCCTGGTCGGCGCGATGCTGGCAGGCGGGCCGCTGTGGTGGAGCGCCATCAATAGCGCCAGCGCCCTGGTCTGGCTCTGGGTGCTGCTGTTTGCCGCACTGGGTGGCGTCGCGGCCGTGCTCGGACGCATGGCTATGGTGGCATTGCGCGAATTCCCGGCGAGCGGTTTCGGCCTGTGCAGCAGCATGCCAACGGCCGATGACGACGCCCCGGATGAAGCCCTGACCACCTGGCTGGCCCAGTACTTCGACCAGCTCAGCGGCCAACACGACTACTGCGCCGGCCAGGTCGACGCTATCAAATGCGAGCGCCCCTGACCTTCGGCGATCTGCGCCGCCATGGCATCGACCTGCAGGTGATGACCACCTGCCTGCCCTGCGCG
Organism: Pseudomonas sediminis; assembly: GCF_039555755.1. Classification (NCBI taxonomy): domain Bacteria; kingdom Pseudomonadati; phylum Pseudomonadota; class Gammaproteobacteria; order Pseudomonadales; family Pseudomonadaceae; genus Pseudomonas; species Pseudomonas sediminis. The sequence goes on from NZ_CP154631.1 coordinate 4,306,099, forward strand.
GCTTCCTCGCCCTGCTCAGCAACGTTGCCAAGGACTGGAACCACGAAACCCTGTCGCTGATGCCCGGCTTTCGCGACCGTATCGGCCTGATCCAGCTGACCCGCTAAGAAGGCGGCCTCAACCTGACCATGCCCACCGAGCGCATCGAACGGCTGACCCGTTACGGACGTGAAGCCGGCCAGCAGTTCGTCCTGCGCTTCGGCGACCCGCAGCACTGGCAGCCCGGCGCCCAGGCATCGCCGATGAACTGGGAGAACCACCAGATCATCCGCCTGCGCCTGCAACTGGCCAGCGTCGCTGAACAACTACAGAGCTTGGAAAGAGCCTGCCGCGAACTGCACGGCACCGAGCAGGACTACCAGCGCTTCTTCAGCGCCGATGCCAGGCGCTACAGCTACCCTTTCAAAGGCCTGCATGACCTGGAGCAAGACCCGGATACCGGCCTGTATCGCACCCAGGCCGGCCTGGCGCAGGCCATGTTAGGCAAACTGCGGGAGATCGCCCAGATGATCGAACAGCACCCGGACAGTCACCCGGCGATCGACGCCCCAAACCCACGCCTGAACTCAAGCTGCGGCCGCGTCTGTAGGGCGCCAGCAAACGACAAGCCTCCCAAATCAGAGCGTGTGAAAACGCACTGACGCCAGAAAAATCCAACGCCCCGACTGGTTCGGGGCGTTGGTGTTTTTGATGCTTGGAAATGGAAAGCGGGATTTACCCCAACAGCTCGATCAACCGACGGGCACCCATCACATTGATGGCACGCTTCAGGTTGTAGGCGTTGACCGCCAGGGCCATTTCCGTCCGAGCGCCCTGCAGTTGTCGGAGCAGGAAGCGACCATTACCCAAAATCCATTGCTTCAGGTTGCCGAAGGGATGTTCGACGATGGAGCGGCGCCTGACCATCATCTCTGGATGCACCTGCATCCGCTGATGCATGCGCTCGAATGCGGCCTCATGGACATGCCGAGTCACGTGTCGGCGCTTGGCCTTGGTGCAGCGTGATTTCAATGGACAAGCCGTGCAGTCGCCGCGTAGAGCATAAATGCGCTGTAGGCCGTTTACCTGCTTGAGCGGTAACCATTGGCCTGCAGGGCATTGGTACTGGTCGTTTTCTACGTCGTAGCTGAAGGCGCTGCGATCGAATAGCGGCGTGTCGTCGCCCTTGTTATTTATGCCCCGATTCTCCGGCACATAGGCCGTAATCCCAGCATCATCACACGCTTGAAACTGCTCACCATTGGAGTAGCCCGCATCGGCTGTAACCGTCAGCTCTTCCTGCGCCAGGATCGCCTGGGCAGCCTTGGCCATAGGTTCCAGTTGTTGGTTATCGCTGCCGTCCTGAGTGACAGCATGATGCACGATCAGCCCATGCTCGCCATCCACCGCGCTTTGCACGTTATAAGCCACGCGAGCCCCCTGGTGGGTACGCATCATGCGGGCCTCGCTCTCACCCACTACGAACTGCTCCAGCCCCTGTACCTCCATCAACGCCTGGGCTGTCAGGTTATCGGCATGTCGGCTCTCCAGCTGCTGCAGCGCAGCCTTGACCGCACTGCGATCAACCACTTCAGCGGCCTCACTGCGGTCAGCCTCGTCCAGTTCGGCCAGATAACGGGCGATCTGCGCCTCCAGCTTGCCTTGTTGACGCTTGAGCTTCGTCAGGCTCAGATGCTTGCGTTGCGACGCTACCGCCTGAAACTTGCTGCCATCGATGGCCACGAGTTGCCCGCTGATCAGTCCCACCTGGCGACAGAACTGGACGAAGGTGCGGCAGGTCGCCTGAAAAGCAGCGCTGTTGTCCTTGCGAAAATCAGCAATGGTCTTGAAATCCGGTGCCAATCGGCCCAGCAGCCACATCACCTCGACATTGCGTTGGCACTCGGCTTCCAGGCGCCGGGAGGAGCGGATGCGCTGGAAGTAACCGTACAGATAAAGCTTGAGTAGATCCGCTGGATCATAGCCAGGACGTCCAGTCTTGAGTGGTTCGGCCTTGCTGAAACCCAGAGCCTGCAAATCCAGGCGGGCGACATAGGCCTCGATCACCCGTACCAGGTGATCCTCCGGCACCAGCTCCTCCAATGTGGGAGGAAACAGGCTGCTTTGCTGACGACCTTCGCCCTGGATGTAGCCCATAAACGACAATGCCCCCATCGAATGATGGAGGCATTGTCTTCAGCTTGCTCTCCGACTGCTAGGTTTTCACACAGTCTGAAATGGGAGCCTTGTTTGCACACGACTGGGGTGATCAGCTACCCGGATGGGCATAGGCCTCTTCGAAGAAATAATCCTTCCAGGACGCCGCCTTGTTCTTCAGCACACCCAGCTCATGCAGCTTCTCGGCATAGATGAACGTGCGCTGCGGCGAGATGGTGAAGTCGTTTTCCAGGTCCTCGATGATCTTCTTCACGAAGTCCAGCGGCAGCTTGGAGTTCTCCACGCGAATGTACGTCTCGGCGGCTGCGGCCTTGTCTGCCTTGATGATCTGCTCGGCTTCCACCAGCGCGTCATAGAAGGCCTTGTAGGTCTTGGGGTTCTCGTCGTGGAATTTCTCGGTGGCGTAAAGCACGTTGAACGTGGCCTGGCCGCCGAGGATGTCGTAGCTGCTGATCAGCTTGTGCACCTTGGGGTTCTCCAGCGCCTGGTACTGGAACGGCGGGCTGGAGAAATGCGCGGTGATTTCCGAGCCGCCCTTGATCAGCGCCGCACTGGCGTCCGGATGCGGCAGGCTGACGGAGATATTGTCGAAGCGCTGGAAGTCATCCTTGCCATAGCGCTTGGCGGCCTCGAGCTGCAGGGTGCGCGACTGGAAACCGACACCGGCTGCCGGCACGGCAAGACGATCCTTCTCGGACAGATCGTCCAGCGACTTGACGTCTTCACGGTTGCTCAACACATAGCCCGGTAATGAGCCCAGCGCCGCCACCGCTTTTACGTTCTGCCGCCCATGGCTGCGATCCCATACTGTGAGCATCGGCGGCACACCCGCCGAGACCACGTCGATGGCGCCGGCCAGCAGCGCCTCGTTCATCGCGGTGGCGCCGGAAATGGTGCGCCATTCGACTTCGATCTTGTCCAGGCCCTGGGCCTTGGCATGCTTCTCGATCAGTTGCTGGTCTTTGACCACGTGCAACACCAGGTAACCGATGCCGAACTGCTGAGCGATGCTGATCGTGCCTTCGGCCTGCGCAGCCAGCGGAGTTGCCAATGCACCGAGCAGGCCCAAGGCGGCGGCCAGACGGCCGAATTTGACGGTGTTGGTCATGGTGTAGTTCTCGTTATGTGATCAGTGAGTTGGTCTTGTAGGGTGGGCCGGGCGGCGATCCGCTTCAGCCCACCAACTGGGTACGCCGCTGGTGGGCTCAACGCTGCATCCCCCAGCGCTTGACCGTCACCCGCTCGACCGTGGCGAACACCAGGTTCTCCACCAGCAGGCCGATCAGAATCACCGCCGCCAGGCCGGCGAAGACCTTGTCGGTGTACAGCTCGTTGCGGTTCTGGAAGATGTACCAACCCAGACCGCCCTTGCCGCTGGAGGCGCCGAACACCAGCTCGGCGGCGATCAAGGTGCGCCAGGCGAAGGCCCAGCCGATCTTCAGGCCCGAGAGGATCGACGGCAGCGCCGCCGGAATCAGGATGAACAGTACGAAGCGCAGGCCTCTCAGGCCATAGTTGCGCCCGGCCATGCGCTGGGTCTCAGAGACGCCGAGAAAACCGGCGTAGGTATTCAGCGCCAGCGCCCAGAGCACCGAATGCACCAGCACGAAAATCAGGCTGTTCTCGCCCAGGCCGAACCACAGCAGCGACAGCGGCAGCAGCGCGATGGCCGGCAGCGGGTTGAACATTGAGGTCAGCGTCGACAGCAGGTCGCGCCCCAGTTGGGTGGACACCGCCAGGGTGGTGAGCAGGAAGGCCAGGCCGATACCGAGCAGGTAACCCTTGACCAGCACCGACAGCGAGATCGCTACCTTCTCCAGCAACTCGCCACTGCCGATGCCTTCGAAGAAGGCCTTGGCCGTCTGCACGAAGCTGGGCAACAGCAGGTCGTTGCCTTGATAACGTGCCGCCGGCTCCCAGATCAGCGCCAACACCAGCAGGATCAGCGTCTTGCGCAGCCAGCCCTGTTGCCACAGACGCTGCAGCAACGGCAGTTCACGTTCCAGCTTGAGATCCGGCAGAGGCTGCAGAGCAATTTCGTAATCGTCTCGGCGTACGGGGGAAAGACTCATGGTGCACGCTCCTCAGTAGGCAATGCGGATGTCATGGAAGCCCAGCTCGGCAGCGGCGCCGTGCGCCCTCCTCGCTGCCCTCCTCGAACAACAGGTGATGGATGCGTTGCGCTGTCTGCTGGAACGCTGTACCACCCAGGCTGTGCAGGTCGAACTGGTGGCTGCCCACCTCCGCACGCACCCGCCCCGGATGTGGCGACAGCAGCAGAATGCGGTTGCCGACGATCAGCGCCTCCTCGATCGAATGGGTGACGAACAGCAAGGTGAAGCGCACCTCCTCCCACAGTTGCAGCAACTCCTCCTGCATCTTGCGGCGGGTCAGGGCGTCGAGCGCAGCGAAGGGCTCGTCCATCAGCAGGATCTTCGGCTGCATGGCCAGCGCACGGGCAATCGCCACGCGCGCCTTCATGCCGCCGGACAGGGTGTGCGGGTAGGCATCGGCGAAGGCAGCCAGGCCGACCTTCTCCAGATAGTGCAGCGCCCGTTCTTCGGCCTCGCGACGGCCCAGGGTGCGCGACGCCAACAGCGGAAACATGACGTTCTGCTTCACCGTCTTCCACGCTGGCAACTGGTCGAACTCCTGAAACACCACGATGCGGTCAGGGCCAGGCTCGCGCACCTCGGCGCCATCAAGGCGGATGCTACCGCCAATCGGCTCGATGAAACCGGCGACGGCCTTGAGCAGCGTGGACTTACCGCAGCCCGAAGGGCCAAGCAGCACGAAACGATCGGCGCGATCCACCTCGAAGCTGACTTCGTGGGTGGCGCGCACCACGCGCTGCGGAGTGCGGTATTCGAGGCTGACCTTGTCTACCTGCAAAACGGTGTCGAAGGCCGCGGCGGTTGACTGTGGGTTGCTGGCCGTGTGGCCTTGCAAGGGGGCATTCATGGGCTTCAGCTTCCTTGGCCGATGGCTGCGTCTTCGAAGAAGTAGTCCTGCCAGGAGGCGGGCTTGTTCTTGATCGCGCCGACGCGCTGAAGGAACTCGGCCAGCGGGTAGGTGTTGGTCGGTGTCACGCTGAACTGGAATTGCTCGTTATCGATGATCTTCAGTAGATCCTCACGGCTGATCTTGGCGCCGGTCACACGGATATAGGTGTCGGCGGCCGCGCCCTTGTCGTTCTGGGCAAAGTCGGCAGCCTCGGCCAGTGCAGCGACGAAGGCCTTGTAGGTCTTGGGGGTGTCGTTGCGGAATTTCTCGGTGGCATAGAGCACGGTCGGCGAGTTCGGACCGAGCAGCTTGTAGGTGTCGAGCACCACATGCACATTGGGGTTCTCCAGCGCCTGGTTCTGGAACGGCGGATTGGAGAAGTGCCCGGTCAGCTCGGTGCCGCCGGACAGCAGCGAAGCAGTGGCATCCGGGTGCGGCAGGGCCACGGTGTACTTGTCGAGGCGGTCGAACTCCTTGTCGCCCCACTGTTTGGCGGCGGCGTACTGGAGGAAGCGCGACTGCACCGAGACGCCCACCGCCGGAACGGAGATGCGATCCTTCTCGGTGAAATCGGCGATGGTCTTGACCTTGGGATTGTTGCTCAGCAGGTAGTACGGGAAGTTGCCCAGCGAAGCCACGCCCTTGACGTTCTGCTTGCCATGGGTGCGATCCCAGACGGTGAGCAACGGGCCAATGCCGGCCCCGGCAATGTCGATGGCGCCGGACAGCAGCGCATCGTTGATCGCCGCGCCGCCAGAGAGTTGTTGCCAGTCGACCTTGATGTCCAGGCCATCGGCCTTGCCGTGCTTCTCGATCAACTGCTGGTCACGCACCACGTTGAGCAACAGATAGACGATGCCGAACTGCTCGGCGATGCGGATCTGCCCCTCGGCCTGCGCGGCCTGAGGCGCCGCCAGCGAGCCTGCCAGCAGGCTCAGTGACAGACCGATACCACCGGCCAGCCGGCCAAAACGTGGAATGAAAGGAAAGCGTTTGCCTAGAGACATGGCGTGACTCCATTCGGATGCAAGCGAAAAGGAAATTAGGGTGTTGCGGTCAATCAGAACGGCACGTCGCCCTGGATCGTCGTGCGGTGCATGCGCCGGCGCAGGTGGCTGGGGCAGCCCGTGGCCAGGTGGACCAGCGCGCGGTTGTCCCAGAACACCATGTCGTGTGGCTGCCACTGGTGGCGATAGATGAACTCGGGTTTGGCGCTGTGCGCGTAGAGCTCAGCGAGGATCTGCCGGCTCTCGTCCTCGGGAACGTCGAGGATATGGGTGGTGAAGTTCTCGTTGACGAACAGGCCCTTGCGCCCGGTTTCCGGGTGAGTGCGCACCACCGGGTGAACCACCGACTTGACCTCGGCCAGTTGCGCCTCGGTCAGGGTCGGGCGACGGATGCCGGCGAATACTTCATCAGCATAGCGGGCCGTGTAGGAATGCGCAGCGCGCTTACCTTCGATGGCCTGGCGCAATTCGGCTGGCAGGGTTTCATAAGCCAGTTGCTGGCTGGCGAACAGCGTATCGCCGCCCTCCTCCGGCAGCTCCTGAGCCAACAGCATGGAGCCCAGGCTGGGGAATTCCTTGTAGGACAGATCCGAATGCCAGAACTTGCCGGCATCGCCCAGACCGATCGGCTGACCGTTCTCGATGATGTTGGAGATGATGAAAATCTCCGGGTGATCAGCCAGCAGAAACTGCTTGAGCACGTGGACCTGCAGCGGGCCGAAACGGCGGCTGAAGGCGATCTGCTGCTCGGGCGTGATGCGCTGGTCACGGAGCACCAGCAAGGTGTGATCGAGGTGAGCGCGATGGACACGAGCGAAGTCTGCATCGCTGAGCGGTCGGGTCAGATCCAGACCGATGATCTCGGCGCCAACGGGCGCATCGAAGGGGCGGACTTCGAATGACTGTGCCGACGCCGCGGTGGTGGTATGGGCTACTGCCGACATAGAAAACTCCATGCAAAGGCGCCAATCGGCGCATCACTTTGACCGGCCGAGGGTTCGGCCATGTGTTCAGTGCGGCGCGCCGATTGGTCGGCAGGTACGCATGGAGCAGAACTTTATAGGTATAAGAAAATTATTTTAAATACCGAATAAGCATATTCATATGACCCGCCAGCGAGGCGCGCCATCAGATGCCACACTCGTCGTCGCTATCAGATGCTTCGCATGTCAGGCAGTAGCTTGCGTTAGGCAAAGCGGGTCGGGTCTAGACCGGAGAATCAGTCGCGAATACCCGGTCTTGAGTAGCAGGTAGCCGTCGCTAAGAGGGGGCCGCTATCGGCCCAGGCTGTGTAAAAACGTTGGCATCGACCTTGCTGTGATTTGATGGATTCAAATCAGCTGGAGGATGCCAATGAAGCGTTTTATCCAGGGAGAGCATCGAGGCCAAAGCGCACTGCTTCCCGAGAGCCTGGATGACTATGTGGCGGATACCAACCCGGTACGGGTGGTCGATGTTTTCGTCGATGAACTCGACCTTGGCCAGCTGGGCTTCGATGGTGTCGTCCCGGCTGAAACAGGTCGCCCCGCCTACCATCCTGCCGACCTACTGAAGATCTACATCTACGGCTATCTCAATCGTATTCAGTCCAGTCGCCGTCTCGAGCGCGAGGCTCAGCGCAACGTCGAGTTGATGTGGCTGACAGGGCGTTTGATGCCGGACTTCAAGACCATCGCCAACTTCCGAAAGGACAACGGCAAGGCAATCCGCGGCGTCTGCCGGCAGTTCGTGGTGCTGTGTCAGCAGCTTGGCCTGTTTTCGGAAGCGCTGGTGGCCATCGACGGCAGCAAGTTCAAGGCGGTCAACAATCGCGACCGCAACTTCACCAGCGCCAAGCTTAAGCGGCGAATGGAGGAGATCGAGTCCAGCATCAACCGCTACCTGACTGCACTCGATACCGCAGATCGTCAGGAACCTACCGTGGCGCAGATCAAAGCCGAACGCCTCCACGACAAAATCGCGACCTTGAAAACTAAGCTGCAAGAGCTCAAAGAAATCGAGGTTCAGCTCAACGAAACACCGGATAAACAGATATCCCTGACCGATCCCGATGCCCGCTCAATGAAGACTCGGGGCAGCGGAATGGTCGGCTACAACGTGCAGGCGGCGGTCGATGCGAAGCACCACCTAATCGTGACGCACGAGGTCACGAACGACGGAGTTGATCGAGACCAACTGAGTTTCATGGCCAAGCAGGCACGAGAGGCCATGGGCGTCGAGAGGCTCTCGGCGGTCGCAGACAGAGGTTATTTCAAAGGCGAAGAAATCCTGGCGTGCCATGAAGCTGGAATCACCGTTTTCGTGCCCAAGACGCTGACCTCGGGAGCGACAGCGGCTGGCCGCTTCGGCAAAGGTGATTTCATCTATGACGCAGCCAAGAACGAGTACCGATGCCCGGCTGGGGAAAACCTAATCTGGCGGTATTCAAGCGTCGAGAAAGGACTGAAGCTGCACCGCTACTGGAGTTCGCACTGCCAGGGTTGTGCGTTGAAAGAGCACTGTACGCCGAGCCCACAGCGCCGGGTGAGCCGCTGGGAGCATGAGGCCGTGCTCGAGGCGATGCAGAGTCGCCTGGATCAAGCGCCCGAAATGATGCGGATCCGTCGCCAAACGGTCGAGCACCCGTTTGGCACGCTGAAATCCTGGATGGGTGCCACCCATTTCCTCACCAGAACGCTCGACCGGGTGAGCACCGAGATGAGCCTGCATGTGCTCGCCTACAATCTCAAACGTGTGTTGAGCTTGATGGGTAGCGATGCCTTGATGGCGGCGATGAAGGCCTGAGGCTTGTTTTACGACTCTTGCTGCCCTCCAGCAAGCGCGCCGAAGTCGAAAGTGCCACAACAACCAGAATCATCGATTGCGCTTGATTGGGCCTCAGACGGCCTTCTGGACACTGAGAAAATCCCCCGACAGTTGATTGCAATCACTTGCTGCGTTTTTACACGCTCTGGGCCAGAAGCGGCCATAACTCGTGCTCAAGACCGAGGACAAACCATGAGACTATTGTCGGCCAAGGAGCTGGTTTGGTCTTGCTTTAGCTCGCAATACTGGATCAGCTCGGCGAGGTAGCCAATCGCTTGATCCACAGGATCATGTTTCACTTCACGCAGGCTTGTCGCGATCTCTTGGCGATTGCTTTCGAATAGTTCCTTTACAAACTCTGGCATGACATTAGACTCGATGATTGCCTCCTCAAGCTCAGCCATGTTGAAGAGTGCTCCTCTGAGCTGCTCAACGCTCTCCAGACCGGTCAATGTCTCGCGCAATAGCTGACAAAGGTCCTCCGCAAACTCTAAAGAAAGAGTGCGGATGTCTTTAGTAGGTGCAGGGATCTCGATGACTTGCCCTCGATCATCTAGGCGCACCATTTTTGCTGGGACAAAGTAGCGCCCATCGACCCAGGCGCTAACAACGGGATTGCCGTCATGGGTCGCTGCATTACGCGCATCGCGCATGAAAGCACCATGGCGCAGTTGTACAATTTTCGACCATGGCAGCTGTTCGCCGGTCACTGTCTTGACGGCGTCTTTCAGTGTTTGAACGACATTCGCAAATGCTGAAAAGCCATAGACTACCGCCTGATTATTCTCTCTAGGGACGGTTTGTCCGCTGGCGAACAGCGCAAGTGATTGGTCACAGGCGGCCACGATGGCTTCCAAGTGATACTGAAGCTCCCGCACCTTACTGCCGAAATGATTTGCCACCCATCGCCGGTGACGCTCAGAAATCTCTTGCATTTTCTTACGCCCGAAGCTGCCCCAATTCTAGAAATTAAACCGTACCTAATCGTTACAGTCACACGAGCGTCTGTATTTGGCCGGCTTCCGCCTGCCGTGACCGGCAGTAAGCGACCCAAAGCAGCCGTTATAGCCCGCAAATCTGCACTAACCCGCCCACTCCACCCGGTTCCGCCCTTGCGTCTTCCCTCGATAAAGGGCGGCATCCGCCTGCTGCAGAAACTCATCGAACGCCTGCGCGCTGGTGAATTCATGCGAAACGCCAAGAGTCGCCGTGCAGCGAATCGCTTCCCTCAGGCCAGCGCCAGCCACTTGGCTGTGTTCGATCGCTGCCCGCGTGCGCTCAGCCAACTGCAGGGCGCCGGCGTTATCGGTATCCAGGGCGATGATCACGAATTCCTCGCCGCCCAAGCGGCAGACCAGGTCGCCCTGGCGTGCAGTGGCCTTGAGGACTTCGGCAACACGCGTCAGGACGAGGTCGCCGACGTTGTGGCCGTGGGTGTCGTTGATGCTTTTGAAGTGGTCGAGATCCACGATCAGCAAATACGCCGGGCTAGCCGTGCGCGAGCGGAAGTGGGCGTCCAAGGCGTCCATCAGCCCGCGCCGGTTCAGCAGCTGGGTCAGGGGGTCGTGCGCAGCCAGGTTGCGCAGTTCATCGGTAAGCCGGCTCAACACCAGCCACACGGCGCTGGGCGGCAGCACCGTCGCCAGGAACGACATATAGAGATAGAAAACCTTCTGGAAGCCGCTGCCCATATCGAGTGCCGCCAGGCCACCCTTGAGGATCATCGCGAACTTCATGGCGTTGAGGATGCAGATGCCGCCTATCAGCACGGCGAACACCAGCATCTCGACGCGCAGATCCCGGGCGAAGGTTCGCCGGCCGTAGAGCACCGCAACGGTCATGGCCAGAAACAACGAGGCACAGGCCGCAGCCAGCATGGCGTGACGGGCTTCGGTTCCCAGTAGCCATTGCACCAGTAGTTGCAACAGCGTGTAGCCGGCCATCAGGGTGAGCAACGGGCGCAGCACCGGCGTCGGCCGCTCGAAAAAGCGCATGGCGCCCAGCACATAGACGACAGGAGCACTGAGCGTCAGCGTGTGATTGATGACGCTCACCAGCCCCTCATCCGGTGGGCCGCCGAACAACTGCAGGATGTAGGCAAGGCCCAGCAACAGGTTGCCCAACGCGAAGACTTCCATGCCCATTTTCTTGCCATTCAGCCGGGTGCTGATCAGCAGGAACATCACGGAAAAACACAGCAGGTACACGCAGAGCATGCCGAGGATGACGGTAGTGACCATGGTTCGCGCAAGTTGAGGGATGGCAACGGGAGCCTAGCACTGCGTGGCGCACAACGGCGCCCTCGCCTCTCAGCATTGCAGAGGCTGTTTGCATGGCATTTCAAACCTGCGAATCGTAGGCATATGGCGCTGGGAAGGCAATTTGCCATTCATGCCTGTAGAGACAGCCTCGCGGCGCTGGCCTACCGTGCGAAAAAAGAACGCCGAGTCGGCTAAGCCGGCTCGGCGTAAACGCAAACCCGTTTGCACAGGTTTACTACCGTGTTCAACGGTGGGCAGCTAGAACACAAAAAGAGCCGCCTTACAGTTTCAATCAGAAAGCCGGCAGTACCGCGCCTTCATAACGTTTTTCGATGAAAGCTTTCACTTGCGGGCTGGTCAGCGCGGCGGAGAGTTTCTTGATCGCCTCGCTGTCCTGGTTGTCCGGGCGGGCCACCAGGTAGTTGACGTAGGGCGAGTCGCTGCCTTCGATCACCAGCGCGTCGCGCTTGGGATTGAGCTTGGCCTCCAGCGCGTAGTTGGTATTGATCAGCGCCAGGTCGACCTGATTCAGCACACGCGGCACGGTGGCTGCTTCCAGCTCACGGAACTTGAAGTTGCGTGGGTTATCGGCGATGTCGCGCGGCAGCGCCTGGGCGCTGTTCGGATCCTTGAGGGTCAACAGGCCAGCCTTTTGCAGCAGGAGCAGCGCACGGCCGCTGGTGCTGACTTCGTTGGGGATGGCAATGGTGGCGCCGTTCGGCAGCTCATCGAGGGATTTGTACTTGGTCGAATAAGCGCCGAAGGGTTCGACGTGTACGCCCTGCACGATCACCAGTTCGGTACCGCGCTGCGCATTGAAGGTGTCCAGGTACGGCTTGGTCTGGAAGTAGTTGGCATCCAGGTTCTTCTGGCTCACCTGCAGGTTGGGCTGAACGTAGTCGGTGAAGACCTTGATATCCAGATCCACGCCTTGCTTGGCCAGCTCGGGCTTGATCAGTTCGAGAATTTCGGCGTGCGGCACCGGGGTGGCGGCAACGCTCAGTTTTTCGCCAGCATGGGCCAGGGAGCCAGTCAGGGCAGCGGCCAGGGCGGTCAACAGCAGGGTCTTCTTCATAGTTCCTTGTTCTCGGTCTGTGGCACCGGCTGGATCAGCAGTCCGGCGCGTTTGGCTGGTACCCGTGGATGTGGCGGGCTGGGCGCGACAGTACGGAAAATTATTTATTCCATAAAATAATTATTAATTATTTTCTTATGCTCAAAATAAACAGTCGCCCCTGTTTGTGAGCACCGCCACCATCCACCTAGAGTGGATAGCCTTCAATCCGCTGGATGTTCCCATGCTCACTGCCGCCCTCGCCCGCTTCCCCCGCCTGCAGCTGATTTCTCAGGCCACTGCTCTGCAGCGTATGCCACACCTGTCGCAACACCTGGGCCGCGATATCTGGATCAAACGCGACGGCCTCACCCCGTTTGAGCCAGACGCAAATGGGTATCGAACTCCCGAATGTACGCTTGATTACACTCGCCCGATCCATCAATCGATGGATGTGAAAGGCGATACCCAACATGACTGCCGCCCTCCTGGAGCAAACCACAAAAACATAAAAATATTCTAAAAAAGTATTTATCTATTCCATTTGGCATAGATAGTCTTGCTCCACCGGACCGCCGGACACCCTGACAACACCTGAACAACGTCCTGCGGCTCGGCATCCTCGTCAGAAGGGCCAGCTCGCCTTCGAGGAGCACCACCATGCCCCCCTTTTCCTTCGTGCGCCGCGTACTGGCCGCACTGACCCTGTCGAGCGCGACCCTGGTCGCCCAGGCCGCCGACTTCACCGTTGCCTACCAGACCACCGTCGATCCAGCCAAGGTTGCCCAGGCTGACGGCGTTTATGAAAAAGAAGCCAAGGCCAAGATCGATTGGCGCAAATTCGACGGCGGCGCTGAAGTGATCACCGCCGTTGCCTCGGGCGATGTACAGATCGGCTACGTCGGCTCCAGCCCGCTGGCAGCAGCCGCCACTCGACAACTGCCGGTACAGACCTTCCTTATCGCCGCGCAGATCGGCGCCGCCGAGGCACTGGTCGTACGCAACGGCAGCGGCATCGACAAACCGGCCGACCTGATCGGCAAGAAGGTCGCCGTGCCGTTCGTTTCAACCGGCCACTACAGCCTGCTGGCCGCGCTCAAGCACTGGAACATCGACCCGAGCAAGGTGCAGATCCTCAACCTGGCGCCACCGGCGATCACCTGGGATCCGGCCCTCGGTGTGGCCAAGGAAACCGGCAAGGTGCTGATCACCTCCGGCGAACTCAGCGAGCTGGGCGCACCGACCTTCGATGCCTGGATCGTGCACAAGGACTTCGCTGAGAAGCATCCGGAGATCGTGCGGGCCTTCGCCAAGGTCACCCTCGATGCCTACGCCACCTACCGCAAGGATCCGCAAGCCTGGCTGGCTAACCCGGACAACATCGCCAAGGTGGTGAAGCTCTCCGGTGCCAAGGCCGAGGACATCCCGCTGCTGTTGCAGGGCAACGTCTTCCCGCTGGCCGCCGACCAGGTGACTGCCCTCGGCGCGCCGACCACCCAGGCCGTCAGCGCCACCGCAGGCTTCCTCAAGGAGCAAGGCAAGGTGGACAAGGTGCTGCCTGACTACGCGCCCTACGTTAGCAATCAGTACATCACTAACTAAGCCACGTTTTTCCGGGCGGCCAGGCCGCCCGGTCTCCTTTCATGCCCGGAGTCCATTCCATGCCCCGTATCCATCGCCTGTTCGCAGCCGTTGCCGCCGCTGCGTTCGCCTCGTTCAGCCAGGCTGCCGACCTGACCATCGCCTACCAGACCGGTATCGATCCGACCAAGGTCGCTCAGGCCGACGGTGCCTATGAGCAGGCCATTGGCCAGAAGATCGACTGGCGCCGCTTCAACAGCGGCGCCGAAGTGGTCACCGCCATCGCCTCTGGCGACGTGCAGATCGGCAACCTCGGCTCCAGCCCACTGGCAGCCGCTGCCAGCCGTAACTTGCCCATCGTCACCTTCGTCGTCGCCGCGCAGATCAATGCCGCCGAGGCGCTGGTCGTACGCAATGGCAGCGGCATCGAGAAACCCGCCGACCTCGCTGGCAAAACTCTCGCCACGCCGTTCGTGTCCACCTCGCACTACAGCCTGCTCGGTGCCCTCAAGCACTGGCAGATAGATCCGGCCAAGGTGCGCATCGTCAACCTCAACCCGGCCGAGATCAACGCCGCCTGGCAACGCGGCAACATCGACGGCGCCTTCGTCTGGTCGCCGGCACTGGGCGAGATCAAGAAAACCGGCAAGGTACTCACCGACGCCGCCGAAGTCGGCACCTGGGGCGCACCGACCTTCGAGGTCTGGGTCGCGCGCAAGGACTTCGCCGAAAAACACCCCGAAGTGCTGGAGCAGTTCGCCAAGGTCACCCTTGACAGCTTCGCCCGCTATGCGGCGGAGAAAGACCAGTGGACAGCCGACTCCGAACCGGTGCGCAAGATCGCCGCGCTGACCGGCTCTAACCCCGAGGACGTACCCGAGCTGCTGGCCGGCTCCGCCTTCCCGGATCGTCAGCAACAACTGGCCCTGCTCGGCGAACGCACCGCTGGCGACATCGCCGCCACCGCCGCCTTCCTCAAGGAACAGGGTAAGGCCGACCGCGTGCTGCCGGACTACTCGCCCTACGTCAGCAGCCAGTACATCAAACCCTGAACCCGCGCCTGCCTTGAAGAGAACCTGAACATGGCCCTACTCGAACTGGAGCACATCAGCGCACAGTACCCGGGCGCCGCCAACGCGGTATTGAGCGACCTGTCCTTCAACCTCGGCCCCGAGCAACTGCTGGTCGCCCTCGGCCCCTCCGGCAGCGGTAAGACCACCCTGCTCAACCTCATCGCCGGCTTCGTCTCTCCCTGCGCCGGGCGCATCAGCCTGGATGGCAAGCCCGTCGCCGGCCCCAGCGCCGAGCGTGGCGTGGTGTTTCAGGACGACGCCCTGCTGCCCTGGCAGAACGTGCTGGAGAACGTCGCCTTCGGCCTGCAACTGGCCGGCGTGGGCCGTGCCGAGCGCGAAGACAAGGCGCGCGAACTGCTCGCCCTGGTCGACCTGGCCGACTTCGAGCAGCGCCACATCTGGGAACTCTCTGGCGGGCAGAAACAACGCGTGGGCCTGGCCCGCGCACTCACTGCCGACCCGCGCGTGCTGCTGATGGACGAACCCTTCGGCGCCCTCGACGCCTTCACCCGCGAGCAGATGCAGGAGCTGCTGCTGCAGGTCTGGCAGCGCACGCACAAACCGGTATTCCTGATCACCCACGACATTGAGGAAGCCGTATTCCTCGCCACCGATCTGGTGCTGCTGGCGCCCAACCCCGGACGCATCGTCGAGCACCTGCGGCTGGACTTCGGCCGCCGCTACGCCGCAGGCGAAAGCGCCCGCGCGATCAAGTCCGACCGCGCCTTCATCGACACCCGCGAGCACGTGCTCGCCCAGGTCTTTGCCCAACGCCAGGGGAACCGCGCATGAGCAGCTACGAATATGTCTACGCCAAGACACCCGAAGAACAGCGCACGGTGAAACAGCGTCGTGAACTGAGCCTGCTGACCATCAGCAGCCTGAGCATCGCCAGCCTGCTCTGGTTGTGGTGGGCGGTAACCAGCGCCGGGCTGATCGAGCCCCTGTTCCTGCCCAGCCCGCAAGCCGTGCTCGCCCGCGGCTGTCAACTGCTCGGCGAGGGCTATATGAACGCCAGCCTGTGGCAGCATCTGGGCGCCAGCCTCGGGCGCATCGGCCTCGGCCTGCTGGCCGCGGTGCTCACCGCGGTGCCGTTGGGCATCGCCATCGGCCGCCATCGCATCGTGCGCGGCATCTTCGACCCGCTGATCGAGTTCTACCGGCCGATCCCACCGCTGGCCTACCTGCCGCTGATCGTCATCTGGTGCGGCATTGGCGAGCTGTCCAAGGTGCTGCTGATCTACTTGGCCATCTTCGCCCCGGTGGCCATCGCCACCGCCACCGGCGTGCGCAACGTCGACCCGACCAAACTGCGCGCCGCGCAATCGCTCGGCGCCACGCAGGCGCAGCTGATCCGCCACGTGATTCTGCCCAGCGCCCTGCCGGACATCCTCACCGGCATCCGCATCGGCCTTGGCGTGGGCTGGTCGACCCTGGTCGCCGCCGAGCTGATCGCCGCCACCGAAGGCCTGGGTTTCATGGTGCAGTCGGCGGCGCAGTTCCTGGTCACCGACGTGGTGATCCTCGGCATCCTCGTCATCGCCCTGATCGCCTTCGCCCTCGAACTGGGCCTGCGCGCCCTGCAACGCAAACTGGTGCCCTGGCACGGCCAGGCGCATTGAGAGAGACACCCGACATGACCCTGCACATCACCCCGCTCAGCCCGGCACTCGGCGCCCAGGTCAGCGGTATCGACCTGCGCCAGCCACTCACTGCCAGCCTGCGCCAGCAAGTGGAAGACGCCCTGCTGCAATACCAGGTGCTGTTCTTCCGCGAGCAGCCCATCGAGCCACAACAACAGGCTGCTCTCGCCGCACAGTTCGGTGACCTGCACATCCACCCGCTCTACCCCAACGTGCCCGAGCAACCTGAAATCCTCGTGCTCGACACCACCGTGACCGACGTGCGCGACAACGCCATCTGGCACACCGACGTCAGCTTTCTGGAGACTCCGGCCCTCGGCGCGGTACTCGCCGCCAAGCACCTGCCGCCCTACGGCGGCGATACCCTGTGGGCCAGCAGCAGCGCCGCCTATGACGCCCTGTCGCAGCCGCTGAAGCAATTGCTCGACGGCCTCACCGCCACCCACGACTTCACCCGCTCCTTCCCGCTGGAGCGCTTCGGCAATACGCCCGAAGCCCTGGCGCATTACCACGAAGTGCAACGCACCCACCCGCCCGTGGTGCACCCGGTAATCCGCACCCACCCGGTTACCGGGCGCAAGGGACTGTTCGTCAACGACGGTTTCACCAACCGCATCAACGAACTGGAAGCGGCCGAAAGCTGCGCCCTGCTGCGCTTTCTCTTCGCCCACGCCACCCGC
The DNA here is from genome assembly GCF_039555755.1 of Pseudomonas sediminis. NCBI lineage: Bacteria > Pseudomonadati > Pseudomonadota > Gammaproteobacteria > Pseudomonadales > Pseudomonadaceae > Pseudomonas > Pseudomonas sediminis. Next base: position 4,323,363 of record NZ_CP154631.1, read on the forward strand.
CCGGAGTTCACCATCCGCTGGCGCTGGCAGGAAAACGACGTGGCCTTCTGGGACAACCGCATCACCCAGCACTACGCCGTCGACGACTACCGCCCACAACGGCGGGTGATACATCGGGCAACGGTATTGGGGGACAGACCGAGGTGAGGGGCGCAGTGTTGATCAACAAGCCACTAACAGCACGCGTAGAGATCGAGACCCGCTTTGTTACGAAAGTAGCTGCCTATCGCTAGAGATCGGCTGCATGCGCAGCAAATACATATGTCCCGTTTTCCATCGCCTTCACGCGCGGAGCACCTTCGAGCGACGCGAAGCTGATGCACTCCGTCTCAAGCATCTTATCCATCAGGCGCTGCTCGCCCAGTCGAAGCAGGGCCGGCGTGCTGCGAGAATGGCAAGGTATACGCTTCTTCGTGCAGTGCGACCCTATTGAGAGTGCTAACGGCCGCCCGGTACCTGATCGGAACTGCAGTGTGAAGGCAAACGATCAGCATCTAATGAGTGCCACTTTCATCTTCAAAGACTAACCACTGTCGATCCATGGCTAGCGGGTTGTCGCACAGGCGCCAGCCGCCCCGTGGTGCGCGCTGCGCCCCCTACCCCTGCGCCGTATGCTTATGCAGCGTTTCGCCTGGCGAAACGCTGCAGTGAATCTCCGCGATGGCTGAAGTTACATGTGCCAAGTGATACCATTGCGCGCTTCGACGCCCCCCGTCCAACGACGGCAACCGGCGCCACGATGCCCGACACTCCCCCCATGCCTCACCAGCCTTATCGGCTCGTCTGCCGGCAGGGACGTAGCGTTCACTCATATGCGCAGGTTCGTCTTCCTCGGTTCGGGCCGAGCTGAAAGGCTCGAAAGCGGTATCACCCGTTAAACAGCGCACCTCAAGTTATTGATAGGTAAGTCCTTTGATTTCCACCGCTAACATCACCATGCAGTTCGGCGCCAAGCCGCTGTTCGAGAACGTTTCCGTCAAGTTCAACAACGGCAACCGCTACGGCCTGATCGGCGCCAACGGCTGCGGCAAGTCGACCTTCATGAAAATTCTTGGCGGCGACCTCGAGCCTTCCGGCGGCCAGGTGATGCTCGAGCCGAACGTGCGCCTGGGCAAGCTGCGCCAGGATCAGTTCGCCTACGAAGAATTCAACGTGATCGACACCGTGATCATGGGTCACGAGGAGCTGTGGAAGGTCAAGGCCGAGCGCGACCGCATCTACTCGCTGCCAGAAATGAGCGAAGAAGACGGCATGAAGGTCGGCGAGCTCGAAGGCGAGTTCGCCGAGATGGACGGCTACACCGCTGAATCGCGCGCGGGCGAGCTGCTGCTCGGCCTGGGCATCCCGCTCGAGCAGCATTTCGGCCCGATGAGCGAAGTCGCACCCGGCTGGAAGCTGCGCGTGCTGCTGGCCCAGGCCCTGTTCTCCGATCCGGACGTGCTGCTGCTCGACGAACCGACCAACCACCTGGACATCAACACCATCCGCTGGCTGGAAACGATCCTCACGGCGCGTAACAGCACCATGATCATCATTTCCCACGACCGTCACTTCCTCAACTCGGTCTGCACCCACATGGCCGACCTGGATTACGGCGAGCTGCGCCTGTTCCCGGGCAACTACGACGAGTACATGACTGCCGCGACCCAGTCGCGCGAGCAGCTGCTGGCCGACAACGCCAAGAAGAAGGCGCAGATCTCCGAGCTGCAGAGCTTCGTCAGCCGCTTCTCGGCCAACGCCTCCAAGGCCAAGCAGGCGACCAGCCGCGCCAAGCAGATCGACAAGATCCAGCTGGCCGAGGTCAAGCCGTCGAGCCGCGTCAGCCCGTTCATTCGCTTCGAGCAGACCAAGAAACTGCACCGCCAGGCCGTGACCATCGAGAAGGTGTCCAAGGCCTTCGACGACAAGGTGCTGTTCAAGAACTTCAGCTTCACCGTCGAAGCCGGCGAGCGCGTGGCGATCATCGGCCCCAACGGTATCGGCAAGACCACCCTGCTGCGCACCCTGGTCGGCGAAATGGAGCCGGATACCGGTTCGGTGAAGTGGACCGAGAGCGCCGAGGTTGGCTACTACGCCCAGGATCACGCCCACGATTTCGAAGATGACGTGACCCTGTTCGACTGGATGGGCCAGTGGACCACCGGTGAACAGGTGATCCGCGGCACCCTCGGGCGCATGCTGTTCTCCAACGACGAGATCCTCAAGTCGGTGAAGGTGATCTCCGGTGGTGAGCAGGGCCGCATGCTGTTCGGCAAGCTGATCCTGCAAAAGCCCAACGTGCTGGTGATGGACGAACCGACCAACCACCTGGACATGGAATCGATCGAGGCGCTCAACCTGGCGCTGGAGAACTACCCGGGCACGCTGATCTTCGTCAGCCATGACCGCGAGTTCGTTGGCTCCCTGGCCACGCGCATCATCGAACTGTCGGATAATGGCGTGACCGACTTTTCCGGCACCTACGACGATTACCTGCGCAGCCAGGGCATCATCGTCTGAGCACACGCTACAGAAACAACAAAGCCCGCTTTTGCGGGCTTTGTTGTTTCAGCGCTCTGCTCAGGCAGTCGCGAACAGCTCGGAGATACGCTGCGCAGCACCTTTCATGGCTTCGGCGCGCGGCTCTTCACCGTAGGCCAGGCCTTCGGCGCGAACGATCTCGATGTCGTCGATGCCGAGGAAAGTCAGCACGCGTACCAGGTAGTCCTCATGCGCCTGGCCAGACGGCTGGCCGGCATGAATACCACCGGCGCTAGAGGCGATCACCACGGTCTTGCCACCTGCCAGTCCTACCGGGCCATTCTCGGTGTACTTGAAGCTCTTGCCGGCGATGGCGATACGGTCGATCCAGGCCTTCAGCTGGCTGGGAACGCTGAAGTTGTACATCGGCGCACCGATGACGATGGCATCGGCAGCCAGGAACTCTTCCAGGGTGCGCCAGTTCGGCCTCGTGTTTCTGCGCGGCGTCACGCAGCTCGGCCGGAGTGCCGGCGGCTACCAGGCTGGCAGCGGAGAAGTGGCTGATCGCATCACTGGCCAGGTCGCGATAGGTCACCTGAACATCTGCAGTGACAGCGCTCCAGGCCTCGACCACAGAACGGCTGAGCTGACGGGAAGCGGAAGCATCGCCGAGGATGCTGGAATCGAGGTGCAGTAGTTTCATAGGTGCTCTCCAGAGTGCTATGCGACGTGGTGACGCGATTGTACAGAGGCTACCGATGTAACCAATAGCCGATAAGACGGCAAAAATGCGATAGTTCGTCCCACTGATAGGACGATGACATGCATGACCTCAATGATCTGTTCTACTTCGCCAAGGTAGTGGAAGCCGGTGGTTTCGCCGCGGCCGGGCGAGCCCTGGGCATTCCCAAATCGCGCCTGTCGCGGCGCATCGCCGAGCTGGAGCTGCGCCTGGGCGCGCGCTTGCTGCAACGCTCGACACGCAAGCTGGCGCTGACCGATATCGGCGAACGCTACCTGCGCCATTGCCAGGCGATGTTGCTGGAAGCGGAACAGGCCGAGGAAACCGTCACCAACCTGACCAGCGAGCCGCGTGGCCGGGTACGCTTCTCCACGCCCCCGGGCTTGGCCCTGCTACCCGATCTGATCAATGATTTTCTGAAGCGCTATCCCGGGGTGCAGCTGGAGGTCGTGCAAACCAGCCGCCGTATCGATCTGCTCAATGAGGCGGTGGACGTCGCCCTGCGCGTACGCAGTGTCGATGATGAAGAACCGGGCCTGATCACTCGCCGCCTCATCCCCGCCCATGCCTGTGTGGTGGCATGCCCGAATCTGGTCGCCGGGCTGCGCCTGGAGCAGCCGGAAGACCTGCAGCAGTTGCCAGCGCTAGGCGCTATTGGAGCCGACCGGCGCATTCATCTGCGCTTTCATCACAACACGACGCAGGAGGCTCGTGAGATCGCCCTGGAAGCACGCCTGGCCGTCGACGACTTTCCCATACGCAAATCGGCAGCATTGGCCGGAGTGGGCATCACCTTTTTGCCCACCATTTACTGCCACGAGGAATTGGCCGATGGCAGCCTGGTTTCATTGCTACCGCACTGGACGGTGCCTCAGGGCTATGTCCAGCTGGCCTACACCCACAGGCGCGGGATGTCGCCGGCTGTCCGCGCCTGGATAGAGTTGCTTAGCGATGCATTCAGTCGCTGGAGCTACCCGCTCTGACTCAGATACGGAACTGACGCACCAGCGCGCCGAGACGATCGCCCAGGCCGGCCAGGCTTCGCGCCGTCTGCGCACCACGTTCGGTTTCATCGGCGACGCTGTCCACGGCAACGGCTATCTGATGCACGCTGCGATTGATCTCCTCGGCTACTGCCGTCTGCTCCTCGGCGGCGCTGGCAATCTGCGCGTTCATCGCATTGATGGTGGCGATCAGCTGGGCGATGGCATCGAGCGATTCGCCGGCCTTGTTGGCCTGCTCGCTGGTCAGCTCGCCAGCGTCACTGGAGCGACGCATCGAGGTCACCGACTGCTGCGTACCCTGCTGCAGACGGTCGATCATGCCCTGGATTTCCTGGGTGCTCTGCTGCGTGCGGCTGGCCAGCGCACGCACTTCATCGGCGACCACGGCAAAACCGCGCCCTGCCTCACCGGCACGCGCCGCCTCAATGGCCGCGTTGAGCGCCAGCAAGTTGGTTTGTTCGGCGATGGAGCGGATCACGTCGAGCACGCTGACGATGGACTGCACGTCCTGCTGCAGGCTATCGAGCGAGACGCCGCTGCTGCGAATATCTTCCACCAGCGAGTGAATACGCTGGATGCTGCCATCGACCACGTTTTTGGCTGCCTGCCCTTCGCGATCGGTCTGCTGCGCGGCTTCGGCGGCATTCTGCGCGCTCTTGGCGACTTCGTGAGCGGCGGCGGACATTTCATTGATCGCCGTGGCCACCTGGTCGGTCTCGTGACGCTGCTGACCCATGGCCTGTTCGGAGCGCTGCGCCTGCTCAGAAACCTGGCCCACCAGCTCGGTGAGCTGCCCGGTCATCTCGACGATCTGCCGCACCAGGCCATGCACCTTCTCGACGAAACGGTTGAACGAGCCCGCCAGTTGGCCAAGCTCGTCATCACTGGTGACGGGTAGACGACGCGTCAGATCGCCCTCACCCGCTGCGATGTCGTCGAGGTTGGCCTTGATTTGCTGCAGAGGACGCAGGAAGGCATTGCCCAGCCAGACGCCAATCACCCCGAATACCAGCAGCAGGATCGCTGCCACGACCACGATGCTGGTGATGATGGTGTCGATACGTTGATCGATATCCTCCTGCACCTCACTGATGCCCGCCTCGATGCCATCGAGATTGAGCGCGGTGCCAAGGGCCATGTCCCATTTGGGTAGGTAGTAGCTGTAGGCGAGCTTGGGCACCATTACCGATTCGTTACCCGGCAGCGGCGAGGAGTAGTTGACGAAGTAGGTGTTGTTCTTCGCCACGTTGACCAACTCACGGTTGATGTACACACCGTTCGGGTCGCGCCGGTCGGCCAGGCTCTTGCCGACATCCACCGGGCTGTCGCCACGGAACAGGCGCACCACGTTGGAGTCGTGGCCGAAGAAGTAGCCGTCGGCGCCGTACTTGATCTTCGAGAGGATGGCGATGGCCTGTTCGCGACTGGCCATATCGCCTTGCGCGGCGCCATCGTAGAGCCCCTTCACCGAGCCCAGTGCGATCTGGATGTAGTGCTCGAGCTCGCTGCGTTTCTCCTGCAGCAGACGCTCGCGGGTCTCGGCCACTTCGTCAGCAGCCAGATTCTGCAACACCCTCGCCGTCGTACCGCTGAGCACCAGCGCGAAGATGATGACGGGAACCAGCGCAAGCAGGATTACCTTGGCTTTCAATGTCAGGCGCATTCTTATTGTCCTTGTGTGCGAAACCAAAAACGGGGCTACCGATGTATCGGCAACCCCGTGGAAGAATTAAGCGACCCAAGGCGCCGAGAACTTAATCCGGCGTCTGTTCACGCCTTTACAGCAGCATAGCGGCAGCCCAACCGAACGCCAGCAGCGGCAGGTTGTAGTGCAGGAAGGTGGGCACCACGCTATCCCAGATATGATTGTGCTGGCCATCGGCGTTCAACCCCGAAGTTGGCCCCAGCGTCGAGTCCGAAGCGGGTGAACCGGCGTCGCCCAGGGCACCGGCAGTGCCGACGATGCAGACGATAGCCAGCGGGCTGAAACCCAGTTGCACGCCCAACGGCACGAAGATCGCTGCGATGATCGGAATGGTCGAGAAGGACGAGCCGATACCCATGGTCACCAGCAACCCGACCAGCAGCATCAGCAACGCGCCAACGGCCTTGTTGTGGCCGATCAAGGCTGCCGAACTGTCGACCAGCGTCTTGACCTCACCAGTGGTCTTCATCACCTCGGCAAAACCGGCAGCGGCGATCATGATGAAGCCGATCATGGCCATCATCTTCATGCCTTCGGTGAACAGACCGTCCGCTTCCTTCCAGCGCACCACGCCGGACACCGAGAAAATCACGAAGCCTACCAGCGCGCCGATGATCATCGAGTCCAACCACAGCTGCACGACGAACGCCGCGGCGATGGCCAGCCCCGCCACCAGCAGGCTCAACGGGTTGTACTGCACGTCCACACGCTCGGCCTGCGCGACCTTTTCCAGATCATAGGTGCGCTTGCCGCGATAGCTGAACAGCACCGCCACGAGCAGACCGAAGAGCATGCCCAGCGCCGGAATCGCCATGGCCTGGGTGATGCTGATACCCGTGACGTCGACACCTGACTTGGCCACGTTGGCCAGCAGGATCTCGTTGAGGAAGATGCCGCCAAAACCGACCGGCAAGAACATGTACGGCGTGATCAAGCCGAACGTCAGCACGCAGGCGATCAAGCGGCGGTCGAGCTGCAACTTGCTCAGCACATAGAGCAGCGGCGGTACCAGCAGAGGAATGAAGGCGATGTGGATCGGCAGCAGGTTCTGTGAAGAGATCGCCACAGCCAGCAGCAGCCCGATCAGCAGCCACTTCAGCGCACCACCTGCGCCTTCCTGCTGCTTACCGACCAGCGCCAGCGCCTTGTCCGCCAGGGCATGAGCCAGGCCCGACTTGGCGATGGCCACGGCGAAAGCGCCTAGCAGCGCGTAAGACAAGGCAACCGTCGCCCCGCCACCAAGGCCCTGGTTGAACGCCTTCAGCGTGCCCTCGACGCCCAGCCCACCCAGCAGGCCACCGGCCAGCGCACCAATGATCAGCGCCACGACCACGTGTACGCGACAGAGGCTAAGGACCAGCATGATGCCGACCGCAGCGATTACAGCGTTCATAAAGCTCTCCACCTGCTCAGCGCAAAAAGCCGCGTACTCTGCCGTAAGCAGGCTATATCTGTCAAAACGCGTATCCGTTCATTATTAAAATCGAAACGTGCATAATTTCGATCAAACGCCGTGTCGATCAAGAATACGAGCCGCACACCGATAACCCTGTTAGTCCATGCAGAAAGGAACACACCATGCTGTTCAGCCGTCTTTCGATCCAATGGAAGATCACCCTGCTCGCCGGCCTGTGCCTGCTTGCGATCGTCACCCTGCTGGTAGGCGCGTCGCAGTATCAGTCCAGCCGCAGCGCCAGCCTGGTGCGCGAGGCCAGCTCCGGCATGCTGGAGGAAAGCGCCAAGCTGCGCCTGAAAACTCGTGGCGAGCTACAGGCAATCCGTATCCAACGCTACTTCATGGACGCCTACCAGTACGGCAAAGGATTTTCCCGGCAGATCCTGTTTCTGCGTGAGCAGGCTGAGAAGCGCTTCCTCGATGCCTTCGACCTGCGCGAAGACCTGACCCGCCAGGTGCGCAGCAGCCTGGAAGCCAACCCGGCCCTGCTCGGCCTGTACCTGGTGTTCGAACCCAACGCTCTGGACGGCAAGGACGAGCTATTCGCTGACCAGCCCGACCTGGGCAGCAATGACGCAGGGCGCTTCGCGCTGTACTGGGCACAGCCCACGGTCGGCAAGCTGGAAGCCGAGGCGATGACCGAAGAATTACTCGGCGACACCACGCCTGGTGACAACGGCGTGGCCTACAACGCCTGGTACACCTGCCCGCGCGAGACACGTCAGCCCTGCGTACTGGAGCCTTATTACGACGAGGTCGGCGGGCAGAAGACGCTGATGACCAGCATCGCCTTCCCGCTAGAACTCGACGGCAAGATCATCGGCGTGATGGGCGTCGATATCAGCCTGGCCAGCCTGCAGCAGATCAGCCAGGAGGCCAATCGTGAGCTGTACGACGGCCAGGGCCATATCAGTATCTTCAGCCCCAGCGCCTTGCTGGCGGGCCACAGCCGCGACGGCAGCCTGTTGAGCCAGCCGGTCGAACGTGCCTTTCCCGAAAACGCTAGCGAACTGCGCGGCCTTATCCAGAGCGGTAGCGATGCCGAATTGCGCCACGGTGACATGCTCCGTGAACTCAGCCCGTTCAAACCCATCCCCGAGGCCAAACCCTGGTCGGTGCTGCTCGAAGTGCCTCAGCAAGTCTTGCTCGAACGCGCCATCAAGCTTGGCGCACAGCTCGATGCCAACCGCGCCAGTGACAGCCTGATGGCGCTGCTGATAGGGCTGGTCGCGGTAATCGCCGGCCTGTTGCTGATGTGGTTGACCGCACGCGGCGTGACGCGGCCGATTCTCGGGGTGGCGGCCATGCTCAAGGACATCGCCAGCGGTGAAGGCGACCTGACCCGCCGTCTGCAATACGCCCGGCAGGATGAACTAGGCGAGCTGGCCAGCTGGTTCAACCGCTTCCTAGACAAACTGCAGCCGATCATCGCCGACGTGAAGAATAGTGTGATCGACGCCCGTAGCACGGCCGATCAGTCGGCGGCCATCGCCAGCCAGACCAGCACCGGCATGCAGCAGCAGTACCGCGAGGTCGACCAGGTGGCGACCGCCTTCCAGGAAATGAGCGCTACCGCTCAGGATGTCGCGCACAACGCCGCGCAGGCCGCAGAAGCCGCGCGCAATGCCGACCAGGCCAGCCGCGAAGGCCTGCAGGTGATCGACCGCACCACCAGCACCATCGATCTTTTGGCCAATGAAATGAACGTGGCCATGCAGGAAGTCGAAGGCCTGGCCAGCAGCAGCGAGCAGATCGGCTCGGTGCTGGAAGTGATCCGCTCGATTGCAGAGCAGACCAACCTGCTCGCCCTCAACGCGGCCATCGAGGCCGCGCGTGCCGGTGAGGCCGGTCGCGGCTTTGCCGTGGTCGCCGACGAGGTGCGCAACCTGGCCAAACGCACCCAGGATTCGGTCGAGGAAATTCGCCAGGTGATCGAAGGTCTGCAGAGCGGCACGCGCGAGGTGGTCAGCACCATGCACAGCAGCCATCGCCAGGCACATGGCAGCGTCGAGCAGGTGCAGCAGGCCGTGGCCGCGCTGCAGCGCATCAGCCAGGCGGTCAGCACCATTACCGACATGAACCTGCAGATCGCCAGCGCGGCGGAGGAACAGAGCTCGGTAGCCGAGGAGATCAACCGCAACGTCGCCTCGATCCGCGACGTCACCGAGGCCATCACCGCGCAGGCCGATAAGTCGGCGCAGGTGAGCCAGAACCTCAACCGCCTGGCCAATCATCAGCAGAGCCTGATGGACCAGTTCCGCGTGTGACGTCAGGTAGGGTGCGCCACGCGCACCGAAAACCCAAGCAAGCCAGATATGAGAATGACGCCAAATCATCCTCGATCTGGCGGCGCTTCCCTTGCGGCGCAGGCAGGCAATCGCCTAGCCTGCGTTCTTTTTTGGGGGAAGCAAAATGCTCAATATCGCCTTGGTCGCCGGTTCCAGCCGCAACAACAGCCAATCGGGAAAGGTCGCTCGCGTACTGCGTCAGCGCCTGATCGAGATGGGTCAAACCACCCAGGACACCAGCAGCATCATCGACCTGGGCCTGGCCCCGCTACCGCTGTGGCCCGCTGAAGATGCCGGCCCCTGGGGCATGTTCCAACAGCAACTGGCTGCCGCCGACGCGGTGGTGATCATTGCGCCGGAGTGGAATGGCATGGCCTGCCCGGCGATCAAGAACTTCTTCATCTACGCCAGCAAGGCCGAACTGGCGCACAAGCCGGGCCTGCTGGTGGGGGTGTCCTCCGGCATCGGTGGTGCCTATCCGATCGGCGAACTGCGCGCCTCCAGTTACAAGAACTGCCGTCTGTGCTATCTGCCGGAGCACTTGATCGTGCGTCAGGTCGAGAAGGTGTTGAACGGTCCACAGCCGGTGGACGAGGCCGATGAACGAATCCGCTCCCGCATCGATTACGCGCTCGACGTGCTGGTGCGTTACGCCCACGCCCTGCAGCCGGTACGCGCCGCCATCAGCTTCGACAACCCGGCCTTTGCCAACGGGATGTAAGGGATTCGTGGATTAGCGGCGCTGAACACAGCGCTCGCAAACGCCAGCGAACTTATCGCGCCGCGTAATCCACCAGCGATGGCTCGCCTAACCTTGGCTCAACGCCGCGGCAAGCTGACCATCACTTGCAGTCCACCCAGTAGGCTGTCCTGCAGTTCGATACGGCCATGCCAGGCCTCGATGATATCGCGCACGATACCGAGGCCCAGGCCGTGCCCCGCCACCTGTTCATCCAGGCGAGTACCGCGCCCCAGCACGGCTTCACGGCGCTCGGCATCGATGCCGGGACCGTCATCATCGACATATAAGCGATAGCCCTCGGCGCTCTCCTCCACCGTCAACTGCACGCGCTGATCGGCCCATTTGCAGGCGTTGTCCAGCAGGTTACCGAGCAACTCCAGCAAGTCTTCACGGTCACGCGGTAGCACCAGCCCCGGCGGCGCCTGCCACTCCAGACTCAGGCCACGGTCATGAATCATCGACAAGGTGTCGAACAGCCCTGGCAACTCCTGCGCGCAATCGAAGCGTGCCCCCGGCAACACGTCACCAGCAAGGCGCGCACGCCCCAGCTCGCGGCTGAGGCGTTGCTCGATCTGCTCCAATTGCTCGCGCATGCTCGCGCGCAACGCCGGATGCGCGGCCAACTCCTCGCGACCGGCCAGGCTGATCAACACAGCCAGCGGCGTTTTCAGCGCATGGCCCAGGTTGCCCAGGGCATTGCGCGAGCGCTTGAGGGTATCTTCCGTATGCGCCAGCAGGTGGTTGATCTGTGCCACCAGCGACTCCAGCTCCTCGGGTACCTCGGCATCCAGGTCGGTACGCCGGCCCTGCTGCAGCTGAGCGATCTGCCGACGCACTTGCTCAAGCGGGCGTAATGCGCGGTGCACGGTGTAGCGCTGGGCGATCAGGATCAGCAGCAGCGCCGCACCACCCAGGCCGAGTCCGACCCACTGCATGCGACGAAAGCTCTGCAGTATTGGCTGGTAGTCCTGCGCCACGCTGATCGACAGATTCTCGCCGTAGCGGCGGTAGTCGGCGCGGTAGATCAGCAGTAGTTGGCCTTGCGGGCCATCGCCCAGCTCGGCCTGCATGCCCGTGCCGTCGGGCTTGAGCAGTTCACGATCCCACAGCGAGCGCGAACGCCAGCTACGATCATCGGCAAAGTCGATGCGAAAGTAATGCCCGGAGAACTGCCGCTGGAACGAGGGATCGAGACGTCGCTCATCCAGTTGCAGGCCAGATGGCCCACGCACCAGCGCCGTCAGTAGCCCCTGCGCCTCGTCGCGCAGGTCTTCCTCCAGATAGGCGCGCAGACCACGATCGAAGACCCAGAGGCTGGCCTGCGCCAGAACCAGTCCGGCCAGCAACAGCGTCGCGGCCAGGCCAATGCCGAGCCGGCGCTGAATGGACCTCAACCCTGCTCTCCGGTAAAGCGGTAGCCCTGTCCACGGCGGGTCTCGATCACGTTGCGTCCAAGCTTGCCGCGCAAGCGGTTGACGTGCACTTCGATGACGTTGGAATCACGCTCTGTCTCGCCGTCATACAGGTGGTCGGCGAGGTGACTCTTGGACAGGATCTGCCCTGGGTGCAGCATGAAGTAACGCAGCAGGCGGAATTCGGCAGCGGTCAGGTCGATGGCCTCACCGCCCGAGGTCACGCACTGGCGGCTCTCGTCCAGTTGCAGGCCGGCAGCCTCCAGTTGCGGCTGGTTGGCCAGGCCATGAGCGCGGCGCAACAACGCCTGAATACGCAAGGCCAATTCTTCGGGATGGAAGGGTTTGGTCAGGTAGTCATCGGCGCCGGCCTTCAGCCCCTCGATGCGCTCGGCCCAGGAGCCACGCGCGGTGAGCACCAGCACCGGTGTGGCCAGGCCACCGGCACGCCATTCCTGCAGCACCTCCAGGCCCGGCTTGCCCGGCAGACCGAGATCAAGAATGATCAGGTCATAAGGCTCGCTGGCGCCCTGATAGGCCGCATCGCGACCATCGGCCAGCCAGTCCACCGCATAGCCCTGGCGAGCCAGGCTGGCGCTCAGTTCATCGGCCAGGGGTACATGGTCTTCCACCAGCAACAGGCGCATCAGTCGTCTTCCTCATCCTTCAGAATATTGCCGTTGCGGGCATCCAGTTCGAGCTCACGTACCACGCCCGAGGTGGTCAGTATCTCGACCTCATACACCAGCACACCGTCCTCCTCTTCCAGCTCCGCCTCAAGTAGCGTGGAGCCGGGGTAGGCATTGCCGATCTGCTGCATCAATTGCTCGAAAGGCATGATGACACCCTCGCGGCGCAGGCGCAGCGCTTCATCCTGATCGAGATCGCGCGCAATACCCGGCACGCTGGCAAAGCCGCTTGCCAGAACCAGCAACAGCACGGTGGTACGACGAAACTTCATCAATCGTCCTGGTGGTTCTTGAGAATTTCCCCGGTGCTGGCATCCAGCTCCAGGTCCCACTGCACGCCCTGGGCGTCGCGCAGCTCGATCTGATAGATATAGCGGCCGTATTCGTCTTCCAGCTCAGTTTCTTCGATGCTCCCACCCGGGTGCTGAGCGAGTGCAGCCTCATTGAGCTGTTCGAAAGACTTGATGGTTCCGGCATCACGCAGACGCAGCGCCTCGTCCGGACCGAGATCACGCGCCTGGGCAATGGTAGCGGCGCTGACGAGGGTGGCAAGTGGTGCAAGGCTGAGCAATCGTTTCATGGGGGTTCTCCAGCAGTGAATCAGTGACTGCCACTGTAGGCCCAGGCTCTTAATTCAAGCTGAATTCACTTGCGTCATTCACCGTGTGAAGTGGCTTGGCCTGCCCATTCAGGGCTCTATAATCGCCTGTTCGAAAGGAGGCATCGATGAGCGCGATCCATATCAAATCCCCTGCCCTGACCATCAAGGCTGGTACCAGAGCCCTGGCGCGCATTCGCCAGAATGGCCTGAGCCCGGCAGACGTCGGCATCGTGCCTGGCGCAGCAGGCGGCCCCAAGGGCATCGGTATTCAGGGGCTGGATCTCGCACTGTTTGGGGACTGGCTGCCTCGTGCGCCCCGCGAGCGCGCCCTGATCGGTGCCTCCATCGGTTCCTGGCGCTTCGCCAGCGCCTGCCTGCCGGACGCCGCAGCAGGTATTCGACGACTCGGCGAGCTCTACACCTCTCAGCGCTTCGCCAAGGGCGTGAGCATGGCCGAGGTGTCCGGCAGCTGCAGGCAGATGCTCAATGAGCTACTCGCCGATCAGGACGCCGCCATCATCGCCAACCCACACTATCGTCTGCACATCGTCGTGGTGAAGAGCCATGGTCTGCTGCAACACGATCATCGCGGCAAGCTCAGCCTCGGCCTGTCCTCGGTGATCGGTAACAATTTTCTGGCGCGCCAACGCCTTGGCCGTCATTTCGACCGGGTGATTCTGCATGACGCGCGGCAGGTCCCTCCGCTCGCGCAGTTGAGCGACTTCCGCTCGCACTTCCATGCACTGACACCGGAAAACCTACGCCACGCGCTACTCGCGTCGGGCTCGATTCCCATGGTAATGGAGGCGATTCGCGAGATTCCTGGCCTGGAGCCAGGCGCCTATCGCGACGGCGGCCTGCTCGATTACCACCTCGACCTGCCCTACAACGGCGAAGACATCGTGCTCTATCCGCACTTCACCGACCGGGTGATACCGGGCTGGTTCGACAAGAGCATGCCCTGGCGCCGTGGCGACCGCACCCGCCTGCAGGACGTACTGCTGCTGGCACCATCCCGCGACTACCTGGCACGCCTGCCGCACGGCAAGCTACCGGATCGTACCGACTTCAAGCGCTACCTGGGCAACGATGAAGGGCGTGAACGCTACTGGCGTCAGGCGATGGCCGAGAGTGCGCGGCTCGGCGACGAATTCCTCGAACTGGTCGAAAACGGACGCCTGGTAGAACGCCTGCAACCCCTTTGAGTCACCGGGGTTATGAGCGGTCGTTCAAACCATAGGGTCGATGTGATGACGCGGCAATCGGGCCAGACCTGATAAACTGCGCGGCTAAACGCCAATCAGGCTGAATCATTTACGCGAGCGCTGTCAGTGGAATTGTTCAAAGAGTTCATCTTCGAGGCGGCCCACCGTCTGCCACACGTGCCGGAAGGCCACAAATGCGGCCGCCTGCATGGCCACTCCTTCCGAGTTGCCATCTACATCGAAGGTGAAGTCGATCCCTATACTGGCTGGATTCGAGACTTCTCCGAGATCAAGGCGATCTTCAAACCGATCTACGAACAGCTCGACCACAACTACCTGAACGACATCCCCGGCCTGGAAAACCCAACCAGCGAAGTGCTGGCCAAGTGGATCTGGCAACAGGTCAAGCCCTTGCTGCCGGAGCTGTCGCGCGTACGTATCCACGAAACCTGCACCAGCGGCTGCGAATACCGCGGCGATTGACCCCTCAGAAACAGCAAAGGCCACCTTCATAGGTGGCCTTTTGCTTGATGCCGATAACGCACTACCCCACAGGGTGCGCCATGCGCCCCGCGATAACCGCGCCTTGGCCGGTACCCCAACGTGATGGCCTAAGCGTGCTTTCCGCGCTGCAAAGAAGAAACCCCAGACCGCTTTCGCGATCTGGGGTTTCGTATAGGAGCTTGACGATGACCTACTCTCACATGGTGAAGCACCACACTACCATCGGCGATGCGTCGTTTCACTACTGAGTTCGGGATGGGATCAGGTGGTTCCAACGCTCTATGGTCGTCAAGCAATTCGGTTGGGATGTCGTCGCGAGACGCTATCCCTTGGATACGTGATAGATGATTTGTAGTTCTTGCAAATTTTCGGCTTTCTGTCGACTTCACCATCGACACCCTCTGCTTTGAGGGCAGATTGTTTGGGTGTTATATGGTCAAGCCTCACGGGCAATTAGTATTGGTTAGCTCAACGCCTCACAGCGCTTACACACCCAACCTATCAACGTCGTAGTCTTCGACGGCCCTTTAGGGAGCTCAAGGCTCCAGTGAGATCTCATCTTGAGGCAAGTTTCCCGCTTAGATGCTTTCAGCGGTTATCTTTTCCGAACATAGCTACCCGGCAATGCCACTGGCGTGACAACCGGAACACCAGAGGTTCGTCCAACCCGGTCCTCTCGTACTAAGGTCAGCCCCTCTCAAATCTCAAACGTCCACGGCAGATAGGGACCGAACTGTCTCACGACGTTCTAAACCCAGCTCGCGTACCACTTTAAATGGCGAACAGCCATACCCTTGGGACCGGCTTCAGCCCCAGGATGTGATGAGCCGACATCGAGGTGCCAAACACCGCCGTCGATATGAACTCTTGGGCGGTATCAGCCTGTTATCCCCGGAGTACCTTTTATCCGTTGAGCGATGGCCCTTCCATACAGAACCACCGGATCACTAAGACCTACTTTCGTACCTGCTCGACGTGTCTGTCTCGCAGTCAAGCGCGCTTTTGCCTTTATACTCTACGACCGATTTCCGACCGGTCTGAGCGCACCTTCGTACTCCTCCGTTACTCTTTGGGAGGAGACCGCCCCAGTCAAACTACCCACCATACACTGTCCTCGATCCGGATAACGGACCAGAGTTAGAACCTCAAGGTTGCCAGGGTGGTATTTCAAGGATGGCTCCATGAGAACTGGCGTCCCCACTTCAAAGCCTCCCACCTATCCTACACAAGCAAGCTCAAAGTCCAGTGCAAAGCTATAGTAAAGGTTCACGGGGTCTTTCCGTCTAGCCGCGGATACACTGCATCTTCACAGCGATTTCAATTTCACTGAGTCTCGGGTGGAGACAGCGCCGCCATCGTTACGCCATTCGTGCAGGTCGGAACTTACCCGACAAGGAATTTCGCTACCTTAGGACCGTTATAGTTACGGCCGCCGTTTACCGGGGCTTCGATCAAGAGCTTCGCTTGCGCTAACCCCATCAATTAACCTTCCGGCACCGGGCAGGCGTCACACCCTATACGTCCACTTTCGTGTTTGCAGAGTGCTGTGTTTTTAATAAACAGTCGCAGCGGCCTGGTATCTTCGACCGGCATGGGCTTACGTAGTAAATACTTCACCCTCACCGGCGCACCTTCTCCCGAAGTTACGGTGCCATTTTGCCTAGTTCCTTCACCCGAGTTCTCTCAAGCGCCTTGGTATTCTCTACCTAACCACCTGTGTCGGTTTGGGGTACGGTTCCTAGTTACCTGAAGCTTAGAAGCTTTTCCTGGAAGCATGGCATCAACCACTTCGCATTCTAAAAGAACGCTCGTCATCAGTTCTCGGCCTTAAGATCCCGGATTTACCTAAGATCTCAGCCTACCACCTTAAACACGGACAACCAACGCCGTGCTGGCCTAGCCTTCTCCGTCCCTCCATCGCAGTAACTAGAAGTACGGGAATATTAACCCGTTTCCCATCGACTACGCATTTCTGCCTCGCCTTAGGGGCCGACTAACCCTGCGTCGATTAACGTTGCGCAGGAAACCTTGGTCTTTCGGCGTGCGAGTTTTTCACTCGCATTGTCGTTACTCATGTCAGCATTCGCACTTCTGATACCTCCAGCAAGCTTCTCAACTCACCTTCACAGGCTTACAGAACGCTCCTCTACCGCTCATCCAAAGGATGAACCCGTAGCTTCGGTGTATGGTTTGAGCCCCGTTACATCTTCCGCGCAGGCCGACTCGACTAGTGAGCTATTACGCTTTCTTTAAAGGATGGCTGCTTCTAAGCCAACCTCCTAGCTGTCTAAGCCTTCCCACATCGTTTCCCACTTAACCATAACTTTGGGACCTTAGCTGACGGTCTGGGTTGTTTCCCTTTTCACGACGGACGTTAGCACCCGCCGTGTGTCTCCCGTGCTGACACTTGCTGGTATTCGGAGTTTGCATCGGTTTGGTAAGTCGGGATGACCCCCTAGCCGAAACAGTGCTCTACCCCCAGCAGTGATACACGAGGCGCTACCTAAATAGCTTTCGAGGAGAACCAGCTATCTCCGAGCTTGATTAGCCTTTCACTCCGATCCACAGGTCATCCGCTAACTTTTCAACGGTAGTCGGTTCGGTCCTCCAGTCAGTGTTACCTAACCTTCAACCTGCCCATGGATAGATCGCCCGGTTTCGGGTCTATACCCAGCGACTAAAGCGCCCTATTAAGACTCGCTTTCGCTACGCCTCCCCTATTCGGTTAAGCTCGCCACTGAATATAAGTCGCTGACCCATTATACAAAAGGTACGCAGTCACCCAACAAAGTAGGCTCCCACTGCTTGTACGCATACGGTTTCAGGTTCTATTTCACTCCCCTCTCCGGGGTTCTTTTCGCCTTTCCCTCACGGTACTGGTTCACTATCGGTCAGTCAGTAGTATTTAGCCTTGGAGGATGGTCCCCCCATGTTCAGACAAGGTTTCTCGTGCCCCGTCCTACTCGATTTCATTGATAAGAGCGTTTCGTGTACGGGGCTATCACCCACTACGGCGGCACTTTCCAGAGCCTTCCACTACACTCAAATCAACTTAAGGGCTAGTCCCCGTTCGCTCGCCACTACTTAGGGAATCTCGGTTGATTTCTTTTCCTCAGGGTACTTAGATGTTTCAGTTCCCCTGGTTCGCCTCTTGCACCTATGGATTCAGTACAAGATACCCGGCTTATGCCGGGTGGGTTCCCCCATTCAGAGATCTCTGGATCACAGTCTGTTTGCCGACTCCCCAAAGCTTTTCGCAGGCTACCACGTCTTTCATCGCCTCTGACTGCCAAGGCATCCACCGTATGCGCTTCTTCACTTGACCATATAACCCCAAGCAATCTGGTTACTGTCTCAATCGTGAAGACGACATTCGCCGAAAATTTGCGTCTTGAGAACTACAAATTTTACCTTGACCAGATCAATTGCCAGTGAAAGCAATTAATCAGTCACTTCTATCACATATCCAAATTTTTAAAGAACGATATTCGTACCGGTCAAAAGACCAGAAATCAGCACTCGCCAGGTCTACCCTGAAGCGCTCATTTCTGAACTCTTTCTCTTCTCACCGTAACCGCGTAGAGAGTGGTGGAGCCAAGCGGGATCGAACCGCTGACCTCCTGCGTGCAAGGCAGGCGCTCTCCCAGCTGAGCTATGGCCCCGTATTCTTCTGCACCAAGCAATTGGTAGGTCTGGGCAGATTTGAACTGCCGACCTCACCCTTATCAGGGGTGCGCTCTAACCAACTGAGCTACAGACCTATAACAGGGTCGCGTTACAGCATCGTCTTCGACTATGAATCAAGCAATTCGTGTGGGAACTTATGAAGAAGCTGATGTCTTCGATTAAGGAGGTGATCCAGCCGCAGGTTCCCCTACGGCTACCTTGTTACGACTTCACCCCAGTCATGAATCACTCCGTGGTAACCGTCCCCCCGAAGGTTAGACTAGCTACTTCTGGAGCAACCCACTCCCATGGTGTGACGGGCGGTGTGTACAAGGCCCGGGAACGTATTCACCGTGACATTCTGATTCACGATTACTAGCGATTCCGACTTCACGCAGTCGAGTTGCAGACTGCGATCCGGACTACGATCGGTTTTATGGGATTAGCTCCACCTCGCGGCTTGGCAACCCTTTGTACCGACCATTGTAGCACGTGTGTAGCCCTGGCCGTAAGGGCCATGATGACTTGACGTCATCCCCACCTTCCTCCGGTTTGTCACCGGCAGTCTCCTTAGAGTGCCCACCATAACGTGCTGGTAACTAAGGACAAGGGTTGCGCTCGTTACGGGACTTAACCCAACATCTCACGACACGAGCTGACGACAGCCATGCAGCACCTGTGTCTGAGTTCCCGAAGGCACCAATCCATCTCTGGAAAGTTCTCAGCATGTCAAGGCCAGGTAAGGTTCTTCGCGTTGCTTCGAATTAAACCACATGCTCCACCGCTTGTGCGGGCCCCCGTCAATTCATTTGAGTTTTAACCTTGCGGCCGTACTCCCCAGGCGGTCAACTTAATGCGTTAGCTGCGCCACTAAGTTCTCAAGGAACCCAACGGCTAGTTGACATCGTTTACGGCGTGGACTACCAGGGTATCTAATCCTGTTTGCTCCCCACGCTTTCGCACCTCAGTGTCAGTATCAGTCCAGGTGGTCGCCTTCGCCACTGGTGTTCCTTCCTATATCTACGCATTTCACCGCTACACAGGAAATTCCACCACCCTCTACCGTACTCTAGCTCGCCAGTTTTGGATGCAGTTCCCAGGTTGAGCCCGGGGCTTTCACATCCAACTTAACGAACCACCTACGCGCGCTTTACGCCCAGTAATTCCGATTAACGCTTGCACCCTTCGTATTACCGCGGCTGCTGGCACGAAGTTAGCCGGTGCTTATTCTGTCGGTAACGTCAAAACAGCAAGGTATTAACTTACTGCCCTTCCTCCCAACTTAAAGTGCTTTACAATCCGAAGACCTTCTTCACACACGCGGCATGGCTGGATCAGGCTTTCGCCCATTGTCCAATATTCCCCACTGCTGCCTCCCGTAGGAGTCTGGACCGTGTCTCAGTTCCAGTGTGACTGATCATCCTCTCAGACCAGTTACGGATCGTCGCCTTGGTGAGCCATTACCTCACCAACTAGCTAATCCGACCTAGGCTCATCTGATAGCGCAAGGCCCGAAGGTCCCCTGCTTTCTCCCGTAGGACGTATGCGGTATTAGCGCCCGTTTCCGGACGTTATCCCCCACTACCAGGCAGATTCCTAGGCATTACTCACCCGTCCGCCGCTAAATCAAGGAGCAAGCTCCTCTCATCCGCTCGACTTGCATGTGTTAGGCCTGCCGCCAGCGTTCAATCTGAGCCATGATCAAACTCTTCAGTTCAATACTGCTTGGGTTTTGAGAAAACCCTAAACTTGGCTCAGCAATCGCAAAACTTTCAAATTAATGAAAGGTAACTCTCGAATTAACGAGTGTTGCTTTGTGATGCTGATAATCAGTTGACTATCAGTCTTACCTCACAAGCACCCACACGAATTGCTTGATTCAGTTGTTAAAGAACAGTTGGTTAAGCCTTTCATCTCAACCGAGGCGCGCATTCTACAGCAGCCTCTCTATCTGTCAAGCTGTTTTTCGAATTTGTTTCCGGAGAAACTTCTTTCTACTCAACCACTTGCGCCTTCGATCTGAACTTCTTCTCTCCAGCGGGAGGCGCATTCTACAGCGTTCAAAACCGCTGTCAACACCTCTTTTCTACCGCCTTCGATCCATTCGACCGAACCACCAACAGAGCCTTACCACCACCCTGTCGACCGGCGCGTATTCTACACGCCAGATCCAGCTTTGCAAGCCCTTCATTTAACTTAACTTATTGATTAACAAGAAGTTTTTGAAGCGCTTCATCGCTGAAGTGGCGCGCATTCTACATCCAGCAGAATGCGCGTCAAGCTTTAATTGCAGTTTTGTTACTTACAGCGCGTCGAGCGCCTCACGCAGACCGCTACGCCGTTCCACACGTCGCTGTACCGCCTGCTCGAAGATGCCTGCGCGAGTTTCAATCAGGCTGAACCAGTGGCGAGCCCGCGTGATACCGGTATACACCAGCTCCTTGGTCAGCACTGGATTGAGGCTATCGGGCAGGATCAGCGCACAATGGGCGAACTCCGAGCCCTGCGACTTGTGCACCGTCATAGCGAACACCGTCTCCACCGCACTCAGACGACTAGGCAGGATATGGCGCAAGGCGCCGCTGCCATCATTGCGTGGGAATACCACTCGTAATACCTGGCGCATGGGTGCGCCCGGAACCTCTGGTGGCTCGGGCAAGCGCAGCGCGATGCCGATATCGCCATTCATCAATCCCAGGCTGTAGTCGTTGCGCGTTACCAGCACAGGCCGACCTTCATACCAGCCATGAGCCTGCTCAAGGAGTCCACGCCGGACCAACGCTTCAGCGATACGCTCGTTGAGCGCCTCTACACCCCAAGCGCCCTTGCGAACGGCGCACAGCAACTGGAACTGATCGAACGCCGCCAGAACCCCGCCCGCCCAATCATCCCAGGCTTGCTCACTCGATTTTGGCACCGGACGCTGCGTCTGCATCACTTGTAGGTAATCCGCATACCCCTGCGGACGCGACTCACCGTCGCCCTGCCCGCCTATGAGCAGACGTTCCAATCCGCGATCCTGCTCACCCGACAGCCGCAGCACATGCAGGTCATCCGCACCGGCGGCCAGAGTCGCACGAGCCGTCTGCGCATCGCCCTGGTTCACCGCACGCGCCAGACGCCCGATACCCGAGCCACTGCCGAAGCGGCGCGAGTGGCGCAGCATGACGATATGCTGCGCTAGCGCCTTGTCACCGGGCACCAATGCCGGATCTTCAAGCCGCTCGCCCGTCTGGCTTTCCAGCCAGGCGCGCGTCGCTTCGCTGTAGCCGCCGCTTTCCGCCTCTCGACACAAGTCGCCCAGCACCGCGCCAGCCTCTACCGACGCCAGTTGGTCCTTGTCGCCCAGCAGAATCAAACGCGCATGCGCTGGCAGCGCGTCCAGCAGGCTGGCCATCATCTCAAGGTCGATCATCGACGCCTCGTCTACCACCAGCACATCCAGCGGCAGAGGATTGGCGGCATCGTGACGAAAATGACGACTGCCAGGACGACTGCCGAGCAAGCGATGCAATGTCGTCACCAAGGTTGGAATCTGCTCACGCACTCGCTCGTCCAGCGCCAGGGATTGCACTTGCGCACCGATGGATTCGGTCAGGCGCGCGGCAGCCTTGCCGGTGGGCGCTGCCAGACTCAGGCGTAGCGGCTCGCCAGTGGCCATGGCCGCCTCCTGCAACAAAGCCAGCAGGCGTACCACCGTGGTGGTCTTGCCGGTGCCTGGTCCTCCGGTGATCAGCGTGAAACGGCCATGAGCGGCCATGGCGCAAGCGAGCTTCTGCCAATCGGTCAGACGCTGCCCATCCACCACCAGCGTTTCAGGAAAGAGTGAAGCCAGGCGCATCGCCAAGTCACTCGGGGCTGCAGCATTAGCCTGCAGACGCCGGGCGATATTGCCTGCCACCTGGCGCTCGTAGTTCCAGTAGCGGCGCATATATAAGCAGGTGCCACTGAGCACCAACGGCGCTCCCTCGGACTCTAGCAGCGCACTGCCGGAACAGGCCGCCAACCAGGATTCCAGACTGAGTCCGGCCAGCACCTGAGACGGCAGAATCGTTGCCTCTTCCGCCTCATCCCCCTCCGGCGGCAGGGACAGGGTGAAGTCCGGGTTGGCCAAGGTCGCCGCCAGATCAAGACAGACATGCCCCTGACCTAATTGGTGACTGGCCAGTGCGGCGCCGAGCAGCAACAGGGGCGACGCGTCCGGATCCAGCTCGGCGAACAGCTGCGCCAGCGCACGATCCAGTTCACGTAGCCAGCCGCGCTCGCTCCATATAGAAAGTAAGGCAAAGAGATCAGCGCGATCGCGCAGCGCCGGCGCAAAGGTCGTACTCATGCTGCGCCCTCCTCGGCTTCGCCCATGAACAGCTCGTCCAATCGCTCGATCAGCTCGCGCGGCGGCCGTGCCAGATAAGCGCCCTGCTGCGGCGCACGCAAGAATAGGTAGAGCGCGCCCCCTACATGCTGGTCGTAGTCGTAATCCGGCAGGCGCAGACGCAATTGCCGGTGCAGCGCCAACACATAGAGCACGTATTGCAGGTCATAGCGGTGGCTGGCGATGGTCACCTCCATCGCTTCACGGGTGTAGGCGCTATCGTCGCTGCCGAGCCAGTTGGACTTGTAATCCGCCACGTAGTAACGCCCCTGATGTTCGAATACCAGATCGATGAAACCCTTGAACATGCCATTGAGGGTGTCGGCACGCAGCGGCTGCCTGGCCATGCCCGGCAATTCGTACTGCTGCACCCACTGATCCAGCAGCCTGACATCGACAGCACGTGCTTCGAACCAGAACTCCAGCTCGGGCTGATATTGCGTCAGTTGCGCCAGCACCACGGCATCCGTGCCAGTCAGCGGCAGCGGTTGAGTCAGAAACGCCAGCAACCAGTCCAGCAGCGGGTCGATCCAGCTTTCCAGGCCGCGACGCTGGCAGCGCCTGGCCAGTGCCTCGCGCAACCTCGAAGGTTCCTGCGCCAGCGCGGCGAAGCCTTCCTGCGCCGCCATTTCCAGCAGACCATGGAGGAAGGTGCCGGGATTGGGCCCGCGCGGGAAGCGATGCAGCCCCTGAGCCGATGCAGGTAGCGGCGCCAGAGCCAGCAACGGGTTCTCGTCGTCGATGGCGTTCTGCATCGCCGGACTGTCGGGCGCGGCGTCTTCATGGCGGCTGACCTGGCTGGGCGCGTCTTCGTCCAGACGCAGCGCACTGTAGGAAGCGATCCACCAATGCTCGGCGGCGCGTCGTACTGGCGTACGCCAATGCGGCTCGAACTGCTCATCTTCGATCATGCGATAGCGCTGCTCGCTGACGGGCGGTACCGGCGCCACGGTGCTTTCCAGACCAACAGCAAAGGGTGCGAGCCAATCAGCGAGTGCGGCACTTGCCACCAGGGGCTCGCCACAACCGAGCAGGTAGCCCAAGGCCGACTCATGCAGACGCGACTTTTTGCCGTTACCGATCTTCAGGTCTGCTACGCCCAACCAGCAGGCATGACGGGCACGGGTCAGCGCCACATAAAGCAGGCGTAGGTCTTCACCCAGGCGCTCACGCTCGGCGCGCGCCAAACTGTCCTCATCGGCCTTGAGCACCAAGCGTCGGCGTTCGCCGTCATGGATCTGCAGCGGCTTCTTGTCATCCACCGGGCGGAAGGCGCAGATGAATGGCAGGAAAACCAAGGGATACTCCAGACCCTTGGATTTGTGGATGGTCACCACGCGCACCAGCGCCTCATCGCTCTCCAGGCGCAACACCTGCTCATCGACCGCCTGGCCTTCGCCTGCCAGCGGCTCACTCAAGTGACGAATCAGCGCCAGCTCGCCATCGAGTTCAGTGGCGGCCTGCTGCAGCAGTTCAGCCAGATGCAACAGATTAGTCAGTACTCGCTCGCCATCGTCACGCCCCATCAGCTGTTGCGGCAGCTCGAAGTCTTGCAGCAGCTGGCGCAGCATCGGTAGCACACCCTGGCGCTGCCAGCGCTGGCGATAGTCGCGGAACTGCATGACGCGGCGCTCCCAGGTGCGCTCGTCGAGGTTGAGCTGCTCCAGCTCGGTCAACGCCAGCCCCAGCGTCGCACTGGCCAGCGCTGCGCGCAGCGGGCGATCCTGATCTGGCTCGGCACAGGCGCGCAACCACAGCAGCAGGTCGCGTGCTTCCTGGGCGGCGAACACCGAATCCTTGTCAGAGAGGTAGACGCTGCGCACGCCACGAGCCGACAGTTCGCCGCGAATGGCCTGTGCCTCGTTGAAGTCGCGCACCAGCACCGCGATGTCGCTGGGCCGCAGGGTACTGAGCGCACCCTCCTTGCTAAAGCCGGCCTGCCCGCGCTGGCCCAGATCCAGCAGACGCACGATCTCACTGGCTGCACCCGCCGCCATGACATCCAGATAGGCGCCTTTGGCAACCGGCTCGTCGCTCTCCAATTGCCACACCGTCAGGGCTGGTTGCGCCTGGCCGTCGACACTCCATACTTCGCGTCGACCTTGCGCGCCCACCTCGATAAAAGGCAGATCATCGCGCAGCAGAAACGCACCCTCACCGCCCTCGCGCTGCTCAGCCCGCAGGAAAACGCCATTAACGGCATCGACCATGGACTGGCTGGAGCGGAAGTTCTTTTCCAGGTTGTAATGCCGACCGAACGTGGCCCGGCGCGCGCGCAGGTAGGTGTGAATGTCGGCGCCACGGAAGGAATAGACGGCCTGCTTGGGGTCACCGATCATGAACAGGCCGCAGTCGGCGCGATTGGCTTCGACCTCGTAGAGCGTATCGAAGATGCGGTACTGCAGCGGGTCGGTGTCCTGGAATTCATCGATCATCGCCACCGGGAACTGACGGCGGATAACCTCGGCCAGGCGCGGGCCATTGCCGCCTTGCAGGGCAGCGTCCAGGCGCACGAGCATGTCGTCGAAGCCCATCTCCGCACGCTGGCGTTTCTCCCAGTCGAAGCGCTGGCGAACCCAAGCCGCCGCGTGGCGCAAAGCCGCGTCAGCGGGATCAGGCAGCGCATCAAGTTGCGCCTTGAGTAGTGCCATGGCATCCAGCGCGGGATGATCAGGCGCCTCGCCCTTCCAGGCTTCGGCCAGGCCGTCGGGGGTCAGCCGAGTGAAGCCTGTACCCAGGTCGAGACGCGGCTCTTCGCCGCCAGCCCACTCGCGCAACTTGGCCAGCCAGGGGTTGTAGAAGCGCGCCTGGATTTTCTTGCCGTCCACTTGCCTGGCCGCCACCGCTGCATCCAGCAACAGCTGCAGCTCCTCGGCCCAGGTCAGCCAAGGCGACTTGAGCTCGACCAGCGCCTGATCACGCTGCTGCAGCGCGTGATCGAGCAACTCGCCCAACGACTGCGTCGTCCCCTCACTCTCCTCACCCAGTAAGGGACGCAGCCTGGCGCCAAGACCGTCGGGAGTCCCCCAGACGCTTGCCACCCACTCCAGCGCGGCGCCCTGCAACGGATAGCAGTGCTGCCTCCAATAGTCGCGCACCACCTCGGCCAACAGTTCGCTGTGGTCGGTCTCCAGGGTCTGACTGAACAGGCTGCCGCTGTCGAAGGCATGCTCACGCAGCATGCGCTGACACCAGCCGTGAATGGTGGACACGGCGGCCTCGTCCATCCACTGCGCTGCCAACTCCAGGCGGCGGGCGCACTCGTCCCACTGCGTCTGGGCAAAATCACCGCTTAGCTCACGCAGCAGGTCATCGCCCTGGGCATCACCGCGGAATACGGTCGCGGCCTCGACTAGACGCGCACGAATCCGGTCGCGCAGTTCGCGCGTGGCCGCATCAGTAAAAGTCACCACCAGAATCTGCGGCGGTAGCAACGCCTCGCGGAACGCGGCGTCGCCTCCATGCCCGAGAATCAGCCGCAGGTAGAGCGCGGAAATGGTGAAGGTCTTGCCCGTACCGGCGCTGGCCTCGATCAAGCGGCTGCCGTGCAGGGGAAACGTCAGGGCCAGTGGGCGCTGTTGGCTCATGCTGCGTCCTCCTCGAGCGCCTGGGGATGACTGTCGAGTAGCGACTGGTAGAGTTGTTCGCTCCATGCCGGAAACTGACCATCGGCGGTAAGGGCGGCGTAATTCGGGAACTGCCTGGCCAGACTGGCGCTGCCCTGGACTTCACCTGTGAGGTTGTAGCTGCCCTCGTAGACACCACGGGCCTTGTCCTCGTTATTGTCCTGCAACCAGGCCAACGAGGTTTTCAGGGCGACCGGCAGAGGTGCCTGCATGCCGGCGCCCCAGGCTTGCAGCCAAGTGCTCAGTACAAGGGCTGCGTGCTCCACAGGTAGTGGCTCGAACGCCAAGCTGCGATCCTCCCCGACGAGCAAGGTGATCAGCGGCACACCGCAGGCCGACGCGATGACATGCAGCGCATAGGGTCGCAGCAGACGATGCCACTTCCAGCTCTTGTCCTTGTGCAGCGCGCCTGGCACCAGTTCCAGCCGTGCGAGGCTGCCATTGGCCTTCTGCCGCAGCCCGGCGAGCCAGCCGTCGAGCTGAACACCGGCTGCGGCGAAGGTCAGGCGCTGCGGGGATTCCAGCAGGGTCGACCAGCACAGGCAGAGCCCCTGATAACGCCGCAACTGCGCCGGCAGAGGCTCCAGCAAGGCGTTGCGATACTGTTCGCCGAAACCAGCCAGCGGCAGGACACCACTGCGCTGCAGACGGTCGGCTGCTGCCCTCAGCGCATCGTCGTGGTCCCCGTCGCCCGCTAGCGCCGCCTTGAGCAAGGTTTCCTGCAACTGGTAGCGCTGCAGACCGTCGAGGGCGAATGGCTCGCTGTCGAGCTGCGCCTGCTCTTGTTCATCGAGAAACACCTTCAGGCGGCGGGTGAAAAAACACTTCACAGGGTCACGCAGGAACGACTGCAACAGCTCAGGCGTGAGCTGATGTCCCTCTTCCCAGGCCAATAACGGCGCAGCGCTCTCGCCCGCCGAGGCCTGGTCATACAGGGCCGCCCACTCGTGAGCATAGCTGAACAGTTGCGCCTCGCCGTTGAAGTAACGGCGACTGAAAGGCTGCAAGGGATGCTCGGTGGTCAGGCCATGCAGAACGTCGCCGCCATCGGCCAGCGTCCAGGCACTGCCAAGGTGGTCGCGCAACTGGCCGACCAACACGGACGGCGGGCGCTCGCTGTTGTCGCGAATGCTGCGCCCTACCCAGCTGATATAGAGACGATCACGTGCTGCCAGCAGTGCTTCGAGCAGCAGATAGCGATCATCCTCGCGGCGTGAGCGGTCACCGGGGCGGTAATCACCGGCCATCAGATCGAAATCCAGCGGCGCCTGACTGCGCGGATAGTCGCCATCGTTCATGCCCAGCAGGCAGACCTGACGAAAAGGGATCGCGCGCATCGGCATCAGCGTGCAGAAATTCACCGCACCGGCTAGAAAGCGCTGACTCAGCCGCCCCTGATCGAGCCCGCCGAGCCAGGCTTCGCGCACCACTGGCAGAGTCAGCGCTTCGTCCAGCGTCGCAGCCTCGCACAGCTCCAGCCAGGCCTCCAGCGCATCGAGCAACTGAGTCGTGAGCACGTCTTCGCGGTCGTTTTGTGGCAGGAAGAAATCGTCGAGCACGCTGCGTAAGCGTTCGCCCCACTGCCCCGGTGTGGCCGGCTCACGCATTTGCTGCAGGTGCCGGTCGAGGGTTTCCAGCAGGCGCGTTACCGGGCCGATCAACGCAGCATCGAGCCCGCCGATCTCGTCGTAAGGTTCGATACCGGCAAAAGCATCGGCCTTGCCCACTGCGTAACCCAGCAGCATGCGCCGCAGGCCAAAGCGCCAGGTGTTCTGCTCCAGGTTCTCACCCAGGCCCAGCGATTGCCGCTGGCTCGCATCCAGCCCCCAACGCACACCGACACCCTCCAGCCAGCGGCGCAGCGTGGGTAGCTGATCCTCGGCGATGGCGAAGCGCTGACGCAACGCGGCAACATCCAGCAGATCAAGAATCTCGCTTACGCTGAAGCGGCTTTCCGGCAGACGCAGCAAATGCTCCAGCGCGATGATCATTGGCTCCTTACCGCGCAGCCCCTGGTCGGCCAAGGTGAAGGGGATGAAACGCGGGTCGTCGCTGGCGAACTGGCCGAACACGGCCTGAATATGCGGTGCGTAGGCATTGACGTCCGGCACCATGACGATCACGTCGCGCGGCCGTAGCGTGGCGTCCTCGCTGAAGCTGGCCAGCAGTTGATCGTGCAACACCTCCACCTCGCGCTGAGCGCTGTGGGCGATATGAAAACGCAGCGAATGATCACGCGCGGGGTCGACCGGCGGCCAGGTGCTGCGGGTTTCCGCCAGCGGACGCAGGTCGAGGATATCGTTCTGTAGTTGGCCAAGCAGGCTGTTCTCGTTGGCCGGACTGAACAGGTCGATGCGCTCGAACTGCTCGCGGTAACGCTGCGGCTCGTCGTACTGATCCAGCAGATTGATATAGTCACGCCCCTGCTTGCCCCAGGCTGCGAGCAACGGCTGCCCGTGCTGGTGCATATCCTCCTGCTCGAAAAGGCCGATCTGGGCGCTTGGTCTGCCCTTGCGCTGCTGGCGGCGGTATTCGTGGCGCAGCAGATCCTTGTCTTCGACGATATCGCCCCAGTGGTGCTGACAAGGGTTGTGCATGTAGAGCATGACCTGGCTGAAACGCGCCATGGCCGCCAGCGCTTCCAGCACCTGGGCCGGCAATGAGGAAATACCGAAAACGGTGATGCGCCGGGGCAGTCCAGGGGGCGCTGCATCCAGCTCACCCATGCGCGCGACGAAACGCGGATGCACGCCAGCGCGACTTTCAGCCAGGTGCTGCTCGCCGACATCCACCAGCAAGGCACGCCACAGTGCGGGTTGCCAACGGGAATCGCCCTCCAGCATCCTTTCGCCACCGCGCGAGGTACGCAAACGATCATGCCCGGCGGCCCAGTCCGCCAGCCAGTCGGCGCGATAGACCTGATATTGGTCGAACAGATCGGCCAGGCGCTCGGCCAGTTGGTGGCGCTTACGCAGGTCCTGATCATCAGCGAGGAAGCGGCGCAACGGAGCGAACGCCTCCTCGGCCAACAGGCCCGGCAACAGCCGCATCAGACGCCAGGTCAGCGGCGCCTTGTCCAAAGGCGATTGCTGCGGGATCGCGTCCTTGCCCAGCACGTTACGGTACGCCTGCCAGAGAAAGCGCGCCGGCAGGTCAACGTCCAGCGCCGCCGCGATGCCACAGCCGTCACGCTCGGCCAACGCCAGCTTGAGCCACTGGGCGATGCCGTTGCTCTGCACCAGCAGCACCTCATTCTCCAGCGGCCGCAATGGATAGCGCCGCATCCACTGCACCGCCAGCGCACGCAGCTCTTCGAGGTGGTTACCGTGGATGACGATAAGGCCGGGGGACAACTCCGGGCTGGCGGGCATCGACTGACTCCTGTCGAAAATCGAAGCGCAAGTTTGCCAGCATTTGGCGACAAGGTGCGTCATCAACGCCTATGTCACAAACGACCTGAAGCATTTGAGGCCGACCAAATAACTAAAAGGCCGGTCAACGACCGGCCTTGGTAACGACAGCAGCAGGCGTCAATCAACCCTGAGCTTGTCGCGATTCTTATCCAGAGTCGCCTCACCGATACCTTTGACTTCAAGCAACTCGTCAACCGAAGCGAAGTTACCGTGAGCCTCACGATAAGCCACGATTGCCTGCGCCTTGGTTGCTCCGATACCCGCCAACTCGCGCTGGAGAGTGTCGGCATCAGCAGTATTCAGATTGACGGTAACTGCCTGGGCAACCTGCGCAGAGGCCGTAGCGGCTGGTTCAGTCTTCGAAGTTTCTACTGCCGAAGCAGCAAGGGAGAGGGAGGTGAGAACGGCGAATAGCACGGAGGAAAGGTAGGCTTTCATCATCTTAACGTTCCTTGTAAGTGAGTAAGACGAGCGCTTTAGGCTCGTTCTTGAACCTAGACGCTATCTCCTCACTGTCAAATTGGAATGGGCGAGATCCGTCACCACTCGGTTGACGAGCTGGGCAAACTAATTGATGAAACCAACAGGATTTCGGTTACCAACCCGCGCGGGCCGGCCCTGACAGTCAGGTATTGCAACTGCGCCGCACTACCTTTCAATCGCTGCTTTAGTGGCTAATACAAGCATGAATAATACCAACCATAATAATTGACGATTTTTCTTATATCTCATGACTGGCGATCATGGTCGCCAACGCCGTAGATGCCTGTGAAGGCCAGACGGCTCCAAAGTGACTAGGAGAACCACCATGAGCGATATCGTTTGGCCGAAAGGCTATGTTCCGGGCTTTACCGAAAACTTCTGCTCTAATGAAGTCATCGTAAGCGGCCTCAGCGTCGCCGACATCTGGCCTCTTCTGAACGTACCGGCCATGTGGCCGACCTATTACGCCAACTCTTCCGACATCCGCTTCTATGACAACAAGGGGCCGGAGCTGGAACAAGGCGTGCGCTTCTTCTTCAAGACCTTCGGTTTCCCCGTCGAAGCCCAAGTGGTCGAGCATGTCGCACCAGTGCTCGGCCAACCTGCACGAGTGGCCTGGCATGGCTGGGCTGGCGAAGAGGGTACCGACGAGCGTCTGGACGTTCACCACGCCTGGCTGATCGAAGATCTGTCCGGCAACCGCGTGCGCATCCTCACCCAGGAAACGCAGAAAGGTAAGCCGGCCGAAGCCCTGGCCAATGACCCCAGCAACCCGATGATCAACGGTCACCAGGCGTGGCTCAACGGCATGGTTGCCGCTGCCCGTAAGGCCCGCGTATGAAAGCGGCGATCCTGAAAGCTCCCGCCGGTTTGCAGCAGATCAATATCGTCGAGATGGCCGACCCCGGTCAGCCGGGGCCGGGCGAGATTCGAGTGCGTATACATGCCAGCTCGCTGAACTTCCACGATCTGCTGGTCGCCAATGGCGGCATCCCGACCGCTGACCGGCGCGTGCTGATGTCCGACGGTGCTGGCGTGGTCGAGGCCGTGGGTGCGGGGGTCGATGAGTTCCGCCCGGGCGATCATGTGGTCTCGTGCTTCTTCCCACAGTGTGTTGCCGCTGACCGAAAACTGACCCAGTAGAGGCTGTTCTGCCGACTGAAAACTGACCCAGGTGTTCAACTGCTTCTGCTCAATTTTTGAGCAGGAGAACACAGGGTGATCAGTATGGAAATGATGGGCAAAATTCGGCGGATGTATTTCCGCGACAAGCTGTCGCTGCATGAGATAGCCAAGCGCACCGGGCTGGCGCGCAACACGATTCGCAAGTGGGTCAGAGCACCTGAGGCCAAGCAGCCGGTGTACCAACGCCGCGCGATCTTTAACAAACTCAGCCCTTTTCACGCCACGCTAGAGCAGGCGCTAAAAGCCGATTCGCTGCGCCCCAAGCAACAGCGGCGCAGTGCCAAGGCGCTGTTGGCGCAAATCAAAGCCGATGGTTATGACGGTGGCTACAGCCAGCTCACCGCGTTTATCCGTGCCTGGCGAGGGGGACAGGGCAAGGCGTCGCAGGCCTTTGTGCCGCTGACCTTTGCTCTTGGCGAGGCGTTTCAGTTTGACTGGAGCGAGGAAGGCTTGCTGGTCGGCGGCATTTACCGGCGTATGCAGGTGGCACATCTGAAGCTGTGTGCCAGCCGTGCGTTCTGGCTTGTGGCGTATCCGAGCCAGGGCCATGAGATGTTATTTGACGCCCATACACGCTCGTTCGGCGCCTTGGGCGGCGTGCCGCGCCGGGGCATCTACGACAACATGAAGACCGCCGTCGACAAGGTCAATAAGGGCAAAGGCCGGGCGGTGAATGCACGCTTTGCGGTGATGTGCGCGCATTACCTGTTCGATCCGGACTTCTGCAACGTCGCCGCTGGTTGGGAAAAGGGCATCGTTGAAAAGAACGTGCAAGACAGCCGCAGGCGTATCTGGCTAGACGCCCAGGACTGTCAGTTTCACTCCTTCGAGGAACTCAATGCCTGGCTGGGCCAGCGCTGCCGCGCGCTTTGGAACGAGCTGACGCACCCTCAATACAGCGGGCTGAGTGTGGCCGAAGTGCTTGAGTTGGAGCGCGCTGAACTGATGCCTGTGCCAGCGCCATTCGACGGTTACGTCGAGCGGCCTGCGCGGGTCTCCAGCACCTGCCTGGTCAGCGTCGGGCGCAACCGCTACTCGGTGCCGTGTGAGTACGCGGGTAAGTGGGTCAGCAGCCGTTTGTATCCGACGCGAATCGAGGTGGTGGCTGACGACGCGCTGATCGCCAGCCATGTCCGCTTGCTGGATCGCGACCAGGTCAGCTATGACTGGCAGCACTACCTCCCGCTGATCGAACGCAAGCCCGGTGCGCTGCGCAACGGCGCGCCCTTTGCTGATCTGCCGGCGCCGCTGCGTCAACTTAAGCACGGTCTGGGGCGTCATGCCGGCGGTGACCGGATCATGGCGCAAGTTCTGGCTGCCGTACCGGTCGCCGGGCTCGATGCGGTGTTGGTGGCTGTTGAGCTGGTACTGGAAAGCGGCAGCCTGAGCGCCGAACACATCCTCAATGTCGTGGCGCGCCTGGCCGCGACCGAACCACCACCCAGCGTCGAAACCCACTTGTCGCTCAAGGAAGCCCCCGTCGCTAACACGGCGCGCTACGACCGCCTGCGTGGCCAGGCCGAGGAGGTCGGTCATGCGTGATTTGATGGCGGAACTCAAGGAGCTGCGCCTGCACGGCATGGCCACGGCCTGGGCGGAGTTAACTGCACAGGGTGAGTCGAACACAGCCTCGTCCAAGTGGCTGCTCGAACACCTGCTGGAACAAGAGCACACAGATCGCGCCATGCGCTCGGTGAGCCACCAGATGAACATGGCCAAGCTGCCGATGCACCGCGATCTGGCCAGCTTCGATTTCAACGCCTCTAGCGCCGACGCACGCCTGATCAGCGAGCTGGCCAGCCTGGCCTTTACCGACACCGCGCAGAACGTGGTGCTGATCGGTGGGCCAGGCACCGGTAAAACCCACCTAGCCACCGCGCTGGCCGTGTCCGGCATCACCCGGCATGGCAAGCGCGTGCGCTTCTACTCCACGGTCGATCTGGTCAATCTGCTGGAGCGCGAAAAACACGACGGCAAAGCCGGGCGGATCGCCCAGGCACTGCTGCGCATGGATCTGGTCATCCTCGACGAACTGGGTTATCTGCCGTTCAGCCAGGCTGGCGGTGCGTTGCTGTTTCACCTGCTGTCCAAGCTGTACGAACACACCAGCGTGGTGATCACCACCAACCTGAGCTTCGCCGAATGGTCGAGCGTGTTCGGCGACGCCAAGATGACCACCGCCCTGCTGGATCGGCTGACCCACCACTGCCACATCGTCGAAACCGGTAACGAGTCCTATCGCCTGCAACACAGTAGCTTGGCGGCCCAGGCCAAGATCAAATCACGGGAGCGAAAGCGTAAGGGCGGCTAGGAACCGGAGGACGATGAGTCGTTCTGATTTCATGGTGACGACGGCCTGCTGCATGGCTGCATGTGGCAGGTCTTCAACAGCTGAACTGGGACAGCGAGGGAGTGGGTTCAAAAGCAGCTGCGCTGGTAGACTTATCCACAGTTGCTGGTAACAAAATCAGCAATCCGCCCTGGGTCAAATTTCAATCGGCAGGGTGGGTCAATTTTCCATCAGCGCCAACAGGCATGGGCGTCATCGAGCTGGAATTGCGGCTCCATGAACTGGTTTACCCCGCCACGCAGGGTGACGTAAGGATTACCGAATAAATCGGTATTGATCGACTCCACCACGCCAGTGACCTTGAAGCGCTTACCTTTGAACTGCTGATCGGCTGCGACCGTATTGCGGTCATACGCCTGAGCCAGTTGCTGAGCGCTTACTTCAAACACGGGCACAACCGGGGCTGCCACCTCTGCAGGCTGACTCTGGCTAGTCGTGGGCGCAGCAGCCTTGCCGGACGGACGCTCCCCTGAAGCCATCGCAACCAGCATCAGCGCCAGCCATGCAAAACCGACTATCCGGCTGGTAGTGCTATGCCCCTGGCGCAGCAGAAACCAGACAAAAATGACCGGGAAGAGAAAAATCCCGACGCCCAGCCAGAAGCCAACACTGCGGCTAACGGCTTGGGCGGGCGGTATCTGAACGGCGGCAGTCTGCTTGGCGATAGGCGCGCCACAGTGTGGGCATGCAGCCGCTTGGTCGCTGGCCATACGGTCGCACTCGATACAGTTGATCAATGCCATTTCACTACTCCTTGATTGCACTTCTCGGGTTAGCCAGAACTGCCGGCTTGCTTGTGCCAATCAAGATATGTAGCGTGACTAGACGTATCTAGAGTGTTTGCCCGTACAGGTAAAGTTTTCGAGCAGATGGAGAAGCCATGAAACGCAAGCAAGCAATCGAATCCGTGCGCTGGGATCTGGCGTTGCGCTATCGGCTGATAGAGACCGTGACCTGGTGGGAGGGTCGCCTAACTACAGGCCACCTGATGCAGAGCTTCGGCATCAGCCGCCAGCAGGCATCGAAGGACATCAACACCTACATCAATGAGCACGCGCCGAAGAACCTGGAATACGACAAGCATTTGAAGGGGTATGTACCGAGCCGCCACTTCAAACCACTGTTCATTGACGACAGCGCCAGCGCCTACCTGCATCTGCTTAATCAAAACTACGAGCGGGCGCCTCATATCGACGGGCTCGCCTTGGCCTATGCGCACACCGAAGTGCTGGGCGTACCAGATCGCTCAGTACGCCCGGAGGTATTGCGCCCTCTGCTCAAAGCCTGTCGAGAAGGGCTGCGACTGGAGTGCGAGTATGTGTCTTTCAGTACCCCGGACGTTGAGACCAGGTTGATCGCCCCGCATACCCTGATCTACACAGGCATGCGTTGGCATGTACGCGCTTACTGCGAGAAGAACGGGGATTACCGGGACTTTGTGCTCAGCCGTTTCCGCGGTGAGCCTGGGCTTATGGATGACCAGTCGGAGCACAGCAGAGACTTAGATAGCGGGTGGAATACCGAGCTTGCGGTGGTTATCGAGCCAGACGTGCGCCTGAAGCCCGAGCAGCGCGCCATTATCGAGGCAGACTATGGCATGCAGAACGGTCAGCTACTGATCGAGACCCGTGGCGCGCTGGTGCAATACGTGTTGCAGCGCTACCAGATCGACCCGACCAAGGTGCATGCCAAGGCGGAAGCTCAGCAGATTGTCGTAGCCAACCTCGATGAATTGAAGCCCTGGCTTTATCACTGAAAGATGGAGCCCGTATGGCCGCCCACCCCCTGCTCTACACCCTACATATCCAGCTAGAGCCGTTGCAGCTCGATCCGCCGATCTGGCGGCGCATCAGGGTGAGCGGCGACTGCACCCTACGCAAACTGCACCACTTCATTCAGGCGGCCTTTGGCTGGCACAGCTGCCATTTGCATGAGTTCAGTAATGGCTTGAACACCTATATGCCGCTGGATGCCGAGCTGATGTACCAGTACGACGACGTGCTGGATGACCGAAAAACTAAACTGCGTCGTGTCTTCAAGGAGGCAGACCGGCTGCGCTATCTCTACGACTTTGGCGATAGCTGGCAGCATGTGATCGCCGTGGAGACTATCGAGCCCTGCGACTTCACGGGCACCTGGTGCGAGGTGCTGGATGGCGCCCGCGCCTGCCCTCCTGAGGATGTAGGCGGTGTGCCGGGTTATCTGGATTTTCTGGCACTGATCCAGCAACCGGCCAGCGAGGAAGGCCGAAACGCACTGGAATGGGCCGGTGGCTGTTTCGACCCCGAAGGATTTGATCGCCGAGCGGCCAACGCGGCTGTGCAGCGGATCTGCAACAACCTGTGGGGCTGAGTCAGCAGCGCCCCCAGCAACCCCAGCAGATGCAGTCTGACAGGCTGTTCACGATGAGCAACCTGACTAGCAGGATCGATACCGCCGCGATATCGAAGTCCGGACGCTCACTGGACTGCACCGCCATAGGCCAGCCTGGCCAGTCCGAGCAAGATCGCTACAAGACAGACAAGGGCCAGGACATCATGAGGCGAGATCAGCAAAGTGAACATGGCAAACCTCCGGGTAGGTGATCGCTCGACCATAGCGAGGCGTTCCTGCCATGGCGACCTGTCCACTTTTGGCATGTAACCAAAGTGGACAGATCTTCCGTTCAAACGATGGATGCGGTATTGAGACACACCATCCTCGCCCATGATGTTCGACTATCGGAGCATTCCCGTCCTTAGGCATCGAGCTCCCTCGGGCCTCAAGCGCAGATGCTGAGCATCCTTGACGAGATACTTCACCACCTTGTGTACATGGCGCCGAATCCCTCGATCATTCCTCTTGATGCGACCGATACCACACTCGTCTCCATGCTGCTCCTTGTCATGGTTACAGCTATGCGAATAGCCCTGGCCACGGGTGATGTCTTCCCACAACTCGCCTAGCTGGATGGTCTTGTAGACATCGCCACGCACCTCGTTGCCATTGAAGAAGTAAGCAGCATGGATGTGGTAGCCCCTGCCCTCGTGGTGATCACCTTGCTCGACCGAGTAAATGTGGCCGATGAGATGCTCGAAGATCGGGTTCCGTCTGTGCTCGTAGATCAGATCATCCAGGTCATCGAATACGTGCTCGGCACGTAGCCTAGCCTGCGCCGCAGCACGGTAATGGAAGTCGACCCTGACGATGGTGATACGCGAATAGAGCTCACATAAGGCATCGGCGTAGTCGCAGACTTGGATCTCCTGCTTCCTGGCCTGATAGCGGTGGTCATCTGTCTTGCGGCGATACCACCGTTCACGAGTCAGTTGACGGATCCGGGCGACCAAGACGTTCATGCTGCGATGATGATCCAGGTAGGCAGTGCCCCCTTCATTCAGGCAGACCGGGCCATTAGGGTGACGCTCCAGCCCGATGTCCTGACATGCAGCCCTGAACGCTTGCAGGTGCTCGCTGTAGTCGTAGGGCACACGATCATCGAACAGGTCGACCATCTGCTTGATGTGCGTCAAGTACCGGGAGAGCCTGGTCTCTTCGACACGCTCGTAACCCGTACGAGTCTGCTTGATTCGGTATGCCGGTGAGTCAGAGTCTTCGATGACCTGGACAAGTCGCTCGATCTGGAGAGCAATGTCAGATTGGGGGAGGTGGGTGTAGGTCTTGCGATTGTTCATGGTGGTATCCCTCGTTGTTTAAGGCATACCAGAAGGTGGTCTAGTGATTTTTTACGATGGACTATCCCTGACTGGGCAGTGGGTAGGTACTGTGCAGCAATGCCATGGTATAAACTATTGAAATATAGATAATGATAGTCGGTAGCTATTAGCTATATCACTAGAGAGCAGCTCACCCCCAAGAAGACCACCCCGACGAAACCAAGCAATGGCGAGCAATATTGCCAAGCCTGCCAGGGGATTTGCCAGATCACATTTTGGGAGAGTTAGCTGAGAATGCAGACCTCTCCACGCGGCATAAGCGCCATGACCAGCCGTAGCCAGCCATTGCGCAGATGGTCCGTTCTAGCTGGCGACACTCAGAGGCCGGTGGGACGCGAAGCAGTTCCCTCAGTCAGGTCGCGCTCCTGAATCCTGGCCAGGATCCAGTCGTGCACCTCGCTTTCAATCCAACCGACGCTACGCCCAACCAGAGGGACAGGTTTGGGAAACTCCCCCAAACTGATGAGCTTGTAGATTGTAGATCTCGCCAAACCGGTGGAGCTAACCACACCCCTCAAACGAATAATTCTCAAAACACTACCCCTCTGTCATATGCCACACAGGCACGAAACAGAGGACTTTCACAACACGAAAGCATCTCGGCAATGGAATCCACCAGTTCGAACACGCACAAATGATCTAACGGTGACCCAACGGTGACCCAACGGTGACCAAAATACCGGAAATCAGCCCAAGACAGAAAAACGACGAGCATAAAAAAATCCAAGCACCCGTAAGTGCTTGGATTTTCTAGGGTTTTTTGGTCGGGACGGAGTGATTCGAACACTCGACCCCTTGCACCCCATGCAAGTGCGCTACCGGGCTGCGCTACGCCCCGACAATGCTTCCGGATGACCGAAAGCGGAAGGAACTATACATTAAGCTTTTGAAATAAGGCAACTTTTTCTTAGCCCTACTTCTTCAGCACGTGTAAAACATCCTCGAGCTCGACGATCATCTGCTTGATCATCTGACGATACTGGGTGGTGTCGTCTTTGGCTTCGTCACCGGAAAGGCGCTGGCGTGCGCCACCGATGGTGAAGCCTTGATCGTACAGGAGTGCACGAATCTGCCGAATCATCAGCACATCCTGACGCTGGTAATAGCGACGGTTACCCCGCCGCTTCACCGGATTCAGCTGTGGGAATTCCTGCTCCCAGTAACGTAGAACGTGGGGCTTGACCGCGCAGAGTTCACTGACCTCACCAATGGTGAAGTAGCGTTTGCCGGGAATTGCCGGTAGTTCGTCGTTATGACTTGGTTCCAGCATATGCCTCGACCCTGGCTTTCAATTTTTGCCCTGGACGAAAAGTGACCACACGGCGAGCCGTGATTGGAATCTCTTCCCCTGTTTTCGGGTTACGGCCGGGTCGCTGGCGCTTGTCGCGCAAGTCGAAGTTGCCGAACCCGGACAGCTTGACCTGTTCGTTCAGCTCAAGAGCCTGGCGGATCTCTTCAAAAAACAGCTCCACCAGTTCCTTGGCTTCCCGTTTGTTCAGGCCGAGCTCTTCATACAGACGTTCCGCCATCTCAGCTTTCGTCAGAGCCCCCATACGCTACTTCCTTAACGTGGCGTTGAACCTTTGTTCGAGGCAGGTGAGGATATTTTGCGTAGTAGTACTCACCTCATCGTCATTAAGAGTGCGCGATGGATGTTGCCAGGTCAAGCCGACAGCAAGGCTTTTTCTAAGCGGATCAATACCTTTACCGTGATAGACGTCAAATAGCTTGAGGTCTGTCAGCCATTCTCCCGCCGTTTCACGGATTGCGCCCAGCACAGCCTCGGCCGGCTGCTCGCGGTCGACCAACAGCGCCAGGTCACGACGCACTTCAGGGAAGCGCGACAACTCGCTGAATGCTGGCATGCGACCAGCAGCCACTTCGGCCAACACCAGCTCGAAGAGGAACACCGGCTGATCCAGGCCCAATGTCTTGGCCAGCTCAGGATGCAGAGCACCGATGAAGCCCACCAGGCGCCCTTCCCGCTCGATGCGAGCAGTCTGGCCCGGATGCAGAGCAGGATGCTCACCCGGCACGAAGCTGAAGGCATCGGCCGCACCGGCATAACCCAACAGCGCCTCGACATCGGCCTTCAGGTCATAGAAGTCGACGCTATCACGGCTGTTGGCCCAGCCTTCGGGCAGACGGCTGCCGGTGATCACGCCAGCGAGCATGGCTTCTTGCTGCAGACCTTCCAGCTGACCGACAAAACGCAGGCCGCTCTCGAACAGACGCACGCGCGACTGCTGGCGATTGAGATTGTGCTGCAGCACCTTGACCAGCCCCGGCCACAGCGAGGAGCGCATGGCGGCCATATCGGCAGAAATCGGGTTAGCCAACTGCAGCGGCTCTACGCCTGGGGTGAACTGCTCGAACAGCTTCGGGTCGATGAAGCTGTAGGTGATCGCTTCCTGATAACCACGGGCGACCAGCAGACGACGCAGCGCCGGCAGCTCAGCACGCGCTTCGGCTTTGGCCTGCGGCGCCAGGCGAGCTTGCGGGTAACGCACCGGCAGACGGTTGTAACCATAGAGACGGCCCAGCTCTTCGATCAGATCCACTTCCAGGCTGATGTCGAAGCGATGACTCGGCACGCTGACCAGCCACTGGCCGGCACCCTGAGCGCTGACGACCAGCCCCAGTGCAGTGAGCAGACGCTCGACCTCGACACCGTCCATATCCATGCCCAGCATCTGGCTGATACGCTCGGCACGCAGAGTGATCGGCGCCACGCTAGGCAGGTCCGCCTCGCTACTCGCTTCGATGATCGGGCCTGCTTCGCCGCCAACGATTTCCAGCAGCAGCGCAGTAGCACGCTCCATTGCCTTACGTGCCAGCTGCGAGTCGACACCGCGCTCGAAGCGGTGCGAGGCGTCGGTATGCAAGCCGTAGGAACGAGCCTTCCCAGCGACAGCGATATTGTCGAAGAAGGCGCTTTCCAGGAACAGATCGCGGGTATTGTCGCTCACACCGCTGTGCTCACCGCCCATCACGCCGGCGATGGCCAGCGCGCGGCCATGATCAGCGATGACCAGAGTATCGGCACGCAGGCTGACTTCCTGGCCGTCGAGCAACACCAGCTTCTCGCCCTCTTCAGCCATCCGCACGCGAATGCCGCCATTGATTTCGGCGAGGTCGAAGGCATGCATCGGCTGGCCCAGCTCGAGCATCACGTAGTTGGTGATGTCCACCGCCGCATCGATGCTGCGAATATCGGAACGACGCAGGCGCTCGACCATCCACAGCGGGGTCGGACGGGACAGGTCAACGTTGCGTACAACGCGACCGAGGTAACGCGGGCAGGCCTTGGGCGCGAGCACCTCAACAGGGCGCACTTCGTCATGCGCAGGCGCAACGGTGTCGATAGCGACTGGCGAAACGGAAGCGCTGTACATGGCGCCGACTTCCCGAGCCAGGCCGGCGAGCGACAGGCAGTCACCACGGTTAGGGGTCAGGCCGATCTCGATGCTGGCGTCGTCCAGTTGCAGGTAGGAGCGAATGTCACTACCTAACGGCGCATCAGCCGCCAGCTCCATCAGGCCGCTGTTGTCGTCACTGATCTGCAGTTCGGAAGCCGAGCACAGCATGCCTTGCGACTCCACGCCGCGCAGTTTGGCCTTCTTGATCTTGAAGTCGCCCGGCAGTTCGGCACCGATCATGGCGAACGGAATCTTGATGCCGGTACGGGCATTGGGCGCGCCGCAGACGACCTGGAAGGTCTCGGCACCATTGCTCACCTGGCATACGCGCAGCTTGTCGGCGTCCGGGTGTTGTTCGGCGCTGAGGATCTCACCGACCACGATACCACTGAAGGCCCCGGCCACCGGTTGTACCGCGTCGACTTCGAGGCCGACCATGGACAGGCGTGCGACCAGATCCTCGCGGGATACGTCGGGATTCACCCAACTGCGCAGCCATTGTTCACTGAATTTCATGTTGTCTGTTCTCCTTAAACGAATTCGATCACGAGGGGCGGCTGCTAGCGAAATTGCGCCAGGAACCGCAGATCGTTATCGAAGAACAGGCGCAAGTCATTGACGCCATAGCGCAGCATGGCCAGGCGCTCGACACCCATGCCGAAGGCGAAGCCGGAGTATTTCTCCGGGTCGATGCCGCTCATGCGCAGCACGTTCGGGTGGACCATGCCGCAACCCATCACTTCCAGCCAGCCGGTCTGCTTGCACACGCGGCAACCTTTGCCGGAGCACATCACGCACTGCATGTCGACTTCGGCCGACGGCTCGGTGAAGGGAAAAAAGGAAGGACGGAAACGCACACCCAGTGGTTTTTCGAAGAACACGCGGAGGAATTCCTCGATGGTGCCCTTGAGGTCAGCGAAGCTGATGTCCTCGTCGACCAGCAGGCCTTCGACCTGATGGAACATCGGCGAGTGGGTGATATCGGAGTCGCAGCGATACACACGACCAGGGCAAACGATACGGATCGGCGGCTGCTGCGATTCCATGGTGCGTACCTGCACCGGCGAGGTGTGGGTACGCAGCAGCATGTTCGCGTTGAAATAGAAGGTGTCGTGCATCGCCCGCGCCGGGTGGTGGCCAGGGATGTTGAGCGCCTCGAAGTTGTGGTAGTCGTCTTCGACTTCCGGACCCTCGGCCACGCTGTAGCCGATATGGGTGAAGAACTGCTCGACACGCTCGAGCGTGCGAGTGACCGGGTGCAGACCACCGGATGCCTGGCCACGACCAGGCAGGGTCACGTCAATCCGCTCGGACGCCAGCTTCTCGGCGAGCAAGGCCTGCTCAAGCACGGATTTGCGGGCATTCAGGGCGTCTTGCACTTGATTCTTGGCAGTATTGATCAGGGCGCCAGCCTGTGGGCGCTCTTCGGCAGACAGCTTGCCCAGAGTCTGCATCAGGGCGGTCAGTTCGCCTTTCTTGCCAAGGTACTGAACCCGGAGCTGTTCCAGGGCATTGACATCTTCACTTCGTTGCACGGCCTCAAGCACTTGCGAGACCAATGCATCCAGATTTTCCATTTACAGACTCCAGATACGAAATAGGGGAAGAGCTGTTAAGGCTCTTCCCCTATCTTTGACGTTGCCACCGGGCGAACCCGGTGATTGTCGGGGGACTTAAGCCAGAACGGCCTTAGCTTTCTCGACAATCGCAGCAAACGCCGCTTTTTCGTTCACTGCCAGATCAGCCAGAACCTTACGGTCGATTTCGATCGACGCTTTCTTCAGGCCAGCGATCAGACGGCTGTAGGACAGACCGTTGACGCGAGCACCAGCGTTG
Source organism: Pseudomonas sediminis (assembly GCF_039555755.1). NCBI lineage: Bacteria > Pseudomonadati > Pseudomonadota > Gammaproteobacteria > Pseudomonadales > Pseudomonadaceae > Pseudomonas > Pseudomonas sediminis. Next base: position 4,366,237 of record NZ_CP154631.1, read on the forward strand.
ATACGAGCGATCCACAGTGCGCGGAACTGACGTTTTTTCTGACGACGGTCACGATAGGCATATTGACCAGCCTTGATGACAGCCTGCTTGGCAACACGGAACACGCGCGAACGAGCGCCGTAGTAGCCTTTAGCCAGTTTCAGAATCTTTTTGTGACGAGCACGAGCGATAACGCCACGCTTAACACGAGCCATGAGTAATTACCTCTAAGTATCTTGACCGAATTAACGAACGCGCAGCATGCGCTCGACTTTAGCTTTGTCCGACGGACCGATCAGCGAACTGCCACGCAGCTGGCGCTTACGTTTCGTGGACATCTTGGTCAGGATGTGGCTCTTGAAAGCGTGCTTGTGCTTGAAGCCTGTAGCAGTCTTCAGGAAGCGCTTTGCAGCACCGCTCTTGGTTTTCATTTTTGGCATGTTTTGTACTCCGCATTCATTAACTACTGATAACCATCAGGCCTGCCAGTGCCCGGTAGATTATTTACGCTTCTTGGGTGCGATAACCATCATCAGCTGGCGTCCTTCCAGCTTAGGATGCTGTTCTACGGTGCCAAGCTCGATCAGGTCTTGTTCGACCCGCTTGAGCAGCTCCATACCCAGCTCCTGGTGAGCCATCTCACGACCGCGGAATCTCAGAGATACCTTGGCCTTGTCCCCATCTTCAAGGAAACGTACCAGGTTGCGTAGTTTTACCTGGTAATCCCCTTCTTCCGTCCCTGGACGAAACTTGATTTCTTTGATCTGCTGCTGGTGCTGATTCTTCTTGGCGATAGCAGCCTGCTTCTTCTTCTCGAACAGGTGCTTGCCGTAGTCCATGATGCGGCAAACGGGTGGCACTGCATCAGCTGAGATCTCTACCAGATCCAGCTTGGCTTCTTCAGCCACGCGCAATGCCTCATCGATCGAAACAATACCGACCTGCTCGCCGTCAGCGCCAATCAGGCGCACTTCACGAGCGGTGATGTTTTCGTTGATCGGCGCCTTAGGGGCGGCCCGCTTGTCCTGTCTCATTTCACGCTTAATAGTTATTACTCCAAATCTTGGCGACCACGCCGGGAAACCGCTTGCTGCAACTGTGCGGCGAACTGCTCGATGGGCAGAGAGCCCAGATCGACGCCTTCACGGGTACGGACAGCAACGGATCGAGTCTCGACCTCCCGATCTCCAATAACCAAGAGATAGGGAACCTTGAGCAAGGTATGCTCGCGGATTTTAAAGCCGATCTTTTCGTTTCTCAAGTCAACCTCGGCACGAAAACCGCTTTGATTGAGAGTTTTCTCGACTTCACGGGCAAAATCCGCCTGTTTGTCGGTGATATTCATGATCACCGCCTGGGTCGGAGCGAGCCAAGCCGGGAAGGAACCGGCGTAGTGCTCGATCAGCATACCGATGAAGCGCTCGAACGAACCGAGGATCGCACGGTGCAACATGACCGGACGCTTACGGTTGTTGTCTTCGGCGATGTAGCTGGCATCCAGACGCTCAGGCAGGTTCGGATCGTACTGCAGCGTACCGCACTGCCAGTTACGACCCAGACAGTCACGCAGGGTGAACTCGATCTTCGGACCGTAGAAGGCACCCTCGCCCGGCTGATATTCCCAGGCCAGGCCGGATTCGTTCAGTGCTTCGGCCAGCGCACCCTCGGCACGGTCCCACAACTCATCAGAGCCCACGCGCTTGGCAGGACGGGTCGAGAGCTTCATGGCGATATCGGTGAAGCCGAAGTCCGAGTATACCTGCAGGGTCAGCTTGATGAAGTCGGCCGCTTCCTTTTTCACCTGATCTTCGGTGCAGAAGATATGCGCATCGTCCTGCACGAAGCCGCGCACACGCATGATGCCGTGCAGCGCGCCGGACGGCTCGTTGCGGTGGCAAGCACCGAACTCGGCCAGGCGCAGCGGCAGGTCGCGGTAGGACTTCAGGCCCTGGTTGAAGATCTGCACGTGGCACGGGCAGTTCATCGGCTTCACCGCGTAGTCGCGGTTTTCCGAAGCCGTGGTGAACATGTTTTCGGCGTAGTTGGACCAGTGCCCGGAACGCTCCCACAGGATGCGATCGACCACCTGCGGCGTGCGCACCTCCACATAGCCGTTCTCACGCTGCACCTGGCGCATGTACTGCTCCAGCGCCTGGTAGACAGTCCAGCCATTGGGGTGCCAGAACACCATGCCCGGCGCTTCTTCCTGCAGGTGGAACAGATCCAGCTGCTTGCCGATGCGACGGTGATCGCGTTTTTCAGCCTCTTCGATGCGCTGGATATAAGCAGCCAGCTGCTTCTTGTCCGCCCAGGCAGTGCCGTAAACACGCTGCAGTTGTTCGTTCTTCGAGTCACCGCGCCAGTAGGCGCCGGAAATGCGAGTCAGCTTGAACGCCTTAAGGAAGCGCGTGTTCGGCACGTGCGGGCCGCGGCACATGTCGACGTACTCTTCATGGAAGTACAGACCCATGGCCGTTTCGTCCGGCATGTCGTCGATCAGACGCAGCTTGTATTCCTCACCACGAGCCTTGAACAGCTCGATGACCTCGGCGCGCGGGGTCATCTTCTTGATGACGTCGTAGTCCTTCTCGATCAACTCGGCCATGCGTTTTTCGATGGCTGCCATGTCTTCCGGCGTGAAAGGACGATCGATGGCGATGTCGTAATAGAAGCCTTCGTCAATGACTGGCCCGATCACCATCTTGGCGTTCGGATATAGCTGCTTGACTGCATGCCCAACCAGGTGAGCACAGGAGTGACGGATGATCTCCAGCCCCTCTTCGTCCTTCGGCGTGATGATCTGCAAGGTGGCATCGGTATCGATCACGTCACAGGCATCGACCTGCTTGCCGTTTACCTTGCCAGCCAGGGTGGCCTTGGCCAGACCCGCACCAATGGATTGAGCGACCTCCAGCACGGATACCGGATGATCGAACGAACGTTGACTGCCGTCGGGAAGAGTAATGATGGGCATGGCGCCTCCTCTCCTAGTGGTGACCCCTACCAAAGGTCACGTGGGTTGGGATGAGCCAGGAAGCGATTCGGCGGTATACCCGCCTAACAATGGCAGGAGCCCAAGGGCCAACCAGACCGAACCAAGTCACTGGAAGTAAAGAGTGCGGATGCTTTCAGAAAGCCTGAGCTCTGACAAGCAGCAGCCTGCAACAAACACGCAAAGCCTGCTCGAAAAATTCGAGCAATAAAAAAGGGGTCGCTTAGCGACCCCTTTTTATCGATTTGGTAGGCACAATTGGACTCGAACCAACGACCCCCACCATGTCAAGGTGGTGCTCTAACCAACTGAGCTATGTGCCTTCGATGGGTGCGCATTCTACGCAGATCTTTTTGGCCGTCAACAGATTTTTTCGCTAACTCACTGAAATAGGCCAATTTTTTATCGAAATCGGATCGTTGAATATTTTGCACGGGCACTAGCCGGCTATTTTCAACTCAGGTAGCATCGAATCATTCGTAAAAAATAAAGAACAGAGGTTCAAGATGGCGCACACGGCATATCCACAATCCTATTACGCCGCTTCAGCCAACCCCGTCCCGCAACGCCCTACCCTGCAAGGCGAGGTGGACACCGATGTGTGCATCATCGGCGCGGGTTACACCGGCCTGTCCACTGCACTGTTTCTGCTGGAGAACGGTTTCAAGGTGAGCATCGTCGAGGCGGCCAAGGTTGGCTTTGGCGCTTCCGGCCGCAACGGCGGACAGATCGTCAACAGCTACAGCCGCGACATCGACGTGATCGAACGCACGGTCGGCCCCAAGCAGGCGCAACTGCTCGGGCAGATGGCGTTCGAGGGCGGCCGCATCATTCGTGAACGCATCGCCAAGTACGACATCCAGTGCGACCTCAAGGATGGCGGCGTATTCGCCGCGCTGACCAGCAAGCAGATGGGCCACCTGGAATCGCAGAAGAAGCTGTGGGAGCGCTACGGCCATACCCAGCTGGAGCTGATGGACGCCAAGCGTATTCGCGAAGTGGTTGCTACCGAGAACTATGTCGGCGGCATGCTGGACATGAGCGGCGGGCATATCCATCCACTGAACCTAGCCCTGGGTGAAGCCGCTGCAGTGGAATCGCTGGGCGGGGTGATCTATGAACAGTCCCCGGCCACGCGCATCGAGCGCGGCGCCAACCCGGTGATGCACACTCCGAAAGGCCGTATCAAAGCCAAATTCGTCGTGGTCGCCGGTAACGCCTACCTCGGCAATCTGGTGCCGGAGCTGGCGTCCAAATCGATGCCGTGCGGCACTCAGGTGATCACTACCGAGCCACTGTCCGATGAAGTCGCTGCCAGCCTGCTGCCGCAGGACTACTGCGTGGAAGACTGCAACTACCTGCTCGACTACTACCGCCTCACCGGCGACAAGCGCCTGATCTACGGCGGTGGCGTGGTGTATGGCGCACGCGATCCAGCCAACATCGAAGCGATCATCCGCCCGAAGATGCTCAAGACCTTCCCGCAACTGAAGGACGTGAAGATCGACTTCGCCTGGACCGGCAACTTTCTGCTGACGCTGTCGCGCCTGCCGCAGGTCGGTCGTATCGGCGACAACATCTACTACTCCCAGGGTTGCAGCGGCCACGGCGTGACCTACACCCATCTGGCGGGCAAGGTGCTGGCCGAAGCCCTGCGCGGCCAGGCCGAGCGCTTCGATGCCTTCGCCGGATTGCCGCACTACCCCTTCCCTGGCGGACGGATGTTCCAGGTCCCCTTCAGCGCCCTCGGCGCCTGGTACTACACGCTGCGTGACAAGCTCGGCGTGTAATCCTGCCCATCAACGAAAACGGCGCCCTCGCAGACTGTGTGAAAACCTAGCAGTCTGAGAGCAAGCTGAAGACAATGCCTCTATCGGTCGATAGGGGCATTGTCGTTTATGGGCTATATCCAAGGTGAAGATCGGCAACAAAGCAGCCTGTTTCCGCCGACATTGGAAGAGCTGGTTCCTGAGGATCATCTAGTTCGAGTCATCGAGGCCTATGTGGCTCGTCTGGATCTGAAGGTACTGGGGTTCAGCAAGGCTGAGCCGCTCAAGACTGGGCGCCCTGGCTACGATCCAGCTGATTTGCTCAAGCTATACCTATATGGCTACTTCCAGCGCATTCGCTCCTCTCGTCGATTGGAGGCGGAGTGCCAGCGCAATATCGAGGTGATGTGGTTGCTGGGTCGTCTGGCGCCGGACTTCAAGACCATCGCGGATTTTCGCAAAGATAACAGCATGGCCTTTCAGGCGACTTGCAAGGCTTTCGTCCAGTTCTGTCGCCAGGCGAGCTTGATCAGTGGGGAGCTGGTGGCCATCGATGGCAGCAAGTTCCAAGCGGTAGCTTCGCTGCGCAAGCACCTGAGCGTGGAGAAGCTCAAGCGTCAACAAGCGAAGCTGGAAAAACACATTGCCCAGTACCTGGCCCAGCTTGATGAGGGTGATGCACAAGACGCGCAAGAGACGATTGACCGGGCAGCGGTGAAACAGGCGCTACGCCAGCTACAGGATCGCCATGCCGATAACTTGACCGTAAAAGCGCTGATGGAGGCGCAGGGCCTGGAACAGTTCGTCGAAGGCGAAGCGGATGCCAAGAAGATGCGCTGCTCAGGCAAGAGCCCTTGCGTGGCCTACAACGTGCAGAGCGCTGTCGATGCCGAGCATGGCCTGATCGTGCATCACGAAGTGACCAGTGACTGCACCGACAACCAGCAGTTGGAGCCGATGGCCAAAGCGACTCATGCGGTTCTGCAGCAGCCTGAGCTGACCGTCACGGCTGATGCAGGTTATTCCAACGGGGCGCAGTTTCAAGCCTGCGAAGAAGCGGGCATTACGGCTTTCGTCCCCGTGAATCGCGCGCCCAACAACCAGGGCGGCGGCACACTGTTTGCGCGTCAGGACTTCACTTACGATCCTGCGACCGACAGCTTCCAATGTCCTGCGGGCAAGACCCTGTCGCTCAAACAGCTCAATCGTGGCACTCGCCTTTACGCAGCCCGTGCCAAGGACTGCGGGAACTGCCCATTAAAAGCCAAGTGCACACAGGCCCAACGGCGTCATATCAGCCGCCATCCCAACGAAGAGGCGTTCGCGCGGATGGAGAAACGACTCGAAACTCATCCTGAGATGATGGGACGGCGACGAGCAATCGTCGAGCACCCTTTTGGCAATCTCAAACAATGGATTCTGGGCAACGGTCGTTTTCTAGTGCGCCATTTCAGCGGGGTGAGAGCTGAGATGGCGATGGCCGTGCAAGCCTACAACCTCAAACGTGCTATTTCGGTACTCGGGGCACGCCGCATGATCGAGCTGCTGACCTGAGCGCTGCACTTTGCATCATTGCACCAGTAAAAACACAAACGCCCCGAATCAATCGAGGCGTTTGTATTGAACCGGTTCAGTTCAGAACGTTTTCACACAGTCTGCTCGGGCGCCGTTTTCTTTTGCATCACGGACAGGCCGGCAAGGCCTGACACTGCCCTCCAGAACCACTGGCTTTCGGCGATGCGGCGAAGCGCCCATCCTCCGGCGCCAGACGCTGTGCGCAGGCCTGGGCCTGCTGCGCCTCAGCAGCACAGCCCTGCTCACCCAATACTTGCGACAGGTTGAACCAACCCGCAGCAAAAGCAGGCTCGCGCTTGAGACTCTCACGCAACGCCTGCTCGGCGCCCTTGCGATCGCCATCGGCGTAGCGGCTGTTACTCAGGGCGAACCAGGGCAATGACTGCTCCGGCCAGGCCTCGGCGGCGCGGCGATAGGCGCGCCGAGCCGGCTGAGCATTGCCGGTTTGTTCGAGGTCATTGGCAGCCTTCATCCAGACATGCATGTCGGCCTGTGCCGGCAAGCGCTCCGGTGGCAAGGTCACTACCGCCCAGCGACCACCGCGTGCCCAGGTTCTGTCGAAGCTGTTGAAGCTGTCTTCGAGCCTGCGCGTGGTGGCCGAGCGCAAAATCAGCGTGCGCTCGCGGCGGTCGTAACCCACCACCACCGCGAAGTGCCATTGCGGATACCAGTCGAATGCCAGGTTCTGCAGCACCAGCACCGGGTTGCCGGCGGCCACCTCGGCGAGCACCGCCTCCAGGCGTGGCTGCAGCGGATACACCAGCATTTCGTGATTGCGTGCGGCGGCGACCATCTCCACCTGCAGGCTGCCTTCACGGCTGGGGATGTAGACCTTGTCCTTGAGCGCACCAGGCGTGGTCAGCACGCCACGCTGATTGAGCATGGTGGCCAAGGCGGCCGGGCCGCACTGATAGGCGTCCTGGGGGAAGAAGGGAACGTCGGTTAGTTCCACCCGCTCAGGCAAACGCTCGCCCACCGGTGATAACACCGGGGAGCGAGCGCAGGCTGTGAGTAGAACGATCGATGCGATACAGCAGAGGCGAATCAGCGATTTATGCATTTGACGAAATTGAAGATGTTGGTGGCGCACAGCATATCAGTGATGATGAAGATCACCAGAAACAACACGATGATGCCGACCACACCCGCACCGGCTGGTGCCTGATCCAACTGCTGGTTGAACTGCGCCAGTTCGGCCGGGGTCAGGCTGGCGATACGCGATTCGACCTGATCACGGTCGACGCCCATCGATACCAGTTTCTCCTTCACCTGCTCGTCATCGAGCATGGCCATCAACTGCTCCTGATCCACCTTGTGCTGCTGCTCGGCGATCACCTCGTGAGTGCCGACCATCGCTGCATTCGCGGCAGGAATCTGCACCACCAGCAGCAGGTGAAACAGCGCGGTAATAGCTGCCAGACGGCGCATAACGGGGTTCATGGAAGTTGTCATTGTGGTTATCTCCTGAAGGACGAGGTAGCCAATAGACAGCATCCAAATCGCTCAGGTTCACTCCACCAGTCTGCGCGCGTTCACGTTTCCATCAAAAGCTGGCTGAGCACCGCACGCAGCTTGCCCGGCTTGACCGGTTTGTTCAGCAAAGGCGCACCCAGCGCCTGCAATTCGCGACGACAGTCATCGCTGCGATCGGCGCTGATGATCAGCGCCGGAATCGGCCTGGAAAACTCATCACGTAGCTGCTGAATCACCTGACAACCGAGCACGCCGTGATCGAGGTGAAAATCCGCCAGAATCACCTCTGGCGCCCTGCCCTGCAGACGCTGCAGGGCCTCGTTCAGATCGACCGCCGTGACCACCTCGCAGCCCCACTGCCCGAGCAGCGCCTGCATGCTGTGCAGGATGTCGACTTCGTTATCGATCACCAGCAGGCGCCTCCCCGGCAGGGGGTTGCCGAGGACCGCCTGCGTCGTAGATTGTGCCTGGCGACGCGGAGTCTCCTGCGCCAGCGGCACGCGGATGCTGAAGACCGAACCACGCCCCGGTTGCGAGCGCACCTGCACCGGGTAGCCCAGCATGCGCGCGATGCGCTCGACGATGGCCAGCCCCAGACCGACGCCCTTACGCTCGGCCGCACGCCCAACCTCGAGCTGGCTGAACTCGAGAAAGATCTTGTCCAGCTGATCGGCCGCGATGCCGCGCCCGCTATCCCACACCTGCAACTCGACGAAAGCGCCACGCCGACGTGCGCCAAGCAGCACATCGCCGCGTTCGGTATAACGGCAGGCATTGCTGAGGAAGTTGCGCAGGATGCGCGTCAGCAAGCGGAAATCAGTATGCACCGCATAATTGGCAATTCTCGCGCGCAGGCGCAAACCACTGGCCGACGCCACGCTGTCGAACTCGGACGCCAGCGGAGCGAGCAACTCTTCAAGGCGATAGACATCGAGATCCGGCTTGATCGCCGCCTGATCCAGCTTGGAAATATCCAGCAGATCCGCCAGCAGATCCTCGGCACCTTCCAGGGCCAGGTGGCTGCGCTCCACCAGGTTGCGTTCGGCGCTTGGCAGCTCACGCTCGCGCAGCGTGGAGATCAACAAGCGCGCCGCATTGAGCGGCTGCAACAAGTCGTGGCTGGCCGCGGCCAGGTACTTGTCCTTGCTATGGTTGGCCGCTTCGGCCGCGTCACGCGCATCGCGCAGGGCCAGCTCGATGCGCTCGCGCTCCTCGATCTGCCGCTGCAGATTGCGGTTGGATTCGAGCAACTCGAAGGTGCGCGCCGCGACGCGGCGCTCCAGTTCGTCATTGAGTTGTTGCAGGCGCTGCTGCGCCTGCTTGCGCTCGGTGATATCGGCGACGAAGCCTTCGAAGATGCCCTCGCCTTCAGGCTTGAGCAGCAGGTTCATCAGCACGTCGATGGTGCTGCCATCGCGCCTGCGCAGGCGCGTCTCGTAGCCAAGCAGAGCCTGGCCCTGGCTCAGCCCCTGGCGAATCACTTCCAGCTCGTCGAAGCCGCCGACGAACAGGTGCCGAGCCAGATCGCTCGGCGACCACAGCACCTGCTGCGGATCGTCATAACCGAGCATGCGCGCCATCGCCGGATTGGCCGCCAGTACCCCGTCCTGCAGGCTGGCCTGGATGATCCCGTGTACGGCGTGTTCGAACAGCCATTTATAGCGGTTGCGCTCGACTTCCAGCTCTTCCAGGCGCGCCAGCAGCTCGGGGTAATGACTCTTGCGCGCCGACTGGCTGCCGAGCCCCAGCAGCCCGGCAAGCGCTTCGTCAGAGCGCCTCGCCATACACCACCTCGACATCACGCTGGGTCGATTCACGCGGGTTGGTGAGGATGCACGGGTCGTCCATCGCATGGCTGGACAAGAACGGAATGTCAGACGTACCGACGCCGTGCAGGCTGAGCGTCTCACGAAAGCCCATGGCGTGCTTGAAGGCAATCAGGTGCTCGACCAGGCGCTGGCGAATCTGCGCATGGTTGAGCCCACGGCAGTCGATGCCGAGGGTTTCGGCGATGACCTTGAAACGCTCCGGCGCCGCACTGTAATTGAACGCCACCACGTGCTCGACCAGCACTGCATTGCACAGACCGTGCGGCAAGTCGAGGTAGCCACCGAGACTGTGACTCATGGCGTGCACCGCGCCAAGGATCGCGTTGGAGAACGCCAGACCAGCCTGCATACTGCCAAGCATGATCTTCTCGCGCAGGGCGATATCGCCCGGGTTGGCGATCATCTGCACCAGGTTGCCGTTGATCAGGCGCATGGCTTCCAGCGCGTGCGGGTCGGTCAGCGGGCCGTGGCCGGTGGAAACGAACGCCTCGATGGCATGCACCATGGCGTCGATGCCAGTACAGGCCGAGAGGAACGGATCCATGCTCAGGGTGGTTTCCGGATCGATCAGCGACACGTCCGGCACCACTGCCTTGCTGACAATGGAAAACTTCATCCGCTCCTGCTGGTTGGAGATGATCACGAACTGCGACACGTCGGCCGAGGTGCCGGCGGTGGTCGGGATCAGGATCAGCGGAGGGCTGGGCACACGAATGGTGTCCACGCCTTCGAATTCGAGAATGCTGCGGCCATGGGCAACCACGATGCCGATGCCCTTGGCGCAGTCCATCGGGCTGCCGCCACCGACCGCGACGATGACGTTGCAGCCCTCGCTGCGATACAGCTCGGCGCCCTCCATCACCTCCTCCACGCGCGGATTGGGCGACACCTTGGTGTACAGGCAGTAGGCGATGCCCTGGGCCTGCAGGCTGGCCTCGACATCGCCGGCCCAGCCAGCGGCGACCACGCCGGGATCGGAGACGATCAGCACCTTGCGTGCGCCGAAGGTCTTGGCGTAGTTGCCGACGTTATGCCGGGAGCCGGCGCCAAAGATGATCTCGGGGGAAACGAACTTTCGCAGCTGATTCAATTCGTGGCTCATGCAACGGCCTGAAATTTCTTGTTATGGAGTGGCGACCAGCCTACTGCATTGCCCGGTTTATGCAATGCGACCTGCGATCAGCTCAGCCGCTGATAAAAGGTATGCTCAGCGCGCAGAGCCTCGGCCAGGTTGGTGGCCTGACGGAAACCGTGGCGTTCTTCTGCGAACAGGTGATATTCAACCGGTAACCCGCGCTGACGCAGTGCCTCGACCATGGCCTCGGTCTGGCTCGGCACCACCACCGCATCCAATGCGCCCTGGAAGAAAATCACTGGTGCCTTGATCCGTTCGGCCTGCAACAAGGGTGTGCGATCCCGGTAGCGCTCGGCATCCTGCTCGGGGTCGCCGATCAGCCAGTCGAGATAATCCGCCTCGAACTTGTGGGTCACCCGGCGCAGCGCCAGCGGGTCGCTGACGCCGTAGAGACTGGCGCCGCCGCGTAACTGCGGTAACTCGGCCAGAGCACGCAACGCGCTGAAGCCGCCAGCGCTGCCACCGCGCACGAACACACGTTGCGCATCAATGCGGCCATCACCAGCCAGTGCGTCGATGGCGGCGCGAATATCCTCGACTTCCAAGTCGCCCCACTCGTCAGCCAGACGCAAGCGGTAGTCGCGACCGTAGCCGCTGCTGCCACGGTAGTTGAGGTCGAGCACGGCGAAGCCGCGTAGCGTCCAGAAGGCAATACGCGGATCGAACACCGGGTAGCAGGCCGAGGTTGGCCCGCCGTGCAGGAAGATCACAAGCGGCGGGCGCTCCCCGGTTGATGCAGGCGAGTAGAAAAAACCATGGCTGCGTTCGCCCTCACCGACCCCACAGCTGAATGGCTGGGGTCGTGATAGCTGTGCTTCGGACAGCGGCTGCTCACCGCCAGCCAGCATCTGCAATGCGCCATCGCTGCGGCGAATGGCAAGCACCGCTGGCAGACGATCAGGAGCGGCAGCGATGCAGTAGAAATGTTCGTTGTCGGCAGCCAGGCTACGGAAACGCGTAAACCCTTCGGCCAACAGCCGCTCTGCCTTTGGGTAGGGTGTCGCGGGGCCGCCCAGGCTGTGCGCACCGACTGTTTTGCCTTCGAGAGCGCTGGTGCGCATGGCGCACCCTACCAGCGCGCCGACACCCAGCTCAAAACGGGTCAGCAGAAACTCATCGTTTTCCAGCGGCAGATAGGTTCGACCGCCCAGTTGCCAGGGCGCCGGCGCGTGATCATAAGGCGCGGCGTGCAGTGTTGTGTCGCCATCGACGCACCAGGGTTGCCACCATCCTGCCTTGTCGCTCAACACCCACAACCGGCCCCGGGCATCGAACCGCGGCTGCTGCAGGGCCTGATCGCTGCCCTGCCCGGCCAGCACCCGAGTGCGCTCGCCGGACTCACGCTGGCACAGGCGCGTGGCGATCCAGGGCTGATGTGGTCGATCCCATTCGATCCAGGCAATACGCTGGCCAGTTGGGTCAGCCACCGGCGCCGCATAGAAATCGGCACCCTCGACCAGTACCTCACGCTTACCGTTCAGACCGATGCGCACCAGGCGATGCACCACCGCGCCGCCTTCATGACTTTCCTCCACAGCCAGTAATGCCTGCCAGGCCGGCACTAAGGACAGGTCGCCATAACGGCAGTGGGAGTGACTGGTGATCAGGTAGGGTGCGCCGTGCGCACCGCCGTCCAAGCCGATATCGATGCGATAGACCTGCTGATCACGCTCATTGACGAACGCCACGCCCTGCTCCGTGGCGCAGCAGGCGCCACCGCCGTACTCGTAGACGCGGCTGCGCACGGAAAACCCTGCTGGCGTGAGCTCACGCATGACACCATCGCGATAGAAGAACAGCCCGCAACGCGCCAGAGCAGGATCGAACGCCACCCACAACACGCCACCGTGGGCAGCGTGCAGTTCGGCGAAGTCGGCGCTGGCGGCTGCAGCCTGCTCGGCACTCCAGATTGCGTCAGGATCGGTGCGCACGGCGCACCCTACGCTTTGCATATGATTCGTGAGGCCTTCTCGTTACGGTACTGCAGTTCACCCAGCCCAAGCGGCGCCTCATCGGCCTGCTGACGTGCAGCGAGAATCACGCCATGGTGCGCCGACTTGCTGCACACCGGGTCGGCGTTACTGGCATCGCCGGTGAGCATGAAGGCCTGGCAGCGACAACCGCCGAAATCCTTGTCCTTCTCGTCGCACGAACGACACGGCTCGGGCATCCAGTCGTCACCGCGAAAGCGGTTGAAACCGAAGGAATGCCGCCAGATATGTTCGAGACTGTGCTCGCGCACGTTGGGAAACTGCACCGGCAACTGCCGCGCGCTGTGGCAAGGCAGCGCCGTGCCGTCCGGGGTGATATCGAGGAACAGATTGCCCCAACCGTTCATACAGGCCTTGGGGCGCTCCTCGTAGTAATCCGGGGTGACGAAGATCAGCTTGCACGGATGGTTCTCGGCCGCCAGTTTGTCGCGCCACTGATTGGTGATGCGCTCAGCGCGCTCCAGTTGCGCGCGGGTCGGCAACAGGCCAGCGCGATTGAGCTCGGCCCAGCCGTAGAACTGGCAGGTGGCGAGCTCGACGAAATCCGCCTCCAGCTCCAGGCACAGCTCGATGATGCGTTCGATATTGTCGATGTTGTGCCGGTGGGTGACGAAGTTGAGCACCATCGGGTAGCCATGTGCCTTGACCGCACGCGCCATGGCCAGCTTCTGCGCAAAGGCCTTTTTCGAGCCGGCCAGCAGGTTGTTCACCTCCTCGTCGGCGGCCTGGAAGCTGATCTGGATATGATCGAGCCCGGCGTCGGCGAACTCGGCGATACGTGCTTCGGTCAGGCCGATGCCGGAGGTGATCAGGTTGGTGTAATAGCCCAGAGCGCGCGCCGCAGCGATCAGCTCGGCCAGGTCCTGGCGTACCAGCGGCTCGCCACCGGAGAAGCCCAGCTGCGCCGCCCCCAGTTCACGCGCCTGACGGAATACCTCGATCCATTCGGCGGTCGACAGCTCAGCGCCCTGCTGGGCGAAATCCAGCGGGTTGGAGCAGTACGGACACTGCAGCGGGCAGCGGTAGGTCAGCTCCGCCAGCAGCCACAGCGGTGGCCCTGGTTCATGACCTGCCTTAGCGAAGCTCGATCCAGAACTGAGCATGGGCCACCTCCATGAAGGCAAGAATGTCTTCGTCGATACCGGGCACATCGGGGAAGCGCTGGTGCAGGTTGTCGATGATCTCGGCCACCGAGCGCTTACCGTCGACCTGCTGGAGAATTTCGCTGGCGCTGTCGTTGAGCTTGATCATGCCCTCCGGATAGAGCAGCACGTGGCAGCCTTGCGCCGGTTCGAACTGCAGACGAAAGCCGCGGCGGATGGCGGGTACGCTGGGTGGGAGGATGACAGCAGTCATTGTTCGAGCTCCTGACTGGTGCGCACAGCGAACCCTACAAAGGGCACGTCGAACGGAAATGCGGCCGTAGGGTGTGCCGTGCGCACCGCTTGCTCGATACTCATAGGGCTATACCCCGATGCCAAGCGCGCTCGTTGGTCACCGTGTGATACGGCGGACGCTGCAGTTCGTAGGCCATGCTCATGGCGTCGAGCATGCTCCACAGCACATCGAGCTTGAATTGCAGGATCTGCAGCATGCGCTCCTGCGCCTCACGGGTGCGGTAGTGCTCGAGGGTGATGCGCAGGCCGTGTTCAACGTCGCGGCGCGCCTGGCTCAGACGATTGCGGAAGTAGTCGTAGCCGGTGGCGTCGATCCACGGGTAGTGCTGCGGCCAGGCATCCAGGCGCGACTGGTGGATCTGTGGGGCGAATAGCTCGGTCAGCGAACTGCTGGCCGCTTCCTGCCAGTTGGCGCGACGAGCGAAGTTGACGTAGGCATCGACGGCGAAGCGCACGCCAGGCAGCACCAGCTCCTGCGACAGCACCTGATCACGGTCGAGACCGACGGACTCGGCCAGGCGCAGCCAGGCCTCGATACCGCCCTCTTCTCCGGGCGCACCGTCATGGTCGAGGATGCGCTGAATCCACTCGCGCCGGGTCTCGCGATCCGGGCAGTTGGCGAGGATCGCCGCATCCTTCAGCGGGATATTGACCTGGTAGTAGAAACGATTGGCCACCCAGCCCTGGATCTGCTCGCGAGTGGCGCGCCCTTCGTACATGGCGCGGTGGAACGGGTGATGGATGTGATACAGCGCGCCCTTGGCGCGCAGCGCCTGCTCGAATTCGGCAGGTGTCATGGCAGGTTGGCTCATCAGTATCTCCGATACGCGTTGCCGTAGGGTGCGCCGTGCACACCAGCATTCTTCAAGGTATGCACGGCCTGAGCGACCCCGCACACCCTACAAAACGATGCTCATGCCATCGAACGCGACCTCGATGCCGTGGGCGTCCAGTTCGGTGCGCTCGGGCGAGTCCAGGTCGAGAATCGGGTTGGTGTTGTTGATATGGATAAGGATCTTGCGCACGGACGGCAGGCCGTCGAGCACCTCGATCATGCCGCCAGGGCCGCTCTGGCACAGGTGGCCCATCTCGCTGCCGAGCTTGTCGCCCACCTCACACACACGCATTTCGTCGTCACGCCACAGCGTGCCATCGACCAGCAGGCAGTCCGCGCGGCGCATCCAGCCCAGCAGGTGCTCGTCAACCTGGCCCAGGCCCGGCGCATAGAACAGGCTGCGGCCGCTGCGACGGTCCTCGATGAACAGGCCGATGTTGTCCCCCGGGTGCGGATTGCCGCGATGCGGCGAATACGGCGGCGCGCTGCTGCGCAGGGCGATGGCGGTGATGCTCAGCGCCGGACAGGCGGGAATACTGAAGGGTTTTGCATCCAGCTCGATCAACTGGTGCTGCAGGCCACCGTTCCAGTGGCTGAGCATATTGAAGAGCGGAAAGCCGGTGGTCAGGTCCTGATGCACCATCTCGGTACACCAGACCTGATGCGGGCAGCCTTCGCGCAAGGTCAGCAGACCGGTGCAATGGTCGATCTGGCTATCGAGCAGGACGATGCCGGCGATGGCGGTGTCACGCAGCTTGCGCGCTGGTTGCAGCGCCGGGAAGGCCTCGATCTGCGCACGGATGTCCGGCGAGGCATTGCACAGGATCCACTGCTCACCGTCATCGGAAATGGCGATGGACGATTGCGTGCGCGGCTGCGCCCGCAGGGTACCGGCACGCACGCCGCGGCAGTTGCGGCAGTTGCAGTTCCACTGGGGAAAGCCGCCACCGGCGGCGGAGCCAAGAATCTGGATATGCATGGAAGTCACCAGCGGGGATGCCCCGGACGAACCGGGGCCAGGAGCGATCAGCGGTTGGCGAAATACATGGTCACTTCGAAGCCAATGCGCAGATCGGTGTAGGCGGGTTTAGTCCACATGGTGCGGTCCTCTTTTTATGAAGCCGGGGCATTCCGGCAACCCCATTAAGCCCCCGCCAGGCAAGAGGCCAAATGGTACTTTGGGATGAATCGGCACTGGCATTGGTAGGTGACGCTATCAGTAGGCGTGCCTCGCGCCTGGAAGGTTCCAGTCATAGCCCGAGCTGAAACATGCGCCAATAAAAAACGCGGCCGAAGCCGCGTCGCGATAAGGATCTGCTGCCGTTCAGGCCCATGGCTGCCTGCAGATCCACCCGGGTAGGGTTGTTCGCCTGGCAAGAGGCGGCGCACCGGAGCTAGCGTGCCGCCGTTGGGATGCATCACAACTCAGAAGAAACCCAGAGGATTGATGTCATAGCTCACCAGCAGGTTCTTGGTCTGCTGGTAGTGGTCGAGCATCATCTTGTGGTTTTCACGGCCGACACCGGACTTCTTGTAGCCACCGAAGGCGGCGTGCGCCGGGTACAGGTGGTAGCAGTTGGTCCACACACGGCCGGCCTTGATCCCACGACCCATGCGGTACGCGGTGTTGATGTCGCGGCTCCACACACCGGCGCCCAGACCGAACTCGGTGTCGTTGGCAATCGCCAGGGCTTCGGCTTCGTCCTTAAAGGTGGTCACGCCGATCACCGGGCCGAAGATCTCTTCCTGGAACACGCGCATCTTGTTGTGACCCTTGAGCAGGGTCGGCTGGATGTAATAGCCGCTGGCCAGGTCGCCTTCGAGCCGCTCGGCAGCGCCACCGGTAAGCACCTGCGCACCTTCCTGCTGGGCGATCTCGAGGTAGCTGAGGATCTTGTCGAACTGCTGCTGCGAGGCCTGGGCGCCGACCATGGTCTCGGTGTCCAGCGGGTTGCCGCGCTTGATCTGTTTGACCTTCTTCAGCACCTCGGCCATGAAGGCGTCGTAGATCGACTCCTGCACCAGCGCACGCGACGGGCAGGTGCACACCTCGCCCTGATTGAAGAAGCCCAGCACCAGACCTTCGGCAGCCTTCTCGATGAAGGCCGGCTCGGCGTTCATGATGTCGGCGAAGAAAATGTTCGGCGATTTGCCGCCCAGCTCGACGGTGGACGGGATGATGTTCTCGGCGGCGCACTTGAGGATGTGCGAGCCAACCGGGGTGGAGCCGGTGAAGGCAATCTTGGCGATGCGTTTGCTGGTGGCCAGCGCCTCTCCGGCCTCGCGGCCGAAGCCCTGAACGATGTTGAGCACGCCCGGCGGCAGCAGGTCGCCGACCAGCTCGATCAGCACGGTGATGGAGAACGGCGTCTGCTCGGCCGGTTTGAGCACGATGGCGTTGCCGGCAGCCAGAGCCGGCGCCAGCTTCCAGGCGGCCATCAGCAGCGGGAAGTTCCACGGGATGATCTGTCCGACCACGCCCAGTGGCTCGTGGAAGTGATAGGCCACGGTGCCGTCGTTGATCTCGGCGGTGCTACCCTCCTGGGCGCGGATGCAGCCGGCGAAGTAGCGGAAGTGGTCGGCAGCCAGCGGCACGTCGGCATTCAGCGTCTCGCGCACCGGCTTGCCGTTATCCCAGGTTTCGGCCACGGCGAGCAGTTCGAGGTTGGCTTCGATGCGGTCGGCGATTTTCAGCAGGATGTGCGAACGCTCCTGCACGCTGGTGCGGCCCCAAGCATCGGCGGCGGCATGTGCGGCATCCAGCGCCTTGTCGATATCGGCGGCGTTGGAGCGAGGAAATTCGCCGATCACCGAGCCATCGACCGGGCTGGTGTTGCTGAAGTACTGGCCGCTGAGCGGGGCGACAAACTCACCGCCGATGTAGTTGCCGTAGCGTGGTTTGAGGGTGACGACGGCGCCTGCGGTACCCGGTTTCGCGTAAATCATGATGCTGACCTCTCTTGTTGTCGGAGCCCGCTGCCAATCGGGGAAGCGAGTCATGGTTCGATCTTAGGAAGCCGCTGAAAACCTCGGTATGCGCCCATGGCACAGATCGCCTAGTCATTTGGTAGTAGAGCGGCGAGCGGCCTGGGCCGGGCTTTTGGCAGCGAGGTACGGGCCATGAAAGCTAAAGGCTAGACCCGTTCGCCTGGTCTTGCGTTCCCCGGTACGAAAATTCGCCCGTGGCATTTAGAAGCAGCCAGTAGCGCGCCGACAGAGCCCGGAAACGACGATGGCCGGACAGTGTCCGGCCATCGCCTGATGCATCAGCCAATCAGTGCTTGGCCACCAGCTCCTTCGGCAGCTTGAAGGTCCACAGCATGCCGCCCTGGTTCAGGTGCTTGACGCGCTTGGCCACTTCGCCGCCCCACAGCGGTACCGCACCACCCCAGCCGGACAAGACGGAGACGTACTGCTCGCCGTCCATTTCCCAGGTCACGGGCGAGCCGATCACGCCCGAGCCGGTCTGGAATTCCCAGACTTTCTCGCCGGTCTTGGCATTGAACGCCTGCAGGTAGCCTTCCGGGTTACCGGTGAACACCAGATTGCCCTTGGTGGTCAGCACACCGCCCCACAGCGGCGCGTAATTCTTGTGGCGCCAGACTTCCTTGCCGGTCTTCGGATCGATGGCACGCAGCACGCCGATGTAGTCCTCGTTCAGCGGCTTGATGGTAAAGCCGGCCCCCAGGTAGGCGGCGCCCTTCTTGTAGGCGATGTCTTCGTTCCAGATGTCCATGCCCCACTCGTTGGACGGTACGTAGAACAGACCGGTGTCCTGGCTGTAGGCCATGGGCATCCAGTTCTTCGCGCCGAGGAAGGCCGGTGCGGAGAACACGCTCGTGCCCTTCTCCTTCGCACTCGGCGAGCCAGGGCGGTTGCTGTCGTCGTAGATCGGCCGGCCATTCTTGTCCAGACCCTTGGCCCAGGTGATCTTGTCGACGAAGGGGAAGCCGCGGATGAACTTGCCGTTGGTGCGGTCGAGCACGTAGAAGAAGCCGTTACGGTCGGCGGTGGCCGCCGCCTTGATGGTCTTGCCGCCTTCCTGGTAATCGAAGGAGATCAGCTCGTTGACGCCGTCGAAGTCCCAGCCATCGTGCGGCGTGGTCTGGAAGTGCCACTTGATACTGCCGTCGTCCGGGTTGAGCGCCAGGCGCGAGGAGGAGTAGAGGTTGTCGCCAGGACGCAGGTGCGAGTTCCACGGCGCCGGGTTGCCGGTGCCGAAGAACAGCAGGTTGGTGTCGGCGTCGTAGTAGCCGCCCAGCCAGGGCGCGGCGCCGCCGGTCTTCCACAGGTCGCCCGGCCAGGTCTTTCCGGCCTCGCCGCCGCTGATGCCGTTCTCGACGGCCTTGCCGTCCTTGTAGACGTAGCCCATGTGACCTTCGACGGTCGGGCGACTCCAGAGCAGCTCACCGTTCTTCGGATCGTAGGCTTCGATCTTGCCGACCACGCCGAACTCACCACCGGAGACGCCAGTGATCAGCTTGCCGTTGACCACCAGCGGCGCCGCGGTGATGGAGTAACCCGCCTTGTGATCGGCGACGTTCTTGCGCCATACCACCTTGCCGGTGTCCTTGTTCAGCGCCACCAGCTTGGCGTCGAGGGTGCCGAAGATCACCAGGTCGTCATACAGGGCGACGCCCCGGTTGATCACGTCGCAGCAGGGACGGATATCGTCCGGCAGGCGCGCTTCGTACTGCCACAGCTCACGCCCGGTGCGCGCATCGACGGCGAACACCCGCGAGTAGGAAGCGGTGACGTACATCACTCCGTCCTTGATCAGCGGCTGCGCCTGCTGACCACGCTGCTTCTCGCCACCGAAGGACATGGTCCAAACCGGGCGCAGTTCCTTGACGTTCTGCTCGTTGAGTATGCTCAGCGGGCTGTAGCGCTGACCCTGCAGGCCGAGACCGTTGGTGACGATCTGGTCGGTGGTGGTGGCGTCCTTGAGAATCTCGGCGTCGGTGACCGCCAGCGCGGCGGCGGACGGCAACAGCATGGCGGCACAGAGTGCGGTGAGGAGGAAGGGCTGGCGAAGACCGGCGTGTTTCATTGCGGCTACCTCTGCGGGTTCATTGTTATTGCCGGGAAATTTTCCCGGTCTGCCGCAAATTCTTGGCTCGCACAGGCCACCCAACAATTGCACCCCCAGCCGATTTTCCTCGTTCCTTGGTAGCAATACCTGCCGTACCCGCCCCTGGACAGATCGCCGCAAGTAGCAACCAGGCGCCACCAAAAGCCCATGGTGCAGGAATGACGCGGCCCGTAGAAAGGCACCTCCCAACCATAAGGAGAATGCCCATGGGACGCGTACTGCTCGCACTGCTACTGGCCGCGTTGCTTGGCCAGGCGCAGGCCGAAAGCCTGAAGATTGGCCTCAACTATCCGCGAACCGGCAACTACAAGGATGAAGGCCTGGAACTGCGCCGCGGCGCCCTGCTCGCCGTCGAGGCGATCAACCGGCAAGGGGGCCTGCTCGGCCAGCCGCTGGAGCTGCTCAGCGAGAACACCGACTCCGATGCGGCCCAGGCCACACGCAACGTCGACCACTTCGCCAGCCAGGGTGCACGCATGGTCTTTGGCGGCGCCACCAGCGAAGAGGCCATCGCCGCTGGGCAACGGGCCCGCGAGTTGGGTCTGCTGTATTTCGCCACCCTCGGTTACGCCAACGAAGTTACCGGCCAAGCCGGCCAGCGCTACCTGTTTCGCGAATCCGGCAGCGCCTGGATGAGTGCGCGGGTGCTCGGCGAGTACCTGTCCTGGCATCTGCCGCGCCAGCGTTATCACTACATCGTCATCGACGATGCCTGGGGCCGCAGCATCGAGCAGACCCTGCGCCTGGCCACCGGCAGCGCCGACCGTGCCCGTCATGGCCGCAGCGCCCTGCCCCCCGGCCCGTTGCGCCGCGAGCAATACCGCGCCGCCATGGACAAGGCTGCGGCGAGCAGTGCCGACGTGCTGGTACTGGCACTACTCGGCGACAACCTGCAACGCAGCATGCGCATGGTTCACAACATGGGCCTGAAGCAGCGCATGCAGATCATCGTGCCGAACCTGACCAAGAGCCTGGTCCAGCAGGTTGGCCCGCAGGTGATGGAAGACGTGATCGGCACCGAAACCTGGACCTGGGACACCCCGAAACTGGAAAACAGCGAGGCCGGCCAACGCTTCGTCGAACGCTATCTGCACGAGCATCAGGAGTATCCGGGCGGAACCGCGGCCTCTGCCTACACCGTCGTCCAGCAATGGGCCGATGCAGTCAGGCGTAGCGCCAGCACCGACGCCGAAACCCTGATCGCCGCACTCGAAGGCCACCGCTACCAATTGCTCAAGGACGAGCAGCAATGGCGGGACTTCGACCATCAGAATCTGCAGAGCATCTACGCCGTGCGCGTGCGCAAGCGTGACCAGATCATGCGTGACACCCTCAAGCAACATTACTTCGAGATCATCCACCGCATGAGCGGCGAACAGGCCGCGCCCAGCCATGACGAATGGATCCAGGAGCGCGGCGAAGTGCTCAGCCTGCAGTGAGCTCCGTCACCAAGCAGGCTTTACAGGCTCCACGATGATTGCGGCGGCCCCGGCTTTGCCCGACACTTGGCCGCCCGCACATTCTGATCGGAGACGCCCGTGCCCCACCCTCGCCAGGAAATTCTCAACCATCCCGATGCACTGGACTGCACGGTCTATCGCCCGGACGAGCAGGACCCGGATGCCGAAGAGCAGGATCTGGGCGACGGCAAGGTGCTGATCACCGGTGCCTTCGAGCCGCCGCAGGATTGGGATGCGCACCAGCGCGAGGACTACTACGGCGAAGAAGACCCCACCCACTTCGTCAGCGCCCATATCGAATGCCTGGCCAAACCGGCGACTCGGGACTTCTTCATGCCCGAGAGCGGTGACTATGTAGCCGTGCAGTCCAACCTGGGCGAAGTGGTGATGTATTACGTCTACGACCACGAAGAGACCGAGCACGGCCGTCATTACGTGCTGATTCGCGACGATGAAGAGCTCTAGGTTGGGTGGATTCAGGAGCGAAGCGAACAATCCACCAATCTTCGGAGCCTCACAGATCCAACGGCGTACTGCTTCGCGAGTACGCCCTACTCGAATACCCAGCCGTTATGAGATTGGTTGCAGGGTGCGCCGCGCGCACCGATGACACCCCACGCTTCTAATCCTGACGATCCACCCGCCCCATGGCGTTGCGCTCATAGCGCGGGTAGAGGTGGCTAACACTGCGGATCAGCTCATAGCGCGACAGGTTGACCTGGGCGAAGCGCTCGGGGATCGGCGTACGAATCAGTTCGTTCATCTCCGCGCCCTGCTCTGCCCCCTGACGCAGCAAGCCATCGAGCCAGCCCAGGTAATCACGCATCTGCACGAACGGCGCCGCATCAGTGGTCACCGGGCCATGGCCGGGCACGATCTGCTTCCAGGGCATTGCTTCGAGCCGATCCAGATCGGCCAGCCACACATCCAGCCCGGGGCTGTTCGGTGTGGTCAGCGCACGCTGGTAGAACAGGATATCGCCGGCGAACAGCACGCCCGTGCGCTCATCCAGAATCGCCAGGTCGGCGCCGGTATGCCCCTGTAGCGCCAGCAGTTGCAGGCGCCTGCCGCCAATTTCCAGCGTGCCTTCCTGTACCTCCTCGGTGGGCAACACCACTTCGGTGCCGCGCATCCAGTCGCCGACCAGGCGGTACATGTTCTCCGCCATGGCGTCGCCCTGTTCGGCCAGCAACCGGGTGGTCTCGGGCAATGCCGCGATGGGCACCCCGGCGAAAGCCAGGTTGCCCAGCACATGATCTGGGTGATGGTGAGTCAGCAACACGCGCAGCACCGGTTTGCCGGTGGTTTGCTCGATGCTCTGGCGCAGCGCCTCGCCGTAGCGACGCGACGGACCGGTGTCGATCACCACCACGCCGTCTGCGGTTTCGATAAAGCCGACGTTGACGATATTGCCGCCGTTTTCCGCCGCGAAATTATCGGTACTGCCCTCCAGCAGCCAGACGCCCTCGGCGATCTGCCGGGGTTGCAGGTGGTAATCGAGTGCTTGGGCAAGCCCGGTACCGAGAGCCAGCAAAAACAGTATCCAGCGCATGCTTTTCTCCTCGAAATCCGCTTGAGCCGCGAGCTTCGCCCCGAGGCGGGGCTCCTACACACAGGGCGAGCGCCGCTGCCTACTGTGGGAGCCGCGCCCCGCGGCGAATAGAACCGCCGTCAGAACGCGGCCTGGAATTCGTTGCCGTTGTTGTCGCGCAGCCAGACTTCGGCCTGCCGGTCGTCGCGCAGGTCGAAGGTCAGCGTCGGGTTCTCGCTGACTGCAGGGAACAACTCGATACGCCCCAACACCTGGCCATCGGCATCGCGCAACTCGGCCTGCTCGATGTAGAACTCGGGGATGCCGCCGACCAGGCCGTTGTCCATCGGGTGCGACACCTGCAGGCGCAGGCGGCTGTCCTCGCCACGCACGAAGCGCTTGCCCAGTACCTGGCCCAGACGCTCCTCCCAGCCGGCCTCGGCGCGCACCACGCTGGGCGCGGTACAGCCGCCGCCTGCCGCCTCGACCCGGGCCGAGCCGATATGCCAGACGCCATCGTCGGTCAGCACCGCCGCGCGAATCGGCGTGGCCTGCTCGACCCGAATGCGAATGGCCAGGCTCGGCTCCAGATGCTCGCCGGGGGCGAAATCGAGAATACGCGGGATAGGGTTGAGCTCGGCCCAGGCCAGAATGCGCTTGACCTTGCCGCGGTAGGCGCTGGCGTCGATCTGGATCGGCACCTGGCGCGCATCTTCGGCGAATGGCGGCACCTCGAGACGAACCTTGTCGTCGAAGACGAAGGCCTCACCGTTGAGCAGGCGCTGGTGATAGTAGTCCCACATCACCGAGGTGACCGGATCGGGCGCGGCGGCCCTTGCTTCCCAGGCCCAGGCAAACAGGGCCAGCAATATCAGGCTACGCCAATCCATCGCCCACCTCCGGCTCGACTCTTATTGGTATTGTTCTGGCTTCTCGTAGCGCAGCCCGTAGCGCGCGTACAGGCGCTCGAGTGAGCCGTCGAGGATCATGTTTTCCAGCTGTTCTTCCAGGGCATAGGCCAATTGCCGATTGGTTTCGTGCACCGCCATGCCGATTTCCCAGATCTGCCGGCCCATGTCCGGGTAGGCGTTCTCGGCCAGCGCCAGTTGTGGGTCATCGGCCTCGTGCACCAGCCAGTCCACCTCACCCCGCAGCGCCATCACCGCATCCACTTCACCACCCTGCATGGCCGCAAAGGCCAGCTTCGGCGTTGGGTAATGGCGGGTTTCCTGGCTGAGCATGCCGCCCTGCACCGAACTCAGGTAGAACGAGGGCACACTCTCGACTTCGACGCCGACCGGGTGCTGGCGCAACGCGACGATGCTCGGCACTTCGGGCAGACGACGGCGATCGAACGCCAGTTGCCAGCGCTCACGCTGATAGGGGCCGAACATCACCACGAGTTCGTTGACCAGCTCGCCCAGCTCGTTGCGCATCTGCGCGTAGTCGCGGTCGTATGGCACACGCAACATCACATCGGCCAGTTGGCCCTGCGCTGTCACCCGGCCACGCCAGATGTAGTCACGCAGGTCGTCGTCAAGCTTTTCGCCAGGCGGCGCCCACATCACTTCCAGCTTGAGCCCAAGCCCCTCAGCCAGCGCCTTGGCCAGCTCGTAGTCGACACCACGTGGCTGACCGTCCTGCTCGTAACTGTAGGGCGGGAAGTTCTGGTACAGAGCCACGCGCAGGGTGCCCGACTCGGTGATACGGTCGAAGTCGCGCACCTGCGCCTGGGCAATGCCCAGACCTAGCAGCAGGCCAAACAGGAGGATCAGCCGGCGCATGACGCGAGCGCTTATGAAGAAATCGTCGCGAGCGATGGCAGGTCGCGCTTCGCTGGAGCGCAGCAAGC
Organism: Pseudomonas sediminis; assembly: GCF_039555755.1. Lineage (NCBI taxonomy): Bacteria > Pseudomonadati > Pseudomonadota > Gammaproteobacteria > Pseudomonadales > Pseudomonadaceae > Pseudomonas > Pseudomonas sediminis. Next base: position 4,391,147 of record NZ_CP154631.1, read on the forward strand.
GGAATGTATTGAAATACATGAGCATTGCGAGCACCGCCGAAACGCGAGATGCCGAGCACAGCAGATTTATCATCAAGCGCTTACTCCTCGACGTGCACGCTCTCCAGGTAGCTACGCACTGCCCACAATGCTTCCTGGCTAAGGAAGTCGGCCATCTTCGGCATGTACACGCGCCCATCGCGCACCGCGCCATTGATTACCCGCTCCTTGAACCACTCGTCACCACTGGCGCCCAGCTCCAGCAGGCGCAGGTCGGGGGCGATACCGCCGGATTTGGCTTCCAGGCCGTGGCAGGCAGCGCAGTTCTGGTTGTAGGCCGAGGAGCCAATCTCGATGGCGCGCGGATTGTCGCGATAGGGGTTCTCGTCCAGCCATTCCTCACCCAGCGGTTCCAGGCCATCAGTGTTCACTGCCTGCGGGACCACATCGCCGTGCGCCCAAAGGTTGGTCGATGCGGCGAGCAACAGCAGCGCCAGGGTGGATTGGATCTTCTTGTTCATGGCCAGGACCTCATCTAATGCACGCAAGACAGCCCATACAGAGCTCGTGGCGACCATCTTAGAAAGGCCGTGCAACGCGCCGAATGCTGCTTTGGTGGTCGCGTTCTAGTCCCTTGGTAGTAGGGCTTGTGAGGGGGTGTTGGCGATGCCTTGGCAGCAAGGCCAAGTCATGGGCCGACCGGGAAATCCTCCCGGCAAAGGCGGGAGTTTTTCCGTAGGCGCGAAGGTGGCCGGGTACCACCATCGGCTTGCCTCTGCTGGACATCCCCGGAACCCAGTTTTCGCGGTGTCACTGCAGCGACCTACCACCTCCAATGGGAAGCACAACGATGACAACAAGAAACCTACCCAGCACCCCGCGCCCTCTGGCGCTTGCCCTGATGTTGGCCGGCGGCCTGGCGCTGAGCCAGGGCGCGTTTGCCAAGCCGGTCACCTGGGAAGACATCGCCAACGACCACACCACCACCAGCAACGTGCTGCAGTACGGCATGGGCACCAACGCCCAGCGCTGGAGCCCGCTGGCTCAGGTGAACGCCGAAAACGTGTTCAAGCTGACCCCGGCCTGGAGCTATTCCTTCGGTGACGAGAAGCAGCGCGGCCAGGAATCCCAGGCCATCATCCACGACGGCGTGGTCTACGTGACCGGCTCCTACTCGCGCGTCTTTGCCCTCGACGCCAAGACCGGCAAGCGCCTGTGGACCTACAGCCACCGCCTGCCCGACGACATCCGCCCGTGCTGCGACGTGGTCAACCGCGGCGCCGCCATCTATGGCGACAAGATCTACTTCGGCACCCTCGACGCCCGCGTCGTGGCGCTGAACAAGGACACCGGCAAGGTGGTCTGGAACAAGAAATTCGGCGATCACTCCGCCGGCTACACCATGACCGGCGCGCCGACCATCGTCAAAGACGGCAAGAGCGGCAAGGTGCTTCTGATCCACGGCAGCTCCGGTGACGAGTTCGGCGTGGTCGGCAAGCTGTTCGCCCGCGACCCGGATACCGGTGAAGAAGTCTGGATGCGCCCCTTCGTCGAAGGACATATGGGCCGCCTGAACGGCAAGGACAGCACCCCAACGGGCGACGTCAAAGCGCCGAGCTGGCCGGATGATCCCAACCACCCGACCGGCAAGAAGGAAGCCTGGAGCCAGGGCGGCGGTGCGCCGTGGCAGAGCGCCAGTTTCGATGCCGAAACCAACACCATCATCATCGGCGCCGGCAACCCGGCCCCGTGGAACGGCTGGGCACGCACCAGCGACGGCGGCAACCCCAAGGATTACGACAGCCTGTACACCTCCGGTCAGGTTGGCGTCGATCCCACCACCGGCGAAGTGAAGTGGTTCTACCAGCACACCCCGAACGATGCCTGGGACTTCTCCGGCAACAACGAGCTGGTGCTGTTCGACTACAAGGACAAGGACGGCAAGGTCACCAAGGCCACCGCCCACGCTGACCGCAACGGCTTCTTCTACGTGGTCGATCGCGCCAACGGCAAGCTGAAGAACGCCTTCCCCTTCGTCGACAAGATCACCTGGGCCAGCCATATCGATCTGGAAACCGGTCGCCCGGTCGAGAACGAAGGCCAGCGCCCGCCGAAGCCCAAGCCCGGTGAAAGCAAAGGTGAAGTGGTCGAAGTATCCCCGCCGTTCCTCGGTGGCAAGAACTGGAACCCGATGGCCTACAGCCAGGACACTGGTCTGTTCTACGTCCCGGCCAACCACTGGAAAGAGGATTACTGGGCTGAAGAGGCGCACTACAAGAAGGGCTCCGCCTACCTGGGCATGGGCTTCCGTATCAAGCGCCTGTTCGACGACCACGTCGGCATCCTGCGCGCGATGAACCCCACCACCGGCAAGGTCGCCTGGGAGCACAAGGAGCGCCTGCCGCTGTGGGCCGGCGTACTCGCCACCAAGGGCAACCTGGTGTTCACCGGTACCGGCGACGGCTACTTCAAGGCCTTCGACGCCAAGAACGGCAAGGAGCTGTGGAAGTTCCAGGTCGGCACCGGGATCATCTCCCCGCCCGTCACCTGGGAGCAGGATGGTGAGCAGTACATCGGCGTGACCGCCGGTTACGGCGGCGCCGTGCCGCTGTGGGGCGGCGACATGGCCGACCTGACCAAACCGGTCGCCCAGGGCGGTTCCTTCTGGGTCTTCAAGCTGCCGAGCTGGGACAAGGCCAGCGCCCAACGCTAAAGGCTGAACGCATGGCGCACCTGGTGCGCCATGCACGCTACCTGTGGGAGGGGCTTTAGCCGCGACTGCCTCACCCATCATCCCATTCGAGGACTCGCCATGAACTACCTGCCCCTGCTTATCCCGGTCCTGCTACTGGTAATCGGCAGCCACGCCATCGGCGCCGAAACCCAGAACGATGGAGTACCGCAGATCAACGGCTGCCGCATCGAACCCGACAGCAAATGCCCCAACGCCAACCTGCGTGGCGCTGACCTGCGCAACCTCGACATGCGCCGCATGGACCTGTCCGGTGCCGACCTTTCCGGCGCCGACCTGCGCCACGTCAACCTCGACCTGGCCAACCTGGAGAAAGCCAAGCTACGCGGCGCAAACCTGACCCGCGCCAGCCTGCAACAAAGCAACCTTCGCCTGGCCGATCTGTCTGGCGCCAGCCTGGTGGCCATCAGTGGCTGGGCCCTGTTCGCCCAGGCTGCGCAATTCGAAGGCGCCGACATGCGCGCCGCCAACCTGGAATTCGCCCGCCTCTCCGGCGCCAAGCTGCACAACGTCCAGCTGCAGGCGGCCAACCTGGAAATGACCTGGCTGAGCAAGGCCGACCTCAAGGGTGCACATCTGGAAGATGCCAACCTGCAGGAAGTGAAACTCAGCGGCTCCAACCTGGAGAACGCCAACCTCACCGGCGCGCGCACCCGCTTCGGCAACTTCCAGGACGCCACCATGCCCGGCTGCGTGCAATGCCCCAAGGGCTGGGACTGAGCCTAATCCCGCAAGGCCCTGATTCGTAGGGTGGGCCGGGCGGCGCTCCGCTTCAGCCCACCAACAGGCAGTGCAGCTAACGCCAATCCGCGTTCTGGCGGGTTGCACCCGCCCTACCTTGTTCAACGTCCCCCTGTGGAGCGGCTGGGCGGCATTCCGTTTCAGCCGCGATACTCAAGAGCGCTTCGCGGCTAAAGCCGCTCCTACGGTCTGCGGCCGAACGCTGATTTGCGTAGGAGCGGCTTCAGCCGCGAACCCACACTGAATCAGGCACTCTCCAACCCCACCCGCACCACCCCACTATCAATCGCCAAATGCACCAACTCCGCCTGCGAGCTGATCTGCAGTTTGTTCTTTACCAGGGTCTGATAATTGGACAGGGTCTTGGCGCTGATGCACAGCTTCTCGGCAATCTGCCTCGGTGGCAGGCCGCGGGCGAGCATGACGAAGATTTCGAACTCGCGCTGGGTCAGTTCGCGCAGGCGTGGGTCGAGGCCATCGCTGCTAGCGGGATTACAGGCCAGCTGGGTGGCCAGTTGCTGTTCGATATAGGCGTGGCCGGCGGCGGTGCGTTTGACCGCCTCCACCAGCACTTCCGGTGAGGAGTTCTTGGTCAGGTAGCCGATGGCGCCGGCGTCCAGCGCCTGGCGCACCAGGGGTAGTTCGTCGTGCATGCTGAAGAACAGCACGCGCAGTTGTGGCAGGCGCTGGCGCAGGCGGCGGGTGGTTTCCAGGCCGCTGATGCCGGGCAGGCCGATATCCATGATCACCAGATTGGGAATCTCTTCCTGTACCCGCTGCAACGCCTGCTCACCATCGCAGGCCTCGCGCAGTTGCACCTCGGGCAACAGGGCGCGCAGCAGGCTGGCGTAGCCCTGGCGTACCACGGCGTGATCGTCCACCAGTAGAACCTTCATCGCGTAGCCTCCAGAGGAATATTCAGACATAACGCCCAGCCGGCTTGCGGGCGGCTGTGCAGGCGCAGCTCGCCGCCGAGGCTGCGGCTGCGTTCGCGCATCGAGCGCAGGCCGATACCGGGGCGTAGCGGCAGCGCGGTGCCCTGGCCGTTGTCGCGCACCAACAGGCGCAAGCCCTGGCCACGGCGTTGCAGGCGAATACGTACTTCGCTGGCATCGGCATGGCGGGCGACATTGGTCAGCGCCTCCTGTACCAGCCGATAGAGATGGGCCTTGCTCGCCAGCGGCAGGCTTGGCAGTTGTTCGCTCAGTTGCAGGCGGCAGCGAATGCCTTGCGCCTGCTGCCAGTCGGCGGCCAGTTGCTGCAGCGCCGGGCCGAGTTCCAGACGCTCCAGCACCACCGGGTAGAGGTCGCGGATCAGGCTGCGAAAGCCCTGCTGCAGGCGCTCGCAGTTGTCGTCGAGCAGGCGCGCGGTGTCCTGCACCTGCTGCGGCCGGTCAGCAATCACCTTGAGCAGGCAGGCCTGGGCGCGAATGCCGCTGAGGTATTGACCGAGGTCGTCGTGCAAGGTCTGGCCGAGGCGCGTGCGCTCGCGCTCCTGCAATTCCAGCAGTGCCTGGGTCAGCTCGGCGTTGTCCGCCTGCACCTGTTGCAGGGTGATGGCCATCTCGTTGAAGTGCGCCGCCAGGTGCTTGGCCTCGGCCAGCCCGTGGTCGTGCAAACGGGTATCGAAGTGACCGGCGCCGACTTCGCGCAGGCCGGCAAGCAGCTCGTCCAGCACGCGCCTGGCACGGCGCACGGCAAAGCGGATGGTGAGCAGGCTGAGGACCAGGGCGAAGGCGCTGAGCAGTAGCAGTTGCAACAGCGAGTCCTGGATTTCCTCGATCTCGTCATAGGGGTCGAGAGCGATACGCAACTCGCGGCCATCCTCCAGCGGCCAGGCATCGGCCACCAGTGAAGCCGAGCCCAGCAAGCGTTCGGCGATCCAGTGTTCAATGACGCTTTCGGTCTGCTGCTCGGGCTCTTCACCCGGACGCAGCCAGCTCACACGGATATGTCGCAGGTTCTCGGTCAGCTCCGGGCGCAGGCTGCCGGGGTTGCTGCGCGCCACTTCACCGAGGTATTCCACCACCGCTTCGGCGGCCTGTAGCTCGCGCTGCACATCGTGGCTGGCCTGGCGCAACAGCAGCGCCAGCCCGGCCAGGGTAACCAGCCCGAACAGCAAACTGACGCCGAGGTTGATGCGGCCCAGAGCAGTCATCTACTTGGCCGCGCTATTTGACGACGAAGTAACCGAGCATGCCCTTGCCTTCCAGGCCTTTGGCGTAGAAGCGGTATTTGCCCGGTTTGACCGGCAGGAAGAAGATCTCCGCCTCGCCAGCCTCTTCGAACTCCAGTTCAGTGAGGGTGACCGCCTTGATCTCCACACCACCCGCCTCGACCTTGCGCAGGTAGATGGAAGTGGCGAATTCCGGCGCCTGGAAGGCGTATTCCTTCTGTCCGCTGGCGATGATCTTGAGCTGGTAGGCCTGGCCGGTTTCCAGCTGGTATTCGGTCTGCGACATGAAGTAGTCGCTGTCGTCGTTACCCAGCACCAGGTCAGGCAATGCCACCGGGCGGCGGGTCATATCACCGGCGGCGTGCAATTGATCGACACCGAGCAGGCTGATGATCAGCAACAGCGGCAGTAGCAGAGCCTTGAAAATACGCATGGCGTTCACCTGTTCTTGTTATAGGACGTTGCCTGCCATGCTAGGAAGTAACGCCTTGCGCCGGGTTACTACCTTGGTACTGACGCGCTGGTACTTTGGGCATATTTCCCGGCAGCTGCGGGCTGACTGCCCAGCACGACAGCCCTACCCGCCACCATTGGCGCATCCATTCGCCACCATCGAGTTAGATACCCCACGCACTGGGCTTGCTAGCCTCCATTGCCCACGTCTAACCACTGGAGGATCACCATGCGTCAACTTGCCGGCCTGTTGCTGGGCGCTCTGTTGAGTACGCCGCTGAGCGCCAGCGACGACGAACAGACGCGCATTGCTCGCGAGATGATCCAAGTACTGGACGCTTACGCGGTGTACAAAATGGGCGACTTCGACGAAGCCTTCGAGCGCTATCGCCGGCTCGCCGAAGCCGGCAACCGCCAGGGCATGCTCAACCTGGGCAACATGCACGCCGCAGGTCTCGGTACCAGGACCGATCTGGGGCAAGCGTTGAGCTGGTACCAACGCGCAGCTGATGCGGGCGACGCTATCGGCATGTATGAAGTGGCCCGCGCCCACGACATCGGGCTCGGTACGCCAGCTAACCCCGACGAGGCGCTACGCTGGTATCAGCGTGCCGCCGAGCAGGACAACGCCGACGCCCAGTGGGCGCTGGGCGAGCGCCTCTACCAGCAGGGTCAGCACGCCAATGGCCTGAGCTGGATTCGCGCTGCGGCCAGGCAAGGCGAACATGCGCAGGCCCAGCAGTTTCTTGCCGCGCTGGACGGTGATGGCGTTGCCGCCATCCAACCTAATAACGAACAACGCCAAGCGGTACTGGCCGCACTCAGCATGATCGACCAGGCGGCGCAGCGCCGTGACATCGACGCGCTGGTGGCGTTGATCCGCGATGACGCCCAAATACAGGTGCGCCTCCCGCAGTCACGTAGCTGGCAAGCATTGAGCAAGGCGCAGCTGCGTACACTGTGGCAACAAACATTCGCCCAGACAGATCGCTATCACTACCAACGTAACGAACCAGAACTGCTGAGTACTGATGATGGGATCCTGGCCTTCTCGCTGATTCGCGAAACGCTGGCACGCGGCGAACGTACGCAGCAGCTGGAAATCCACGAGAGCGCCCGACTGCAGCTCCTTGAGGGCAGGGCAAGCATCTACGGTCTGCGCCTGGATATCCGCCAGCGGGGCGAGTGAGCACGACACACCGCCACCCTGAAGAGCTACTACCTTCGTACGTGTCCGGCGCTACCTTGGGCATATTTCCCGAGCCGTAAGCGCTTCCTATGCTGGCGACACCCTTTGCAGGAGTCGTCCCATGCACCGGATCAGTTGCCGCTCGTTGTTCTACCTCGCTGCCATATTCAGCTTGGTGGTCGAAGCCAGCGCGAACGAGCTGCAGGTGCGCATCGGCTACCTGGCTCATCAACCACCACGCGGGCCATTGCTGTCCAACGTCATCCCCGAACCGCTGGACGCCGGCCGCCGCGGCGCGGAGCTGGCGATCATCGATAGCAACAGCACCGGGCGCTTCCTCAAGCAGAAGTTCGAACTGCAAAGCGCCGAGAGCGAGGATGCAACCGAGCTGCTCGCCGCCGCCGAACAACAGCATCAGACCGGCATTCGCCTGTTCGTAGTCAATGCCCCAGCCGATACCCTGCGCCAGCTCAGCGAGCGCCTGCCGGACAGCCTGCTGCTCAACGCCGGCAGCGCCGACGACGGCCTGCGCCGCGAGCAATGCCTGGGCAACGTGCTGCACACCCTGCCCAGCCGCGCCATGCTGGCCGACGCCCTGGCGCAGTTCCTCGCCGTGCGCAAATGGACACGCTGGCTGCTGGTCACCGGCAGCACCGAGGACGACATTGCCTACGCCGACGCGCTCAAGCGCGCGGCCAAACGCTTCGGCCACAAGATCGTCGCCGAAAAGCCTTGGAGCTTCGACAATGACCAACGCCGCAGCGCCCAGGCGGAAATGCCGTTGTTCACCCAGGCCAGCGAGTACGACGTGGTGCTGGTGGCCGACGAGCGCGGCGACTTCGGCGAATACCTGCCCTACAACACCTGGTACCCGCGCCCGGTGGCCGGCACCCAGGGCCTGACCCCGACTGCCTGGCACAAAACGGTGGAAACCTTCGGCGCCGCGCAGTTGCAGAAACGCTTCGAGGAGCTGGCCGGACGCTGGATGAACGACCGCGACTTCGCCGCTTGGATGGCCGTGCGCAGCTTGGCCACGGCCATCACCAAGCAGCGCACCGCCGAGCCGCAGGGCATTCGTCATCTGCTGCTGAACGAACAACTGCCGCTGGACGGCTTCAAGGGCCGCAAGTTGAGCTTCCGTCCGTGGAATGGCGAACTGCGCCAACCGATTCCGCTGGTACACCCGCGAGCCCTGGTCAGCACCTCGCCGCAGGATGGTTTTCTCCACCCCAGCAACGAGATGGACAGCCTCGGCTATGACCGGCCCGAGGTGAGCTGCGATCTGGCGGGTACGCCTTAGCAGCACAGCATTCAGCACGATTGCCCTGTGGAAGGTGATGACCGCAGGCAAAGAAACTCTGTCCCCTCGCCCCCCCGGGGAGATGGCTAGGGAGAGGGGGATTTTCAGCCCTCTCCCCCAACCCCTCTCCCATAAATGGGAGAGGGGAGCACGCGCACCGGCCAACGCCGTCGCACCGACAACAACAAGAGGATCAACCCCATGCACCTGACCCGTCTCTCCTGCGCCGTCGCCTTCGGCCTGGCCTGCCACTCGGCCTTCGCCGCCACTGCCTACGTGTCCAACGAGAAGGATGACAGCATCAGCGTCATCGACCTCGACAGCCTGGAAGTCACCGCCACCCTCGATGTCGGCATGCGCCCGCGCGGGCTGCTGCTGTCTTCCGACAATAAACTTCTGTACATCTGCGCCAGCGACTCGGACCGCGTGCAGGTGATGGACCTGGCCACGCGCAAGATCATCAAGGAGCTGCCCTCCGGCGCCGACCCCGAGCAGTTCGCCCTGCATCCCAACGATCGCTGGCTGTATATCTCCAACGAGGACGATGCTCTGGTCACGGTGGTCGATACCCAGAGCGACGAAGTGCTGGCGCAGATCGAAGTCGGCGTGGAGCCCGAAGGCATGGCGGTGAGTCCCGACGGCAAGTGGGCGGTCAACACCAGCGAAACCACCAACATGCTGCATTGGATCGATACCAGCACCAATCAACTGGTGGACAACACCCTGGTCGACCAGCGCCCGCGTCACGTCGAATTCGACAAGGACGGCAAGCGCCTGTGGGCCTCAGCCGAGATCGGCGGCACGGTGACGGTGCTGGACGTCGACTCGCGCCAGGTGCTCAAGGTGCTCAACTTCGCCATCAAGGGCGTGCACCCGGACAAGGTGCAGCCGGTCGGAGTCAAGCTGACCGACGACGGCAAGTACGCCTTCGTCGCCCTCGGCCCGGCCAACCATGTGGCCGTGGTGGATGCCAAGACCTTCGAGATTCTCGACTACCTGCTGGTGGGCCGGCGCGTCTGGCACCTGGCGTTCACCCCGGATCAGAAGCGCCTGCTGACCACCAATGGCGTCAGTGGCGATGTATCGGTGATCGACATCGATTCACTCAAGGTGACCAAGTCGATCAAGGTCGGCCGCTATCCCTGGGGCGTGGTGGTGACGCCATGAACGCCTTGGAGGTGAGCGGCGTCGGTTTCGCCTATGGGGCCCGCCAGGCCCTGAATGATCTGGCCTTCGAGCTGGCGCCAGGCCGCTTCGGTGCCCTGCTCGGCCCCAACGGCGCCGGCAAGTCCACGCTGATCGCCCTGCTCACCCGCCTGTACGACCTGCAGCAGGGCGATATCCGCATCTTCGGCCACAGCCTGCGCAATGAGCCGCGCCAGGCGTTACGCCAGCTCGGCGTGGTGTTCCAGCAAAGCACGCTAGATCTCGACCTGTCGGTGCAACAGAACCTCGCCTACCACGCCGCGCTGCACGGCATGCCGCGCCGCGAGGCACAGGCGCGTATCGACGAGGAGCTCCTGCGCCAGGATCTCGCTGAGCGCCGTCACGACAAGGTGCGCACGCTCAACGGCGGCCACCGCCGCCGCGTGGAGATTGCCCGCGCCCTACTCCATCAACCGCGTCTACTGTTGCTCGACGAAGCCAGCGCCGGGCTCGACCCGGCCAGCCGCCTGGCGCTGGGCCGACATGTGCGCAACCTGTGCCGCGAGCAGGGTCTGTGCGTGCTGTGGACGACCCACCTGCTGGACGAGATCGAATCCAGCGATGATCTGCTGATCCTGCATCGAGGCGAGCGCGTGGCCTGGGGCAAGGCCAGCCAGTTCGGCGATGACCTGGCCATCAGCTTCGCCCGCCTGACCGGCGACGAGGCGCTTGGCCGCGGCCATGTGCGCGAGGCGATTCGGCCGAACCTGGATACCCAGGCCCGTAGGAGCGGCTTCAGCCGCGAACACCCCGCCGAGGAGCCGCACCCATGACCGCCTACTGGGAATGCCTGCGCGGCATCGTGCTGCGCGAATGGCTGCGCTTCGTCCTGCAGCGCTCGCGCTTTCTCAGCGCCCTGGTGCGCCCGCTGCTGTGGCTACTGGTGTTCGCCGCCGGTTTTCGCGCCGCGCTGGGCATCGCCATCATCGAGCCGTACGACACCTACATCACCTACGACACCTACATCGTGCCGGGCCTGGCCTGCATGATCCTGCTGTTCAACGGCATGCAGGGCTCGCTGTCGATGGTCTACGACCGTGAGATGGGCAGCATGCGCGTGCTGCTCACCAGCCCGCTGCCGCGCGCCTTTTTGCTGGTGGCCAAGCTGCTGGCCACGGCGCTGATCTCGCTGTTGCAGGTCTATGCCTTTCTCGTCATCGCCTGGGTGTACGGCGTGCAACCGCCAGCCTGGGGCCTGCTCACCGCACTGCCAGCGCTGCTGCTGGTGGCGCTGCTGCTCAGTGCGCTGGGGCTGCTGCTGTCCAACGGCATCCGGCAACTGGAGAACTTCGCCGGGGTAATGAATTTCGTCATCTTCCCCATGTTTTTCCTCTCGTCTGCGCTGTATCCGCTGTGGAAGATGCGCGAGTCCAGCGAGTGGCTGTACTGGCTGTGCGCGTTCAACCCCTTCACCCATGCCGTGGAGCTGGTGCGCAATGCGCTGTACCTGCGCCTGCATATCGAGGCGCTGCTGATCTGCGCCGGCCTGACGGTATTACTGACGCTGCTCGCCGTAGCCAGCTTCAACCCGCAACATGCCGCGCTGCGCAAGGCGGGTTAATGCCGCAGGGCGGCTTCGTTCGTAGGGCGGGCTCAGGAGCGAAGCGAACAGCCCGCCGGTATTCGTAGACTCGCAAATCTGATGGCGTACTGCTTCGCGAGTACGCCCTACTAGCTACGGTGCCCTACTAGCTGATCGCTCTACTACTTTGGCACTAGTTTTCCTCTCCAACGTAGAATTCCCAAGCCTGCGACCATGGCCTGTAATACCGCCACAACAATAAGTAGAGACCTCGCCATGAAGTACCGTCTGCCCGTGCAAGCAGGCCTGATGCTCGCCTCGGCGTTACTGGCCTGCCTTGCGCATGCCGAAGATCTGTTCGACGCCGAGGGCTATCGCAGCAGCCAGTACCGCAGCCCCACGCCATCCAGTCTGGACGGCGTGCAGATCGTTGATACGCCCGCCCTGCAGAAGCTCCTTGCCGAGCGCCCCGACACCCGCCTGATCGACGTCTACCGCCGCCCTTTCGTGCAGGACCGCTTCGTCGAGGACGCCCCCCACGCCAACCTGCCCGGCAGTCTGTGGCTGGCCAACGCCGGCGACGGCAACCTGGCCCCGCAATGGCAGCGCTACTTCACCCACTACCTACACCAGCAGAGCCGTGGCGACGTGCGCCAGCCCTTCGTATTCTACTGCCGCTCCGACTGCTGGCTGAGCTGGAACGCCGCGCGCCGCGCCCATGCCATGGGCTATCGCCAGCTCTACTGGTACCGTGACGGCATCGATGCCTGGGAACAGGCCGGCCTGCCGCTGGTGCCCGCGCAACCGGCCGAACTGCCTGCTGCTTTCCTCACGCCCACTGCCAACCCATAATCACGACAACGAGGTGCAAGGCCATGTACAAGATTCTGATTGCCGACGACCATCCGCTGTTTCGTGAAGCCATCCATAACGTCATCGCCGACGGGTTTCCCGGCAGCGAGATCATGGAAACCGCCGACCTGGACAGCGCCCTGGAGCTGACCCAGAGCCACGACGATCTGGATCTGATCCTGCTCGACCTGAACATGCCCGGCATGCATGGTCTGGGCGGGCTGATGAACCTGCGCAACGAGGCGCCAACCATCCCGGTGGTGATCGTTTCGGCCGAGCAGGACAAACAGATCGTGCTGCAAGCCATCACCTATGGTGCGGTGGGTTTCATCACCAAGTCTTCGCCACGCGCACAGATGACCGACGCCATCGCGCAGATTCTCGACGGCAACGTTTATCTACCGCCGGACATCATCCGTTCGCAGAAAAGCGGCAGTTCACGGCAGCACCACGACAACCACAGCATCGCCCCGGAGCTGCTGCAGGCGCTGACGCGCAAGCAACTGTTGGTGCTCGAACGCATGACCAAGGGCGAGTCGAACAAGCAGATCGCCTACAGCCTGGATATCGCCGAAACCACGGTCAAAGCCCACGTCTCGGCCATTCTGCGCAAGCTCAACGTACATAACCGCGTGCAGGCGATCCTTTCGGCCGGCGATATCGATTTCGCCTCCTATCTGCGCCGCTAGCGTCCGACAGGTTAGCTGTCGTTCCCGCGCAGGCGGGAAGCCAGAACTCAAGAAGCACCTGGGCTCCCGCCTTCGCGGGAGTGACGAACGAGGTTGTCCTGACTCCCGTCATCAGGCCGTGCTAAAACGGCGGTCTCACCGATTGGAGTCCAACATGCACATCCGCCCCTTCCGGCTCGCTGACGAAGCCGCTGTCATCGATCTCTGGCAACGTTGCGACCTGACCCGCCCGTGGAACGACCCGCGCAAGGACATCCAGCGCAAGCTGCAGGTTCAGCCCGAGCTGTTTGTGGTGGGTGAGATCGACGGCAAGCTAGTGGCATCGGCCATGGCCGGCTACGAGGGGCATCGCGGCTGGGTCAACTACCTGGCGGTGTGCCCCGAGCAACGCCAGCAAGGCCTGGCCCGTCAGTTGATGACGTATATCGAAGAACAATTGCTCGCTCTGGGCTGCCCCAAGCTCAGCCTGCAGGTGCGCGACACCAACGCAGCGGCATTGGCCTTCTACGAGCGGCTTGGCTACAAGATCGATGCCTCGGTCAGCCTGGGCAAGCGACTGATCGCGGATGATTAACCCGCACGCCCGTATCGGGTGGATCACGCTCTACCGATCCACCGCTGCGGTGGATGTAAAAAGCGACATCCACAGCTCCTGCGCTCTGCTCGCTCAGTTAAACCTGGGGTGCTCCGTACGCACCGGGTTTCAAGCCCCTGCCCCACGCTCCATCAAATGACTCATCGCCGCCTTCAGCTTCATCGGCCTTACCGGTTTGTGCAGCAGGCTGTGGCCCAGCTCGCGCATCTGCTGCTTGAGCTCGTTGCTGTAGTTGGCGGTGATCATCAGCGCCGGTAGCGGTGTACTACGCCGGGCGTTGATCTGCGCCACCGCGTCGACGCCATTGCGCTCGTCGTCGAGGTGATAGTCGGCGATCAGCAGGTCGGCCTCGGCATGGTAGTTGTCCACCTGGCACGCCAGGTCTTCTTCACTCAGCGCAGTCACTACCCGGCAGCCCCAGCCTTCGAGCAGGGTGCGCATGCCGGCGCAGATCGCCGCATCGTTATCCAGCACCCAGACCCGCGCGCCGCTGAGGCGTTCGAGCAGCAGATCCGGGCTGTCCTGCACGGCACGCACGCGCGGCGCTCGGCGGGTCAGCGGCACCTCGACGGCGAACATCGAGCCCCTGCCCTGCTGCGATGCTACGCGGATGCGATGACCGAGCATGCCCGCAATCTTCTCGACGATCGCCAGGCCCAGACCCAGGCCGCGATCCTGCTTGCGCTGCACGTTATCGCCGCGTTTGAACTCCTGGAAAATTTCCACCAGCTTGTCCTGGGCGATACCGATGCCGGTGTCCCAGACTTCGATGGACAGGCTGTTGCCGCGCCGCCGGCAGCCCAGCAGGATGCGCCCGCTGGCGGTGTAGCGAATGGCGTTGCTGAGGAAGTTGCGCAGAATCCGCGCCAGCAATTGCACGTCGCTGCGCACCAGCACCGAGCTGGGCAGGTAGTCCAGGCGCAAGCCCTCGCTACAGGCGATCTGGTGATACTCGGCGGCCAGGTTCTCCAGCAGCTCGCTGACGGCGAATGGCGCGATATCGGGCTTGATCACCCCGGCATCGAGCTTGGAAATGTCCACCAGCGTGCCGAGCAGGCTCTCGACGTCCTCCAGCGAGTTGCTGACGTTGCGCACCAGCGGCGCACAGCCTGACAGGTCGCGTTTCTCCAACAAGGCACTGGTGAACAGCCGCGCGGCATTGAGCGGCTGAAGCAGGTCATGGCTGACCGCGGCGAGGAACTTGGTCTTGGAAAGGTTGGCCTGCTCGGCCTCGCCCTTGGCCTCACGCAGGCGCGCTTCCATCTGCGTGCGCTCGTCGATCTCGCGACGCAGCTGGTCGTTCACCGTGGTCAGCTCGGCGGTGCGCTCGCGTACGCGCTGTTCCAGGTGTTGATAAGCCTGGTGCAATGCCTCGGCAGTGCGGCGACGCTCGGTGATGTCGCGGATCAGCACGAAGATGCCGACCACTTCGCCGCTGGCCTGACGGTTGGGCACATAGGAACGCAGCATGTAGCGCTCCTGGCCGTTGTGGTTGGTTTCGGCGAACTCGAAGCTCACGCTCTCGCCGGACAGCGCCAATTCGACGTAGGGCTCCAGGCGCTGGCAATGCTCCTCGCTGTGTACTTCGCGCAGGCTCTGGCCAAGCATGGCGCCGCGCGGCCAGCAGTACCATTCCTCGTAGACCTTGTTGGTGAATTCGTAGACCAGATCAGCCGACAGGTAGGCGATCAGCGCCGGCACGTGGTCGGTGATCAGGCGGATCCAGCGCTCGCTGTCGCTCAGTGCCTGGGCCTGGCGATGGCGCTCGGTGATATCGGTGAAGGTATTGACGAAGCCGCCGGTGGGCAACGGATGAGTACGCACTTCCAGCATGCGCCCGTCGAACAGGCGCACCTCCACCTGGCGCAGCGGTTTGCCGGCGGCATCGCGGCTGTCCGGGGTCAGCGGCTCAAGTTCGCTTTCCGCCATCACTTCGGCGAACGGCCGATGGGCGTTGATCGGCGCCAGCCCGCAGAGTTCGAGGAAACGGTGATTCCACAACTCCAGCGCACCCTCGGCATTGACCATGGCCATGCCCTGCGACAGGTTGTCGACCGCGCGCTGCAGCAGGCGCGACTTCTGCGCCAGGGCCTGCTCGCGGCGCAGCGCCTCGCTCTGCTTCACCTCGGTGATGTCGGTGTAAAGGATCACCAGCCCGCCCTCCCGGGTCGGCCGCTCACTGACCTGCACCCAGCGCCCGTCCTGCAGGCGGAACAGGCTCGGCTCGCCTTCCTTGCCCAGCTGCGCTTCCACCACCAGGCCGGTGCTGCGGCTCAGCCGGCGAATTTCTTCCAACCGCGTACCGGTGCCGATGCGCGCGCGGCTGCGCGCCCACAGCGCCTTGAAGCGGCTGTTGTACAGCACGATGCGCTGGCGATCATCGAATAGCACGAAGGCATCGGAGATACTCTCGATGGCGTCGATCAAATGCTGGTGCGCGGTCTCGGCACGCAAGCGCGCATCGCTGAGCAACTGGTTGCTGGATTTCAGCTCGGCCATCGCCTGGTTTAGCGCGTCGGTGCGCTCGCGCACCTGCTCGGACAGCACCACCGAATGCTGGAAGGCCGCGTAGGCGTCATCGCCACGGGAATGGATCGACTCGACCCGCTCGATCAACGCGGCGTTGATTCGCCTGAGCTTGGCGTTCTCCTGCTCCAGCGCCGCACAGCGTGCCTGCAGCTCAGCGCTCGGCACGCCCAACAGGTCGGCCAATGGCGACGCCGGTGAAGGTCTGGTTGATGTGCATGCCATTGAACTGCTCTCCGTAGGTGTTGAAGCCGATCACCCGCTGCTGGCGCAGCAGCGTGGCGACCGACTCGACGCCGCCATCGTTCTCGATCTCCAGGCGGCGCAGGAAGCAGTCGCAGCCGATGGTCAGCAGCAGCGGACCGAGGCGCTGCTCCAGCCCGGCGAACAGTTGCTGCAGGTTGGGCAGCAAGGGGCCGGGGTGCATGGCGGTAAGGACGATGCCGTTCTCCACCGCGCAGTAGAAGGTCAGGCTGAGGTCGTCGTGCACCTGCTGGATCGAGCGCACGTAGTAGTGATCGCTGATGCGCACCGCCAGCGGATAGGCGGCGAACGCCCGCAGATCCAACGCCTCGACCGGCACCCCGATCAGCTCGGCATATTCCTGTGCGGCCGGTGCGGCATTGAGTTCGTACACCCGGCGCGTGGCGCTGTCGGCGCGTGTCACCACCAGTTTTTCCGCACTGGGCTGGATGTGATGGGTGCTGAACACCTCGAACTCCAGCCAGGTGTTGAACAGCACCACCACCGCCGCGCCGCTATGAAAGCGGCCGCCGTGATAGACGTGGGTGTGGGTCAGGTGGTTGTCGTCGCCGGCCGAGCCGCCGAAGTGCGGGATGCTGCCCAGCGCCGCACTGAGCGCGCCGAGCACCAGTTCTTCGCGGCTGGAAAGACCGTCGAGCAGGGTCAGGGCGAAGCTGTGCCCCTTGATCGAGGCCAGCTCGTTGCTGCGGCAACTCTTGACCAGGCCATCGACCAGTTGCTGCGCGTCGAGTAGATTGAAACGCTCCATCTCGTCGATCAGCACGCTGGCGATGGAGAAACAGCGCAGGTCGAAGCCCAGCGCCACCACACAACCACGGCCGTAGCCCTGCGGGGTGATCTCGCCGGCGCTGGTACAGCCGACCAGGCTGACGCCGCCGAAATGCGCCTCCAGCGCCTGGCCGAGGCCGTCGAGATCGTACTCGGCCGAGCAGAAGAACAGCACGAAACCGAGATAGGGGTGGATCAGCTGGCGTGCCAGTTCCTGGGCGGCCAACTCCACATCCTTCGTGCTGGAGACGGCGCTGAGCACCCCCTCCGACTGTTCCAAGGCCATATCACGCCCCAATTCACGTGCTGATCATGGGGAAATTCTACGAAGCCGGCGCTGCCCGCCCCATGCTACTTGAGTACTGGGTAGTCGATCCGTAGGGCGTACTCGCGAAGCAGTACGCGACGCACGCCGCCACCCTGGTCACGCCATGCATGGGCAATTCAATATGTAGGGCGGGTGCAACCCGCCAGTGGGGCAACGGCGGGTTGCACCCGCTCTACAAACTGCTGCGCCGTGCGCACCAGTGTTCTTACAGGGCCGGCCAGAACATCAGGTTCAGCACGAACATCCCGGCGTAAAAGCCTATCTCCAGGGTTTCCGTCCACGGCTGGATGCGCTTGATCGCGCCATGCACATGCACCAGCACCATCAGCAGGGCCACCGCGGCCAGCACCTCGAAGGTGGTGTGCAGCGCTTCACCGGTCAGCGCGGCGCGCAGCATCAGCGCCTCGACGATCAGGATGAAGGCACCCAGACAGCGCCCGAAGTACACCGCCAGGTCCACATCCTGCGGAATGCGCCAACGCATCAGGCGCGCCCAGGTCAGCGGTACGAGAAAGATGGGTAGCGCGAAGACCAGCGTAGTGCTGATCGCCAGTACCAGCAGATAGGTTTGAGCCGATTCGCTCCAGAGTCCGATCATTGAATTCTTCCTTTCGATCCATAAAAAGAACGGGAGGCCCTTGGGCCTCCCGTCGTCCGCAAGCCGTATGGCTTACCAGCTGAGTACCGCACCTACGGCGAAGGTGTCGGTGTCCTCGTTCAGACCGCTGCCGGCGGCGGCATCGATCTGGTACTGGTTGTACTCGGCGACCAGCTTGAGGTTGTCGTTGATGGTGCGGAAATAGGCGATACCGCGGGTCTCGTAGTCCGCCGCCACGCCCAGGCCGTTGCCGTCGTCCTCGGTCTTGCCATAGGACAGCGCCACGCGGTTCTTGCCCCAGGTGTAGGAGCCCTGCAGCAGGTAGCCGTCGCTGTCGATGTCACGCAGGGTCGGCTCGCCCAGGTTGTTGGTGAAGAACGGGTTGATGCCCTTGGCCTGGAAGCCCGAACCAGTCAGCGACAGGCCGCCGAACTTGGCCTGCACACCATAGCCGAGGCCCTTGGAGGTGACCTTGTCGACGGTGTCGTCGGTGTTCTCGGAGGTCTGGTAGGCACCGTTGACCCAGGTGTAGATGGTCGAACCGCCCAGATCGAACTGGTAGCTGACTTCCGATTCGAAACGCGGATTTTCCTGGTAGGCCTTGCCGGTCGGGCTGTCGTCGTTGGTGTCGACCGGGTCCATGATGCCCACTGCGACACGCAGGCCTTCAGCCAGGTTGTTGTTGCGGTAGGTGATCTGCGAGGTCGGGAACGGATACGGGTAGCCGGTGCCGATGTTGCCGAAGGACACGCCATTGCCGTCTACCAGACCGAGGGTGTCGGACACATTGCCGTACCCGGCCAGCAGCTCATCCAGGAAGATGTTGGAGCGCGAGAACAGACCGAAGTCCTTGCCCACCAGCACTTCGCCCCACTCCGGGCTGGAAACGGTGCCGTAGAACTGACGGACGTCGATGGCGGTATCGGTGCCATTGGTTTCGCTGTCGTTGATGGTGACCCAGAAGGACGAGCGGCCGGTCAGCTTCAGATCATCGATCTGCTTGCCGAAGTTGAAGCCGATCCAGTTGGGCAGAAAGCCCATCTTCACCCGCGATTGACGGCGGTCGAACTGCTCGCCATCACGGTCCACGTCGCTGTTGACGTAGAAGGCGTTGATATAACCGTCGGTGGAGAAAGTGGTGTCGTCCTTGTCGTAAAGAACGATCTCGGCGGCGGCCTGCTGAGCGGTCGCCAGGGCGACGGCAGCAGCCAGAGTTAGGGGCAGAAATCGAGTGATGGCGATCTTGTTGTTGTTCATAACGCTCTCCGCTTGAGTGGCGACCACCGGGGCAGTCGTGTCGGAGGCGATTATCGAAAGCGGGTCCGGCGGGCCATACGCTGCCTTGGCAGCGATTCGCTGCTGCTTTGGCCGGGCGCTACCGGCGTGCTCCCGCCGGCTCGCGACCGACCTGCTACCGGTAGCAGGAGAAAGGTCGTAGTACCGGGCCAGCCCTAGGGCGTAGAAATGCGCCAGCAACGAGCGGCGCAGCTGCACAAGGCTTTGCCCCGGGTCGGGGCTCCTACACAAGCACCAGACACTGCCTCACCCTGTAGGAGCCGCGCCCCGCGGCGAATCGAAAGAACGCCACAAAGCCGGAGCCTTGCACCGGACCGGGGCTCCTGCAGAAAAAGGCGTTGGAAATTTGATCGCAGTCGCGCAAAGAGCGATGAAGAGAACGCAGCCTAGGCCGGCGACGGTGCTCCGCTGGCCAACACGCGCCAGTCGCGGGCGCTTAGCAACTTCTCATGTGCTCGCAGCAGATCGCTAGAGGTCAGGTCGACCAACGCCTGCTGCACCCGTTGCAGGTGCACCTCGGGCAAGCCTGCCAGATGCAACTGCCATAGCTGCTCGGCACGTGCGAGGTTGGCCTCGGCCGGGCTCAGTGTCGGTAGCAAGGCAGCGCGGTAACGCGACACGGCCTCATCATCCAGCGCAGCGAGCGACTGACGCTGCTCGCCCAGAAAGGCGCGGATATTCTCGAAGATGCCAGCCGCCTCGCAGACGGGTGACTGCAAGGCAAACAGCAACCCCCGGCAACCCTCGACCTGGCGAAAACCGGCAAACAGCGCGTAACCCAGTTGCAACTCACCACGCAGGCGCTGGTAGAAACGCCCCTGCAACACCTGCCCAAGCAGACGCCATGCGGCCTCGGTGCAGGCATCACCGGCAGGCAAGGGACAAAACAGCAGCAACGCGGCATCGGTACTTGGCTGCGCGACCTGGTGCCAGTCGACGCCAGTCTCGATACACGGTGCAGGAGATAGATCCGCCAGCGGCTCGACAGCCACGCATAACGCGTTCAAGTGCGCCTGCTCGCACACCCCAAGCCCAACACTCAGCCCTTCCAGCCGCGAGACCTTGGGTAGTTCGCACAGGTGCGGCAAACGCTGCAGCAGCGCCCGCAACAACATGCCCTGGGAAGCGGGCTCGACTGGTTCATCCAGCGTGGCCAACAGCAGCGGTAGCAGCAAAGCACTGAAGGTCGGCAATAGTGGTGCCGGCCCGCGCAATGAAAGGCTCCAGCCAGCAACTTGTACGCTCAGCTGGCAGGCAATGCCAAGCCGCTCACCGCGCCAGCGCAGATCGGCGCTGCGCGCCAGCAATCCCGCTTCGATGGCCGCAGCGTCGCCCGCCGCCGCACAAGGGCCACGCCAGTAAAGCGCAGCCGGCCCACCCTCGACCTGCCCCGAATGATGTCGCAACGCGGCCAACGGCAAAACGGCCGATGCCACGGCAGCGCCGGCCAGCAACGGATCATTGCCAGGCAGCCGCCAGGGATGGTTCGAAATTGGGGTTGGCGATGGCACCGGCAAGGCCTGCAATGGCAAATCCAATCCAATTGCCGGCCACAAGGGTCGCGCCTGCTCGCCACACTGCAATTCGATCAGCCCATCACCGCGAGCCAGGAGAGCCAGCACGGCATTCAGGTCGTGCAGGGTCTGGCTATCGTCCTGAGCAGACGACTGCAGCTCCCTGGCCGCCGCCAACGGGCTGAGCCCAAGCAACCTGAGCGCTGCTGCCTGCTGCTGGTGCTGCAGTCGCAATGACCAATCTGTATCGCCCTGCAACTGCGCGGCCCAACTCTGCACGGCGGCGCGCACTGCGGCGCCCTGCTCCGCGCTGGCGCCAGGAAAGTCCAGACGCAGCAGGCATTGCCCACCGTGCTGATACAGCACCCGCGCCTGCAACTGCCGGCACAATTGCATCGCGCGCAGACCGTCGAGCAAGCCGCCGGGCGTAGGGTCCTGCACAGCATCCAGCAACAGATCCAACGATGCGTTCAGGTCGCGGGTGTCGAGCTGCACGGCAAGACCCAGGTACACACCAGAGCGACTGTGTTGCAGATGCAGGCACGGCGCTCGCAGCGGCAGCAGGTCCGGCGGCGGAGCGGAACAGGCGTCGCCCTCGCCTGCCGGCAACGCTCCAAGCAGCGCCTCGGCGATATCCAGCAACTGCTCGGCCGGTTGTGGCCCGACCAGGGTCAGGCTCATATGCCGAGCCTGGTAGTGACGTTGGTGATGATCACGCAGCGCCCGATGAAATTCCGCAGATTCCACAGCCAGCGTGCTGCGATCACCGGCCAGGAACGCGCCGCAGCGATGCCCAGCGGCTAGCGCCTGGCCCAGCGCATGATCGATGCGACTGTCGGCATCCTGGCTGCGTGCTTGGTATTCGGCGTGCAGCACCTCGCGCTCACGCAGCTGCGCGTCGATCGCCAGCAAAGGCTGGCCAAGCATATCCAGCAGACGTGTCAGCGCTGGCTGCAGCAACTCGGCCGGCACCTCACAGACGAAATCGGTGTAACGCGCCTGGGTAGAGGCATTGACCAGCCCGCCATGGCGCTGGACGAAGGCCATCAAACCCTGATCGACCGGGTAATCGCGACTACCGAGAAACAGCAGATGTTCGAGAAAGTGCGCCAGGCCCGGATAGGCCGCTGGCTCGTCATGACCGCCGGCGGCCACACGCAGGCACACCCCAACCTGCTGCGCCCAAAGCTGCTGCTGCGCTCGCAGCTCGGCGCCATTGGCCAGTCGCCGGGTAACGGGAGCTTGATCAGACATCGATGGTTCTCTGGGCAGCTTGCCGCCAAGCGTGCCCCTTGCACCACGGTCCGGCAATGCTGCTTTGGGCCTAGACAAGCCGACACATTGGTACAAAAGCCCTCCTATGGCCGGCAACAAAAGCCCGTCCCGCGCGGGCTTGCTGTTAGAATAAGCAGCCTTTTTCAGCCCGTCACAGCGTCCCATGTCCCAGGATTCCAACCGCCTCGCCCTGTCTCGCCGCTTTTCCGTCGCCCCGATGATGGATTGGACTGACCGTCACTGCCGGTTCTTTCTCCGTCAGCTGTCGCGTCATGCCCTGCTCTACACCGAGATGGTCACCACCGGCGCGCTGATCCATGGCGACCGCGAGCGTTTCCTGCGTTACAGCGAGTGCGAACATCCGATTGCCCTGCAGTTGGGCGGCAGCAACCCGCAGGATCTGGCGACCTGCGCGAAGATGGCCGAAGAACATGGCTATGACGAAGTGAACCTGAACGTCGGCTGCCCCAGCGACCGGGTGCAGAACAACATGATCGGCGCCTGCCTGATGGGCCACCCGGCGCTGGTCGCCGACTGCGTGAAGGCCATGCAGGACGCCGTGAGCATCCCGGTGACGGTCAAGCACCGCATCGGCATAAATGGCCGTGACAGCTACGCCGAGCTGTGCGATTTCGTCGGCCAGGTGCGCGATGCCGGCTGCCGCAGCTTCACTGTGCATGCGCGCATTGCCATCCTCGAAGGACTGTCGCCGAAGGAAAACCGTGAGATTCCGCCGCTGTGCTACGACATCGCCGCGCAGCTCAAGCAGGACTTCCCAGATCTGGAGATCATCCTCAACGGCGGCATCAAGACCCTCGAGGAATGCGAGCAGCACCTGAAGACCTTCGATGGCGTGATGCTCGGCCGCGAGGCCTATCACAACCCCTATCTGCTGGCGCAGGTGGACAGCCGCCTGTTCGGCGCCGCAGACACGGGTATTTCCCGCATGGACGCTCTGCTCGCACTCAAACCCTACGTCGAGCAGCACCTACGCGAGGGCGGCACCCTGCATCACGTCAGCCGTCACGTACTGGGCCTGGCCCAGGGCTTCCCCGGTGCCCGACGTTTCCGCCAGCTGCTGTCGGTGGACATTCACAAGGTGCAAGACCCGCTGGCGCTGCTCGATCAGGCAGCCGAATTGCTACGCGGTCATTGATCCGGCGCGCTCAGGCGATAGCGGCTACGCCCCGTCGTCTGCACCAAGCCATTCTCCTCCATACGCCGCAGCACCTGGCGCACGCTGACCAGCGACAGCGGTTCGCCGGCCTCACTCAATTGCTGGTGGAGTGCGCGCGCGGATATTCCCTGCTCGTCATTGGCGCTGCACAACGCCTCCACCACCTTGAGCCGGGGCATGCTGAAGCGCAGCCCGGCAGCCTGCAACCACTCACGACACTGACGCGTGTCCAGGCCTGCGGAAACTGAACGAGAAAGCTGGGTTTGGGTCGACATGCTCGGGCTCCTTGGCAGCTCGTCTACAGTCGGACTCCACCGACTTCGGCACGTTCTTACGTACCGTCATAGATAAAGACGAACGAGCCGGTAAAAAGCGCAGCCCGAAAAGCTAAATTTTGTCAGTGACCCGACCGTTGAGCGCCCGCTGCGCCTCGGGTAAGGTCATGCCATCTGCAACGACAAGGCCTCGTCATGACCTCCAAGCTGGAACAACTCAAGCAGTTCACTACCGTAGTCGCCGACACCGGTGACCTCGATGCCATCGCCCGCCTGCAACCGGTGGATGCCACCACCAACCCCTCGCTGCTGCTCAAGGCGGCTGCCCTGCCTCGTTATGCCGACCTGCTGAATCAGGCCATGAGTGCTGGCAAGGGTGACCTGGGGCTGGCCTGCGATCATTTCGCGGTCGCCGTCGGCCAGGAGATCCTCAAGGTCATCCCGGGGCGAATTTCCACCGAAGTCGATGCGCGCCTGTCGTTCGACACCGACGCGACCCTGCGCCGCGCCCAGCGTCTGATCGGCCTTTACGAAAAAGCGGGCATTGGCCGCGAGCGCGTACTGATCAAGATCGCTTCGACCTGGGAGGGCATCCGCGCCGCCGAGCAGTTGGAAAAAGCCGGCGTGCAGACCAACCTGACGCTGCTGTTCGCCTTTGCCCAAGCGCAGGCCTGCGCCGATGCCGGCATATTCCTGATCTCACCGTTCGTGGGGCGCATCTACGATTGGTACAAGAAAGCCGAGGGCCGTGATTTCGTTGGCAGCGAAGATCCAGGCGTGCAATCGGTCACGCGCATCTACGACTACTACAAGGCCAATGCCTACGACACCGTGGTGATGGGTGCGAGCTTCCGCAACATCGGCCAGATCGAAGCGCTGGCGGGCTGTGACCGCCTTACCATCAGCCCCGAGCTGCTGCAGAAGCTGGCAGAAGACGACGGCCAGCTCACTCGTCAACTCGCCCCTGGCGCTGCCGGCGAACCTCGCCAGAGCCTCGATGAAGGCGGCTTCCGCTGGGCTCTGAACGAGGATGCCATGGCTACCGAAAAACTGGCCGAGGGCATCCGCCTGTTCGCCCGCGATCAGGAAAAACTCGAAGCCCTGCTGGCCGCCAAGGCCTGAATGACAAAGGGGCGTCAGCCAAGCTGACGCCCCTTTTCATTTCATTGCGAGTTCGAAGGTAGGGCGCGCTGTGCGCACCAACGACTTTCTCGGCAGATATCGGTGCGCGCAGCGCACCCTACGGAAACAATCGATCAGTGCCGCTCGAGCGCGCTAACCAGATCGTGAAAGGCTTCGCGATTGGAGTCATTGAGCCCCATCAGGATGCGGTGCGCTTCCAGCACCTTGGCCTTCACCACCTCTTCGGACTGATCCTGCGAAGGCAGATCATCCAGGCAATCCGGGCAGGGAATCGGCCGGTCGACGATGTTGAACACCTGGTCGAAGCCCATGGACTCCAGCAGGCGCGTGATGTCGTCGTGAGTGGTGACAACGGTCGGCAACAGACCAACCTTCTGCCGCGACAGAATGGACAATTTCGCCAGCAAACCGAGGGTCGTGCTGTCGATACTGCGAGTTTCGGTCAAGTCGATGACGATGGCCGAAAAATTCAACGCGGTGAAAATCTTTTCAATCGTGGCATCCAGTGCTGAACACAACGTCAGACGGACTTCACCGACAAACTTCAGGACGAAGGTTCCGTCCTGCTCGGCGAATTGGATGCGACCGGGGCTTATCCCAGGATTCATGCAAGGTTCCTGCTCAACACCAGCAAGGCGATATCATCCGGCATCTCGCCCAGATTGGCCAGACCGAGAACTTGACGCAAACCACCCAGCGTACCGCCAGCCTGGCTAACCAGTTGTGGCAACGCCAATTCCTTCTCTTTCAGCGTGTAACCTGGCAGCAGGTCGAGAATGCCATCGGACAGCAGCGTCAGGCTGAAAGACTCTGGCAACTGCATTTCCAGATCACCGTATTCGGCTTCCTCGAACAGGCCGACTGGTAGGCCACGGCCTTCCAGGTAGCGCGCCTGGCCATTCTCGAACAGCACCGGCAGCGGCAGATGCCCGCCGATGCTGTAGGTGAGCATGCCGCTCTCCTCGTCGATCACACCGCCGAGCATGGTCACGTGCTTGCCCAGCTTGCAGTTGATCAACCCGCGATTGATGTGGCCGAGTACATCGGAGGGTTTGAATTCCGGTAACGTGCCGCCACGCCGCCACTCGTAGAGCAGGCGCGTGGTCATGAACTTGAGTAGCACGGTGACGAATGCCGACGACGCACCATGGCCGGAAACATCGGCCAGGTAGAACGCTATGCGTCGCTCGTCGATACGGAAGTAATCGACGAAGTCACCGGACAGGTACAACGACGGGATGATCTGGTGCGCGAAGTTCAGGCCATCGGCCTGCCAGGGCGTCACCGGTAGCATGTTCATCTGCACCTGACGGCCGGCGTTCTGGTCCTCCTGCAACAGGTGCAGGCTGGCCTGGAGCTCACGATTGGTCGCTTCCAGCTTCTCACGATAGAGCTGGTTCTCGACGCGCAGACGCGCACGGTCCAGCGCACGGCGCACCGAATGCTCCAGCACGGCGAGGTCTTCGAGAGGTTTGATCAGGTAATCGGCAGCGCCGAGACGCAGGGCTTCGACAGCATCGGTCATCACACCGGCGCCGGAAACGACGATCACCGGCACCTCGACACCCAGTGCGTTGATACGACGAATCAGTTCAAGACCGTCGACCTGCGGCATGCGCAGATCGCAGATCATCAGGTCGGGGCCTTCCTGCTGGAACACTTCCAGCCCCTGCAAACCGTTGTTGGCCTGCAACACCTTGAAGCCGCTGTCCTCGAGGTAGGCCGCGAGGCTTGCACGTACGACATCGTCGTCGTCAATGATCAGCAGAGTGGCACTGGTTTTGTGCATGGGGTATCCAGGCAAACTGCGCCAGGGCAATTTTTGGTCACTGCCCGTGGCGCGGCGCTGCATCTATGGCGCCAGGGCGATTTCAAGGGGCAGACGGTACTCCCATCTGTCGGCCGATTCAAGCCGGGACCGGTCGTCGTTCGGCGGCTTTACAGGTCAAATCGACGAGGGTTATAAGAGCCGCGGGAGAGCTCATAAGAAGAGGACAGGGTCCATGAGTCAGAACGATCGAGCGTACAGCGAGAAACGCGACTACATCCGCATGCGACTGGAAGCTGCAGTCGTCCTCCATCATGCTGGCCGGGAAATTCCCGCACTGTGCCTGGATCTTTCCAGTACTGGCATGCAAATCGAGGCTGAAGCGGCCTTGAGCATGGGCGACAAGGTCAAGGTCCATATCCCTTCGGAACACAGCGAACTCGCCGGCCTCGACGCCCACGCAGAGGTCGTGCGGGTCGGCGACCTGGGTGACGGCCGTCAGTCGCTGGGCCTGGCCATCATCTCCATGAGCTGAAATCTGCATTTACGAAAAAGGCGGCCCTGAGCCGCCTTTTTTGCATCTGTCAGGACTTAAAAGTCGTCTTCGACCTGGCCATCCTTGACCTTGAACTCACGGCTCTGCAGGTAGGCGTTGCGAATGAAGATGTACTTGTCGCCGCTGACCAGTCGCTCGGCCTGCAGCAGGTTGGCACGGGTGTCGACCACCTGCACGCCACGGGTGACGTTACGGGTCGGCACATGATCCATGTGCGGATACGGCGTCAGGAAGCTGTCCGGCACCCGACCGGTGGCATCACGCACGGTGCTTGGCCCGAGGAGCGGGATGACCAGGTAAGGCCCGCTATTCAGACCCCAGACGCCCAGGGTCTGACCGAAGTCTTCGTCACTCTTGCGCAGGCCCATGTGCTTGGCCACGTCGAAGAAGCCCAGCACACCGAAGGTGGTGTTGAAGATCAGGCGACCGGTATCGACGCCGGCGTTGTGCAGTTTGCCCTGCAGCAGGTTGTTGGCCAGGTTGCCAACGTCGCCGATGTTGCCGAACACGTTGTGTACGCCATCTTCGAGAAATTGCGGCGTGACCGCCCGGTAACCCTGGGCGATCGGCTTCAGCGCATAGGTATCGACGGTATCGTTGAAACGGAAGATGGGCCGATTGAAGCTTTCCCAAGGATCTTCTTCCGAAGCGGCCTGACTCATCGCAGGCAGCAGGCTCAGGCCGACGAGGGCCATCAGGCCACCCAGGCGCGCGATCCAGCGAGCACCGATCACATGCATTTAAATCTCTCCTTGAGGAAATAATGTGGCCACCGCCAGCGGGCCGAATGCCGCGTAGTATAAAGCCTGGAGCCCTGATTGGGCAGCATAGCGAAGAAAAGCGATGACCGACGAAACCTTGCTGCACACCGCACACATCCCCGTACGCTGGGGCGATATGGACAGCTACGGGCACGTCAACAACATCATCTACATGCAATACCTGGAAGAAGCCCGTGTCGCCTGGTTCGAGCTGGCCGGCGTAGCCATGAGCAACGTGCCGCTCGGCCCGGTGGTACTGCAGACCCAGCACACCTATCTGAAACCGGTGATCCACCCTGCCACCGTGGTGGTGGAACTGAGAGCCGGAGCAGTGGGGCGCAGCAGCCTGGTGATCGAACACCGGCTGCGCACCGTCGAAGACCCGCTCACGGTCTACGGTGAGGGTTACTGCAAACTGGTGTGGATCGACCATGAGAGCGGCAAGTCGGTAGCCCTGCCGGAGCACGTACGCGCTCTGTTCGACGTCATCTAGCGGTCACATTACGGTCATCCGTTGGCGCTAGATTGGCCTAGGCCGATGCCACGGATGATCCCATGCCCTCCCCCTGCACCGCCCTGATCTTTCAACTGTCCGGCTGCCTGGTCGACTTCGGCGCCCGCACGCTACCCGTCGCACTGCAGCGGCTGCACCCCGAGTGCACGCCCGCAAGCCTCGTCGGTGCGCCGCAGCAGGCGCTGGATGTCTGGCTAGGCAAGCCGGCAACCGCAGCACAACTGCAAGCGCTACAGCAGACGCTGAGCGAGGTGGCCGGCGACCATGCCGAGCTGACCCCAGGTGCTGCACAGTTGCTGCAAAACCTGCATGCCAATGGCACACCCTGCGCCTGGCTGGATGACCTACCAACCGACGCCAGTCTGCGCCTGGCCGAAGCGCTGCCCGCGCCCATTGAAGCGGTGCGGACCCGTCAGGCCAGGCCGTGGCCGGCGCCAGACAGCTGCTGGCAGGCATTGAGCCAGCTGAGCATCGAGCGCCTGGATGGTTGTGTAGTCGTCAGTGGTAATCCGCTATTGCTGCAAGCCGGGCTCAATGCTGGCTGCTGGACCATCGGCCTGGCCGCCTGCGGGCCACTTTGCGGCTATGCCCTGGCCGACTGGCAGGCACTGGACGCAAGCGAGCAGAAACACCTGCGCGCCGAGGCCACGCTGCAGCTCTATCGTCTGGGCGTGCATTCGGTAGTCGATCACCTGGGAGAAATCGAGGCCAGCCTGGACGATATCGGCGTACGCCGGAGCAAGGGCGAAAAGCCCTGAGACTTTGACTCTGATCAGGCAAAGCCGGCCCGCTTGGATTAACCTTCAGGTACGGGTTGAAAACTTCCAGCGCAGCTGGGGGTCAATGCCTAAGCTGATTCGAAAAGGAGAACTCTATGCCAGCAAGCGACCTGCAGCAGCAACTGGAAGCCCTCCAGCAACACCTGGCCCAGGACACGCCGCTCAGCGAGGAAGAACGCGCATCGCTCTACCTGCTAACCCAGGAAATCGAAGTGCAATTGGCGCGTGAAGCCGCCTCAGCGCCTGACGCCACGCTGGTCGATGGCGTCAATCTGGCGGTGGAACGTTTCGAGGCCAGCCACCCTACCCTCGCCGGCACCCTGCGCAACATCATGCAGAGCCTGGCCAACATGGGCATCTGAATGCCCTGCCCAGGCTAACATCGAGCAACTCAGGAAAATGCCGCCATTTCAGACTGTGTGAAAACGTTCTGAACTGAACCGGTTCAATACAAACGCCTCGATTGATTCGGGGCGTTTGTGTTTTTACTGGTGCAATGATGCAAAGTGCAGCGCTCAGGTCAGCAGCTCGATCATGCGGCGTGCCCCGAGTACCGAAATAGCACGTTTGAGGTTGTAGGCTTGCACGGCCATCGCCATCTCTGCTCTCACCCCGCTGAAATGGCGCACTAGAAAACGACCGTTGCCCAGAATCCATTGTTTGAGATTGCCAAAAGGGTGCTCGACGATTGCTCGTCGCCGTCCCATCATCTCAGGGTGAGTTTCGAGTCGTTTCTCCATCCGCGCGAACGCCTCTTCGTTGGGATGGCGGCTGATATGACGCCGTTGGGCCTGTGTGCACTTGGCTTTTAATGGGCAGTTCCCGCAGTCCTTGGCACGGGCTGCGTAAAGGCGAGTGCCACGATTGAGCTGTTTGAGCGACAGGGTCTTGCCCGCAGGACATTGGAAGCTGTCGGTCGCAGGATCGTAAGTGAAGTCCTGACGCGCAAACAGTGTGCCGCCGCCCTGGTTGTTGGGCGCGCGATTCACGGGGACGAAAGCCGTAATGCCCGCTTCTTCGCAGGCCTGAAACTGCGCCCCGTTGGAATAACCTGCATCAGCCGTGACGGTCAGCTCAGGCTGCTGCAGAACCGCCTGAGTCGCTTTGGCCATCGGCTCCAACTGCTGGTTGTCGGTGCAGTCACTGGTCACTTCGTGATGCACGATCAGGCCATGCTCGGCATCGACAGCGCTCTGCACGTTGTAGGCCACGCAAGGGCTCTTGCCTGAGCAGCGCATCTTCTTGGCATCCGCTTCGCCTTCGACGAACTGTTCCAGGCCCTGCACCTCCATCAGCGCTTTTACGGTCAAGTTATCGGCATGGCGATCCTGTAGCTGGCGTAGCGCCTGTTTCACCGCTGCCCGGTCAATCGTCTCTTGCGCGTCTTGTGCATCACCCTCATCAAGCTGGGCCAGGTACTGGGCAATGTGTTTTTCCAGCTTCGCTTGTTGACGCTTGAGCTTCTCCACGCTCAGGTGCTTGCGCAGCGAAGCTACCGCTTGGAACTTGCTGCCATCGATGGCCACCAGCTCCCCACTGATCAAGCTCGCCTGGCGACAGAACTGGACGAAAGCCTTGCAAGTCGCCTGAAAGGCCATGCTGTTATCTTTGCGAAAATCCGCGATGGTCTTGAAGTCCGGCGCCAGACGACCCAGCAACCACATCACCTCGATATTGCGCTGGCACTCCGCCTCCAATCGACGAGAGGAGCGAATGCGCTGGAAGTAGCCATATAGGTATAGCTTGAGCAAATCAGCTGGATCGTAGCCAGGGCGCCCAGTCTTGAGCGGCTCAGCCTTGCTGAACCCCAGTACCTTCAGATCCAGACGAGCCACATAGGCCTCGATGACTCGAACTAGATGATCCTCAGGAACCAGCTCTTCCAATGTCGGCGGAAACAGGCTGCTTTGTTGCCGATCTTCACCTTGGATATAGCCCATAAACGACAATGCCCCTATCGACCGATAGAGGCATTGTCTTCAGCTTGCTCTCAGACTGCTAGGTTTTCACACAGTCTGATTTGGCGGCATTTTTCATGGGTTACTGGCGCGCCAGGCGACCATTTTCCGGCTTGATCGCCTCGGTGCTGCGGTACGGGTTGATATCCAGCCCACCGCGGCGCACGTAGCGCGCATAGACAGTCAGCGACTGCGGCTGCAGCAGATGCTGCAGATCGAGGAAGATGCGCTCGACGCACTGCTCGTGAAAATCCGCGTGCTGACGGAAGCTCACCAGATAGGCCAGCAGGCTGGCATGATCCAGCGCGGTACCGCGATACTCGACGACCAGACTGCCCCAATCAGGCTGACCGGTAACCGGGCAGTTGGATTTGAGCAGATGACTGTGCAGGCTCTCCTCCACCACGCGATC
Source organism: Pseudomonas sediminis (assembly GCF_039555755.1). Classification (NCBI taxonomy): domain Bacteria; kingdom Pseudomonadati; phylum Pseudomonadota; class Gammaproteobacteria; order Pseudomonadales; family Pseudomonadaceae; genus Pseudomonas; species Pseudomonas sediminis. Next base: position 4,422,513 of record NZ_CP154631.1, read on the forward strand.
GGCGTCGCAGCGCAGCAGCTCGGGTTGCGGGTGGTCGTACTGGCTGACACTGATGTCCAGATCATCGATGCACTGACCAGGCAGCGTCGCCACTCCTTCGTCAGAAACCTCAGCCAGAGAGCGCAGGCGCACCGCTACTGGCTTGCCGGCCACCGCCGACAGATCACGCACCAGTGTCGCTTGCAACTCATCCCAACTGGCGAAAGCCGACTGGTTCAGGGAATTGAGATACAGCTTGAAGGACTTCGACTCGATGATGTTCGGCGAGTCTGCGGGGATGGCGAACTCACCGATGGCCACCACCGGCTTACCGGACGGCAGCAGCCAGGACAGCTCGTAGCAGTTCCAGTAGTCCACGCCCTGATACGGCAGGCTGGCGCCATCGAGGCCCAGCTCCGCCCACTTGGTGGTACGCGAGATGGGAAACAGCAGCTCGGGGCTGTACTCGGCGATGTACTGGCTGGACTTGCCCAGCGGGGAATGTTCGGCGGGGTGCTGCATGGCTGGCAATCCAGGGTGACGAAAACCGCGCGAGTTTAGCGGGTTGAGCGCCAAGTCGCACCCGCGAAGCACCACGCAGACACTTGCAGGAGCGAGCTCCGCTCGCGAATCGCCTCACCGCCAAAAGCTTCGCGAGCAGAGCTCGCTCCTACGACAATCAGTCGTTCAATGCCCGTGGGAGGGGCTTTCGGCTCGGGCATCCTGCTTCGCTCTACCTCCTGCATCCCTGCAGTCGTGGCCGCGACAGCTGCAAAAGCTCGCCGTTAAAGCGCCTCCTACGATGGCTATCGGCACAGGCCAGTCAGACCGCTGCCGGCTCCTCCTCGATTACCCGCAGCGGTGCCCAACGGCGCAGCAGCAGGTACAGCGTCGGAATCACGTAGAGGGTGAAGAAGGTCCCCACCAGCAATCCGCCAACAATCACCAGGCCGATCTGCTGACGGCTTTCGGCACCGGCACCCGTGGCGATGGCCAACGGCAGCGAACCCAGCACCATGGCGCCGGTGGTCATCAGGATCGGCCGCAGGCGCTGCACCGACGCCTCAATCACCGCCTCACGTAGCGCCTTGCCCTCGCGCAGCAGGTGGTTGGCGAACTCGACGATAAGGATGCCGTGCTTGGTGATCAGGCCGATGAGAGTCACCAGGCCGATCTGCGAATAAATGTTCCAGGTCCCTCCGAACAGCTTCAGTGCCAGCAACGCGCCGGCCATCGACAAGGGCACGCTGAACAGAATGATCAGCGGGTCGCTGAAGCTCTCGAACTGCGCCGCCAGCACCAGGAAGATGAAGGCCAGCGCCAGAGCAAAGATCAGCAGGATGCCCGAGCTGGACTCCTTGAAGTCACGCGAAGTACCGGTGTAGTCGTACTGCGTCTCGGGCGGGAACACCTCACGCGCAGCGGTCTCCAGGTGGTTGAGCGCCTCGCCCAGGGTGTATCCGGCACCGACGTTGGCGCTGATGGTCACAGCACGCAGCTGGTTGAAGTGATTGAGCTCGCGCGGCGCCACCGTCTCGCGCACCTCGATCAGGTTGGACAGCTGCACCATGCCGCCATCGCGATCACGCACGTAGACCCGATCCAGGTCCTGCGGGTTGCTGCGGTCGATATCCTGCAGCTGCACCATGACGTCGTACTGCTCGCCGTTCTGCTTGAAGCGGGTCACCTGGCGGCTGCCAAACAGGCTTTCCAGGCTGCGGCCGATCACCGATACATCGGTGCCAACCGCCGTTGCCTGCTCACGATTGACAGTGATCTTGAGCTGCGGCGAATTGAGCTTGAGGTCGCTATCCAGCCCCTCCAGGCCCGGATAATCACGCATGCGCTCCATCAGTTGATCGACATAAACCTGAAGCTCGGCGTATTCCATAGACGAGCGCACGACGAAGTTGATCGGCTGGTTACGCGCACTCTGCCCCAGCGGCGGACGGTTGACTGGGGTCACGCGCATGCCGGCGATGTCCTGCAACTGCGGCAGCAGCTCGTTGCGAATCTCGAACTGGGTACGCGAGCGGTCGCCCCAGTCCTCTAGCTTCATGAAGGAGATACCCTGCGCCACCGTGGGGAAACCAGCGATCATCAGATAGCGATTGGTCTCCGGAATGCTCGCGTAAGCGGCTTCGACCTCACGGCCGTAGCGCGCCGTGTAATCGATGGTGGCGCCGTCCGGGCCATTGAACACGCCGACGATGGTACCGGTGTCCTCGGTAGGCGCCAGCTCCGAACGCAAGCCGCCGAACAGCCAGGCGCACATCACGAAGGCGCCTAGCAGCACGCCAAGCACCAGCGGCCAGGCACGCAGGGCACGGTCCAGACTGTGCTTGTAGCTATAGGTAAGGCCGTTGAGGAAGCCTTCGATCAGGTTGTACACGCGGCCATGGCGCTGCTCGTGCTGATGCGGTTTGAGCATCACCGCGCACATCATCGGCGTCAGCGTCAGTGCCACGAAACCGGAAACCAGAACGGCGCCGGCCAGGGTCCAGGCGAACTCGGTGAACAGCTTGCCGGTAGTGCCCTGCATGAAGCCGATGGGGGCGAATACCGCCGCCAGGGTCAGGGTCATGGCGATCACCGCGAAGGCGATCTCGCGACTGCCCTTGAAGGCCGCCTGCATGGGCTTCATCCCGGCCTCGATATGGCGATGGATGTTCTCCAGCATGACGATGGCGTCGTCCACCACCAGGCCGATAGCCAACACCATGGCCAGCAATGTCAGGGTGTTGATGGTGAAGCCCATCAGCGACATCAGGGCGAAGGCGCCGATCAACGAGACCGGGATGGTTACCAGCGGAATCAGCGTCGCACGCAGCGAACGCAGGAAGATGAAGATGATCAGGATGACCAGCGCCACGGCTTCCCAGATGGTGGTAAAGACGTTATCGATGGACTCGCGGATGAACTGCGAGTTGTCGTTGGCCACGGTCATGTTCATGCCGTCGGGCAGCAATGCCTGAACGTCATCCCAGGCCGCTTCGAGCCCGTCGGAGATATCCAGCGGGTTGGCCGTGGCCTGCTTGACCAGACCCAGGGTCACCGCTGGCAAACCGTTGAAACGCACCACGGTGCGCTCGTCGCGGGGCCCCACCTCGGCGCGGCCAACATCGGACAGACGCAGCAGATAGCCTTGCGAATCGTCGAGAATCAGCTCGCTGAACTGCTCCGGGGTACGCAGATCGGTTTCCGATAGCACGCTGAACTCACGCTCGCGTGACTCGATGCGTCCGGCCGGAATCTCCACGTTCTGCCGACGCAGGGCGTCTTCCACGTCCTGCACGGTGAGGTTGTGCGCGGCAAGCTTTTCCGGATCGAGCCAGATGCGCATGGAGAAGGTACGCGCCCCGCGTACCTGCACTTCGGACACACCGGGAATGGTCTGCAGGCGATCCTTGACTACCCGCTCCAGCAGATCGGTGATCTCCATGGCGCTGTGCTGCTGGCTGTGAAAGGCGATCCACACCACCGGCTGGGCGTCGGCCTCGACCTTCTGCACGATGGGCTCGTCGACCTCATCCGGCAGCAGGTTGCGCACTCGCCCAAGGCGATCACGCACGTCGTTGGCGGCCTCGTCTGCGCTGCGGCCGAGGCGAAACTGTGCGGTGATCTGGGTGTTTTCCGCGCGACTGATGGAGGTGACAAAGTCCAGGCCCTCGATACCGGAGAGCACGTCCTCCACCGGCTGCGCCACCTGCGACTCCATGATTTCCGGACTGGCGCCGGGATAGGTGACCTGCACAGTGACGATAGGCACGTCGATATTGGGGTATTCGCGCACGTTGAGGCGGTCGTAGGCCATCAGCCCCAGCAGCACCACGATCAGCGACAGAACAGTGGCGAATACCGGCCGGCGAATGCAGACATCGGAAAGTGTCACGGCTGGCGCTCCCCGCTCTTGGTACGCACGACCAGCCCTTCACGCACACGCTGCCAACCGGCGCTGATGATAGTTTCGTCACCCTGCAGGCCTTCACGCACCTCGACCAGGCCGTCGAAACGCTTGCCCAGCGTCACCTCACGGCGCTCGACCTTGCCATCGACCACCAGGTTGACCAGCAACTTGTCGCCCTGCGGCATCACCGCCTCTTCGGGGATCACCAGCGCCTGCGGCCGCTCTTCGAGAATCACCGAAACGCGGACGAACTGGCCTGGACGCAGGCGCCGATCATCGTTGCCGATATGCGCGCGGATAGCCTGGCTGCGCCCCGCTTCATCCAGGCGCGGGTTGATGGCGTAGATCTCCCCTCGAAAACGTTCGCCCGGGTAGGTATCGAGGGTGATTTCCACGGTCTGACCGAGGCGCACCTGGGCCACGGCCTTCTGCGGAATACGGAAGTCGACCTTGAGCGGGTCGAGCACCTCCAGATTGACGATGTTTTGCCCGGAACTGAGGTAGTCACCGACGCTGGCCTGACGCAGGCCGAGAGTACCGTCGTGAGGGGCCTTGATCTGAGTTTTGTCGAGCCGTGCCTGGGCCAGGGCCTGGCTGGCGCGCGCAGCCTGCAGCTGGCTCTGCGCCTCATCCAGCGCCTGGGCATTGCTGGCGCCGCGCTGGAACAACATCTGCGCCCGCTGGTGGTTTTTCTCGGCGAGATCGAGATTAGCCCGCGCCTGGGCGAATTCGGCACGGGTAATGGCATCGTCGAGGCTGATCAGCAGGTCGCCGGCGGTTACCGCCTGACCCTCGCGAAAATGCAGGGTGGCCAGGCGCCCTTCCACTTCCGGACGGATCATCACCGACTCGTCGGAGCGCAGCGAACCGAAGGTGATCAGCTCGTCACGCACCTCCATCTGCCGCACCGGCACGATCTCGACCATTGGCCCTTCTGCAGCAACCGCAGGCAGCGCAAATACACCCAGCCACAGCAATGGAAGAGCACGCAACAGCACGGTCATGATCAGCCCCTTCTTCTTGGTAGAGGCGGAGTCTAACCGGCTGCTGCGTTACTGACAGGTGCGCAAGTTATTTCGCTATGTTTTTTCTCTCGCCACCACGCCTGTAGGAGCGGCTTTAGCCGCGAGATCGCGGATGAATCCGCTCCCACAAAAGCGTCACTGACGCATGCCGCGACCGCTGATCAGCAGGCGGATGCACAGGGTATAGAGCGCAGCTGTGGCCAGCAGCATGAAGCCGATGGCTACGCCAATGCGGATGTCGGATACCCCGAGAATGCCGTAACGGAAGGCGTTGACCATATGCAGGATGGGATTGCCCAGCGACACCGTCTGCCAGAACGGCGGCAACAGGGTGATGGAATAGAACACCCCACCCAGGTAGGTCAGCGGCGTCAGGACGAAGGTCGGGATGATCGAAATGTCGTCGAAGTTGCGCGCGTACACCGCGTTGACGAAGCCGCCCAGCGAGAAGATGGTCGCCGTCAGCAGCACTACCAGCACGGTCACACCCAGGTGATGCACCTGCAGATGAGTGAAGAACAACGACAACAGCGTGACGATGAAGCCCACAGCCAACCCGCGCAACACGCCACCGACGACGAAGCCGATGAGGATGGTGTGCGGCGATACCGGCGATACCAGCAGTTCCTCGACGTTGCGCTGGAACTTGCTACCGAAGAAGCTCGACACCACGTTGCCGTAGCTGTTGGTGATCACCGACATCATGATCAGCCCCGGCACGATGTATTCCATGTAGCTGAAGCCGCCCATATCGCCGATCTGCCGGCCGATCAGGTTACCGAAGATAACGAAGTACAGGACCATGGTGATCGCTGGTGGTAGCAGGGTTTGCGGCCAGATACGCACGAAGCGACGGACCTCACGGTGAACGATGGTACGCAGGGCCACCAGGTTGGCGGCGAATTCGCTGTTGAGGTACTGAGAGGTCATTGCGCCACCTTGGCCAGGTTCTTTTCCACCAGGGAGACGAACAGCTCCTCCAGGCGATTGCTCTTGTTACGCAGGCTGAGCACCTCGACCTGCTGCTGGGCCAGTTGCTGAAACAGCGCGTTGAGGCCCTGACTCTTCTCCACCTGCACTTCCAGGGTGTGATGATCGACCAGGCGCGCCGGATAGCCCTGCAGCGCCGGAACGGTGCTGTAGGAATCCTTTAGGTCGAAGAGAAAGGTCTCGACGTGCAGCTTCTTCAGCAGATCCTTCATGCTGCTCAGCTCCACGATACGGCCGTGGTCGATGATGCCGATGTTGCGGCAGAGCTGCTCGGCCTCTTCCAGGTAGTGGGTCGTCAGGATGATGGTGGTGCCCTGCTTGTTCAGCTCAGTGAGGAAGCTCCACATCGAACGGCGCAGCTCGATATCCACCCCGGCAGTCGGTTCATCGAGGATCAGCAGGCGCGGCTGGTGCACCAGAGCGCGGGCGATCATCAGGCGGCGCTTCATGCCGCCGGACAGTTCGCGGGAGGCGACGTCGCGCTTGTCCCAAAGGCCGAGCTGGGTCAGGTACTGCTCGGCGCGCTCCTTGGCGACGGAACGCGGAATACCGTAGTAGCCGGCCTGGGTGACGACGATGTCGAACACCTTCTCGAACTGGTTGAAGTTGAATTCCTGCGGCACCACGCCGAGGCAGCGCTTGAGCGCGTAGGGTTCGCGGTCAAGGTCATGGCCGAACACGCTGACCGTGCCGCTGCTCTTGTTCACCAGCGTGGAAAGCACGCCGATGGTGGTGGATTTGCCGGCGCCATTGGGGCCAAGCAAGGCGAAGAAGTCACCTTCGGCAACGTCCAGATCGATGCCGTGCAGGGCCTGGAAGCCGTTTCCGTAGGTCTTGGTCAACTGGCGAATGGTCAGGGCGGAGCTCATGAAGATGGGGTTTCCCGCGCGAGAGTGAGGTCGTTATAGATGGGTACGAAGAGCCCCGATTGCAACCGGGTGTTTCGCCCATTTCTTTCTGGCATGCACCCTACCGACCCCGGCGCGCAGATAAAAGACCGTCATGCCAATCTTGATTATCGACTCAGTCGATAACACTGGCCTCACGTTGCATATCGCCACTCAATTCCAGCGCACCTACCTCGAACAGATGCGGATAACACCCGCGCAGATGGTCGAAGAACAGTTGCTCGGGCAGATCCTCGAACTGACCGTGATCGTGCAGGTATTCCATGTAGCGCTCCCCCTGGTCGTTGTAAGGATGGAAGACGCTGTCATGCACGCCGTCGAACTCCAGCGGCGCCACCTTGAACACCCGGCACAGTGCCTCGTTGAACGCCGGCGTGGCCTTGACCCAGCGCCCATCCAGATACAGCTCGGTATAGCCATGCATGGCGAATACCTCGCTACGCAGCAGTTCCAGCAGACGCGGCGTCGACAGGTGATTGCGCACGTCGGCCAGGCCAATACGCGCGGGAATCCCACAATGCCGGGCACAGGCAGCGAGCAGATTGGCCTTGGGCACGCAGTAGGACTCACCGGCCGCCAATGCATGACTGGCCTTCAATGTCTGCGCATCGAGGCTGAAGGCATAGGGGTTGTAGCGAACCTCGTCACGCACCGCCAGATACAGGGCCACGGCCTGACTGGTCGGTTCTCGTGACGCACCACGCCAACGTTCGGCGAACTCGACTACCGCGCGATGGTCACTGTCAATGAAGCGGCCGGGACGTAGATAGGTCTGCATGGCGAGGGCTCCTGAAGTTTGCTTCAGTCTAATCCCGTCAATTGCGCCACGTTCACGACGATCCGGCCAAGCTCACCGCCCCTGCCGCCATTTATGGCTATGCTCGGGGCGTCGCCCGCTCGAATCATGGAGGAATGCACATGCTCGTCATCTGGTTGCTGGTTCTGCTGCTCGGGGTCGCCTACCTGGCCCATAGCCGTACCACCGCCCTACCCGCCCTCGGCATCACCGCAGCCTATCTGGTGGCCATGGCATTGTTCAGCCCGGTGCCGGGCTGGTTGCAACTGCTGCTGTGGATCGTCACTGGCGCCGTCGCCGCCTTCATTCTGCTAGGCGATCTGCGCCGGCAATTGTTCACCAGCCCGCTGTTCGCCTGGTTCCAGCGCGTACTGCCGCCAATGTCGGCGACCGAGCGCGATGCCATCGAAGCCGGTACGGTGTGGTGGGATGGCGAGCTGTTCAGCGGCAAGCCTGACTGGGACAAGCTGCTGGCCTACCCCAAGGCCAAGCTGACCGACGAAGAACAAGCGTTCATCGACGGCCCCACCGAGGAACTCTGCGCCATGATCAGCGACTGGCAGGTTGGCCAGCAGATGGATCTGCCGGAGAAAGCCTGGGAGCACATCAAGCAGCATGGTTTCTTCGCCCTGATCATTCCCAAGGAGTACGGCGGCAAGGGCTTCTCGGCCTACGCCCACTCGCAGGTGGCGATGAAACTGGCCACCCGCAGCGGCGACCTGGCCTCCACCGTGATGGTGCCCAATTCCCTCGGCCCAGCCGAACTGCTGCTGCACTACGGCACCGATGAGCAGCGCCAGCACTACCTGCCGCGCCTGGCGCGCGGTGATGACATTCCCTGCTTCGCTCTGACCGGCCCGCTGGCAGGCTCCGATGCCGGTGCCATGCCGGACACCGGGATCATCTGCAAGGGCCAGTACAACGGCGAAGAAGTGATCGGCCTGCGCCTGAATTGGGAGAAGCGCTACATCACCCTCGGCCCGGTGGCGACCCTGCTCGGCCTGGCCTTCAAGGCCTACGACCCGGATCACCTGCTGGGCGACAAGGAAAACCTCGGCATCAGCCTGGCGCTGATTCCCACCGATACCCCCGGCGTGGAAATCGGCCGTCGTCACCTGCCCCTCGGCGCAGCCTTCATGAACGGCCCGAACTCCGGCAAGGACGTGTTCATTCCGCTGGAGTACCTCATCGGTGGCCAGGAGTACCTCGGCAAGGGCTGGATAATGCTGATGAACTGCCTGTCGGTTGGTCGCTCCATCTCCCTGCCGGCAGTCGGCACCGGCGCGGCCAAGTTCACCAGCCTCGCCACCGGCCAGTACGCTCAGCTGCGTGAGCAGTTCAACGTACCGCTGGCTGCCTTCGAGGGCATTCAGGAGGCCTTGGCGCGCATCGGCGGCAATGCCTGGCTGATGGATAGCGCGCGCATCCTCACCGCCAACGCCGTCGATCTAGGCGAGAAACCCTCGGTGCTGTCGGCGATTCTCAAGTACCACCTGACCGAGCGCGGCCGTGAGTGCATCGGCCACGCCATGGACGTGCACGGCGGCAAGGGCATCATCATGGGCCCGAACAACTACCTGGCCCGCTCCTGGCAGGGCGCGCCGATCTTCATCACCGTCGAGGGCGCCAACATTCTCTCGCGCAATCTGATGATCTTCGGCCAGGGCGCCATCCGCTGCCACCCCTACGTGCTCAAGGAAATGGCCCTGGCCGACCGCGAGGACAAGGATCAGGCACTGGCCGAGTTCGACTCACTGCTGATGAGCCATATCGGCTTCGCCGTCGGTAACGCCGCCAGCAGCTTCCTCTTGGGGCTGACACTGAACCGCCTGGGCCAGGTGCCCGGCGATGACCTCAGCCAACCTTACTACCGCGCCCTCAACCGCCTGGCCGCGGCCTTCGCCCTATGCGCCGACAGCAGCATGATGTTGCTCGGCGGCGACCTGAAACGCCGCGAGCGCCTGTCTGCACGCCTGGGCGACGTACTCAGCCATCTCTATCTGGGCTCGGCCGCGCTCAAGCGCTACCACGACCTGGACTACCCGGAAGCAATTCGTCCGCTGCTGCGCTGGGCCATGGAGGAAAACCTTTACCACGCCGAGCAGGCACTCGATGACCTGCTGAGCAACTTCCCCAACCGTCTGTTCGGCTGCCTGCTGAAAGTGCTGGTGTTCCCGCTGGGTCGCCGCCATCACGGCCCGAGCGACGAACTGGACGCCGAAGTGGCCGCGATCATTGGCCGCCAGGCCGGCGACCCGGCACTGGAGTCGGTACTGGAAGGTTGCTACCGGCCGCAGGCCGATCAGGATTCGGTTGGCGCCCTGCAACACGCGCTGAACCTGGTGCAAGCCAGCCAGGATGCGCGCAAGCGTCTGCACCAGGCGCTCAAGGATGGCAGCCTGCAACCGGCTCCGGGCCAGGACGCCATCGAGGCGGCGATCGCTGCCGGCATCCTCGACGGCGAACAGGGCCAGCGCCTGCAAGCCGCCGAAGCGGCACGGCGTCGGGTGATCGACGTCGACGACTTCGCCAAGGAAGAGCTCAAGCTGAGCCGCGGCAAGGTGCGCTGAGTCGAACCGCTTGTGGGAGGGGCTTTTAGCCGCGAGTTTCTTGCGGCGCGGCTACGACTGCAGGGATGCAGGAGGTAGAGCGAAGCAGGATGCCCGAGCCGAAAGCCCCCTCCCACGAAAGCCAGCTATGCAGGACAGCGGGCGCCAGGAACTCTATACTCCTGCGCCCGTTTTACCCTTCAGGAACCTGCACCATGGCCAGCCATCTCGAACACCACCTCGCCCTGCTCAACCACCTGCGCGGCATCCTCGTCGCCCTGGGCGAAGCCGAACAGGTGCTCGACGACAGCCACGCCCTGTTCCTCGAGCGCTACGACGAACTGCTCGCCGAATTGCCGCGCGACCCGGTTTCCAGCCAATACCTGGGCCAGGATCTGATCAGCCAGGTGTTCCACCGCTACCCACAGATCGCCCACCTGGTACCCCGTGATCTGCTGTGGTTCTTCGGTGGCGACTGCCTGCACTTCATGCCCGACGAAGAAATCGCCCTGTACCAGGCCCTCGACGAGCGCCGTTTCGAAGCCGAAGAGAACGACGAGCCCTTCGACTGGAACCTGGAAAAACAGCTGCTGGCCCTGCCCACTGACGGCGCCAAGCACTGATCCACCGCTAACACCTATTGGTCAGAATGTCGCAGATGACGGCGGTGACAGCCGTCATCTTTCATGCATAAATACCCCCACCAGTATTTATGAGGTTCGACCATGCGCCCATTTCTGCTCGCTACCCTGCTCGTTAGCACCGCCGCACAAGCAACCGCCCCCTGGCAAGACGAGGCGGCGGCGCAGATCCCACCATTCGCCGAGCACTTGCTGGGTACGGTACGCCAGGCCATCACCGATGGCGGGCCAACTGCAGCAGTACAGGCCTGCCAGGCATTGGCGCCACAGATCGCCAGCGAGCACAGCCAGCAAGCGTGGCAACTGGGCCGCACATCGCTCAAGGTACGCAACCCGGACAACACCCCCGATGCCTGGGAGCGCAGCGTGCTGGAACGCTTTGCGGAAGCCGCGATAGCCGGAACGCCGGTCAAGGAATTACGCTACAGCGAAGAGGTCGACGGCGAATATCGCTACATGCAGGCCATTGCCGTAGGCGAGCCTTGCATGGCCTGTCACGGCACCGCGATCAAAGCAGAGGTACAAGAGGCCATTGATCAGTACTATCCGCATGATCAGGCCCGCGGCTATCAGATCGGCGAACTGCGTGGCGCCTTTACCCTGACTCGCCCCCTCGCACAGGAAACGCCATGACCGAGACTACCGACCTGCATTTACGCATGCTCGAACAGCAGCAAGCGATGCTCAAGCGCCTGGCCCGTGTCGAAGGCCAGATCCGTGGCATCCAGGCGATGATCAAGCGTGGCGAGGATTGCGCCGCCATCGCCCAGCAGTTCTCGGCAGCTCGTAGCGCCCTGGACAAATCCTACCGCCTGATGCTCACCTGCCTGATCGAAGAAGCCATGCTCGACCCCGAGCAGGATACCGAGGCCTCACTGCAGCGAGTGCGCGAGATTTTCACCAAGTACACCTGACACACGCCCCCTCTGGCGCGCCGCTCGCGCGCGCCTGCCTCTGCCAGTGCCCGGCACCTCAAAAAACGCACAAACCGGTTATGGCCGACCTGAACAAGGTTGCGACATCTTATTACTTAACAATCTATGCATAGAACCAAAACACAGTTAAGCTAAATCTTAATTAAATACTCCCATGGGTATATGAGAGGAGCCTGACCATGCGCCCTGATGTCGTCGAATTCTTCGATCCTGTCACCTACACCTACAGCTACGTGATCATCGATCCTGCCACGCAACACTGCGCCATCGTCGACTCGGTGCTGGACTACGACCCGGCCTCCGGGCGCACCTCACACGCCAGCGCAGACCGCATCATCGCCTTCGTCAAGGAGCGCGATCTGCACGTTGAGTGGTTGCTGGAAACCCATGTGCACGCCGACCACCTGTCCGCCGCGCCTTACCTCAAGCGCGAACTGGGCGGCAAGCTGGCCATCGGTGAGCACATCACCGTAGTGCAGAACACTTTCGGCAAGCTGTTCAACGCCGGCACCGAGTTCGCCACCGATGGCAGCCAGTTCGACCGGCTGCTCCACGATGGCGATACCTTCCATATTGGCGAGCTGCACGGTAGAGCCATCCACACTCCTGGCCATACCCCGGCCTGTATGACCTACCTGATCGGTGACGCTGGTTTCGTTGGCGACACTCTGTTCATGCCCGACTACGGCACTGCGCGCTGCGACTTCCCCGGCGGCGACGCGCACATCCTCTACCAGTCGATCCAGCGACTCTTCACCCTGCCCGACGAAACCCGCCTGTTCATGTGCCATGACTACAAAGCGCCGGGGCGCGAGGATTTTCGCTTCCAGACCACCATCGCCGAAGAACGTGCGCACAACGTCCACGTTCATCAGGGCATCGCCGAAGCCGACTTCGTCGCCATGCGCCGCCAGCGCGACGCCACCCTGGACATCCCCACCCTGATTCTGCCGTCGGTGCAGGTCAACATGCGTGCAGGGCAACTGCCACCGGCCGAAGCCAATGGCACCCGCTACCTGAAAATCCCTTTGGATGTGCTGTAGAGCGGCAGGAAAAGAAATGAAACTGAGCCACTGGCTGCCCTGCTTGGACTGGGGCAGACGCTACGACCGAGGCAGCGCAACGCAGGATGGACTCGCCGCACTGATCGTCACCCTGATGCTGATTCCGCAGAGCCTGGCCTATGCCATGCTCGCGGGTCTGCCACCGGTGACCGGCCTCTACGCCAGCATCCTGCCGCTGCTGGCCTACGCCCTGTTCGGCTCCAGCCGCACTCTGGCGGTTGGTCCGGTGGCCGTGGTTTCACTGATGACCGCCGCCACCCTGGCGCCACTGTTTCCGGCCGGTAGCGCCGAATACGTCGGCGCCGCCATGCTCCTGGCCCTGCTCTCGGGACTGCTGCTGGCAGCCATGGCCATGCTGCGCCTGGGCTTTATCGCCAACTTTCTCAGCCATCCGGTGGTGTCCGGCTTTATCAGCGCCTCGGGCATTCTCATCGCTGTCGGCCAGCTCAAGCACCTGCTCGGCGTCTCGGCGTCCGGCGAAAATCTGCTGCAGTTGCTGCCACAACTGATCCAGGCGCTACCTGGCACACACGGACCGACGCTGCTGATCGGCGTGCTCAGCCTGGCATGGCTGTGGTGGGCCAGAAGCCGACTGAAGCAACTACTGCAAGGCCTTGGCCTGTCGCCGCAACTGGCCAGTAACCTGGCCAAGGCCGGGCCGGTACTGGCGATCATCGTCGCCATTGCCGCTGTCGCACTGCTGCAACTGGAGCAAGCCGGGGTCAAGGTGGTTGGCCTGGTGCCGCAAGGGCTGCCAGGGCTGACGCTGCCGACAATGGATCTCGACCTGGCCATACAACTGCTGCCAGCGGCGCTGCTGATCAGCCTGGTGGGCTTCGTCGAATCGGTCTCGGTCGGCCAGACCCTGGCGGCCAAACGCCGCCAGCGCATCCAGCCGGACAACGAGCTGCTCGGCCTTGGCGCGGCGAACATCGCCGCATCCTTCAGTGGCGGCTTCCCCGTCACCGGCGGTTTCGCCCGCTCGGTGGTCAATTACGATGCCGGCGCCCGCACGCCCATGGCCGGCGTATTCACCGCCCTCGGTATCGGCCTCAGCGTGATGCTGCTGACGCCTCTGCTGCACGACCTGCCACAAGCCGTGCTGGCGGCGACCATCATCGTCGCTGTGCTCAGCCTGGTCGACCTCAAGTCGCTGCAGCACACCTGGCGTTATTCGCGCCAGGACGGCGCCGCGCAGATTGCCACCCTCCTCGGTGTGCTGCTGATCGGCGTCGAGGCCGGTATCCTGCTTGGCGTCGGCCTGTCGCTGCTGCTGTTTCTCTGGCGCACCAGCCAGCCACATATCGCCGTGGTCGGCCAGGTACCGGGTAGCGAGCATTTTCGCAACGTCGAACGCTTCGCCGTGATCGAGAGACCCAGCGTGTTGTCGCTGCGTGTCGACGAGAGCCTGTATTTCCCCAATGCCCGCTATCTGGAAGACCGCATCGGCGAGCTGATCGCCAGTCGGCCGCAGGTACGTCACCTGGTGCTGATGTGCTCGGGAGTCAACCTGATAGACGCCAGCGCCCTGGATTCGCTGCACGCCATCGTCGAGCGCCTGCATACCGCCGGTGTGCAACTGCACCTGTCCGAGGTCAAGGGGCCAGTAATGGATCAGCTACGCCGCTCCGACTTCCTGGAGCGCTTCGGCGGCCAGGTATTCATCAGTCAGTTCGAGGCGCTCAAGCAGCTCGCCCCCGCGCCTCCATCGCCAACTTCTCAGCCACTTTCCATGCAAGGAAATACTCATGAAAAGCGCTCATGATCTGGTCCTCGCCGCCAAGACTCGCATCACTGAAGTCGATCTGTCGCAGGCCGAAGCAGCCATCCGCGATGCCGACCTGCTGATCGACGTGCGCGAGGCGGATGAATACAGCGCCGCACACATTCCCGGCGCCATCAACATTCCACGCGGTCTGCTGGAATTCAAGCTGAGCAACGATGCGCAACTGGCCGAGCGCACGCTCAAGCTGGTTCTCTATTGCAAGAACAGCGGTCGCTCGGCGCTGGCTGCCGACGCGCTGCGGGAGATGGGCTATCGCAATGTGCTGTCTCTGGCCGGCGGTATCGAGGCCTGGCAAGCGGCCGGTCGAGAACTGCTGACGCCGACCCTGCCGGCGTTCGACTGAGTGATTGGCGGCTGCCACTGCAGGCATTGATCCGCTAATCGACATTCTCCTGACCTGCATCAATCTCCATCGCTACATACCCCCACGAGTACTCTGTAACATTAGGACACATCCACTCTGCCGGTGCGGCCTCACCGCCCGCACCGGCACACGCGGAGCATCGAGATGCCCGATCGCGAACCTTCCTCCCCCTGGCGCATTCCGCTAGTACGCGAAATCGCCGTGATCCTGCTGATCAAGCTGACCCTGCTGCTGAGTATCAAGGCCATCTGGTTCAACGAACCGACAGTCCCCGAGGACGGCCAGCAGCGCGTCGAGCATCACCTGTTTGGTCAGCCTGCCCCACTTTCTATACACACCGAGGAGACACCGAGATGATCTCGGAATCAGTCGTCGACCTTTCACGCCTGCAGTTCGCCATGACAGCGATGTATCACTTCATCTTCGTCCCCCTGACCCTGGGCCTGGCCTTCCTGCTGGCGATCATGGAGTCGGTCTACGTGATGACCGGCAAACAGGTCTACAAGGACATGGTCAAGTTCTGGGGCAAGCTGTTCGGCATCAACTTCGCCTTGGGCGTCACCACCGGGCTGACCATGGAGTTCCAGTTCGGCACCAACTGGGCCTACTACAGCCACTATGTCGGTGACATCTTCGGTGCGCCGCTGGCCATCGAAGGACTGATGGCCTTCTTCCTCGAATCCACCTTCATCGGCCTGTTCTTCTTCGGCTGGGACCGCCTAAGCAAGCTGCAGCACCTGACCGTGACCTGGCTGGTGGCAATTGGCTCGAACCTTTCGGCGCTGTGGATCCTCATCGCCAATGGCTGGATGCAGAACCCGGTAGGTGCCGAGTTTAACTTCGAGACCATGCGCATGGAACTGACCGATTTCGGTGCCCTGCTGTTCAACCCGGTGGCGCAGGTCAAGTTCGTGCATACCGTGGCGGCGGGCTATGTCACCGGTTCGATCTTCGTCCTGGCCATCTCCAGCTATTACCTGCTGAAGAAACGCGATCAGGGTTTCGCCCGTCGCTCCTTCACCATCGCCTCGGCCTTCGGTCTGGCCTCGATTCTCTCGGTGATCGTCCTCGGTGACGAGTCCGGCTACGAGATCGGCGACGTGCAGAAGACCAAGCTGGCGGCCATCGAGGCCGAGTGGGAAACCCACCCAGCACCGGCGGGCTTCACCCTGTTCGGCCTGCCCAACCAGGACGAGCAGCGCACCGACTACGCGGTGAAGATCCCCTACGCCCTGGGGCTGATAGCCACCCGCTCGCTGGATAAGAAGGTAAAGGGCATCAAGGACCTGCTCATCGAGCACGAGGCGCGCATCCGCACCGGCATGACCGCCTACGGGCTGCTGGAGCGCCTGCGTAACGGCGACAAGTCGGCCGAAACCATTGCTGCCTTCAACGAAGTGAAGAATGACCTGGGCTATGGCCTGCTGCTGAAGAAATACACCGCCAATGTGGTCGATGCCAGCGAGGCACAGATCAAGCAGGCCGCGCTGGACACCATTCCCAACGTGTTCAGCCTGTTCTGGAGCTTCCGCATCATGGTCGCCAGCGGCTTCCTTATGCTGGCGCTGTTCGCCTGCGCCTTCTGGGCCTCGGCGAAGAAGAACGAAGAAAGCAAACCCTGGCTGCTCAAGTGGGCGCTGTGGAGCCTGCCACTGCCCTGGATCGCCGCACAGACCGGCTGGTACGTGGCTGAACATGGCCGCCAGCCCTGGTCGATTGGTGAGGTGCTGCCGACCCATCTTTCCGCCTCCAGCCTGTCGTCCGGTGACGTCTGGGGCTCGCTGATCGCGCTGATCGCCTTCTACAGCCTGCTGCTGGTGGTGGAGATGTACCTGATGATCAAGTTCGCCCGCCTTGGCCCATCGAGCCTGCACAGCGGACGCTACCACTTCGAGCAACAGCAGCCGGCCCACGCCTGAGGACTTCGTCATGTTCGACTACGAAACCCTGAAACTCGTCTGGTGGGTGCTGATCGGCGTGCTGCTGATCGGTTTCGCTCTCACCGATGGCTTCGACATGGGCGCCATGGCGCTGATGCCTTTCGTCGGCAAGACCGACAACGAGCGCCGCGTCGCCATCAACACCATCGCCCCGCACTGGGACGGCAACCAGGTGTGGTTCATCACCGCTGGCGGCGCGCTGTTCGCCGCCTGGCCGATGGTCTACGCGGTGGCCTTCTCCGGGCTGTACTGGGCCATGTTACTGGTGCTGTTCGCCCTTTTCTGCCGCCCGGTGGGCTTCGACTACCGCAGCAAACTGGAAAACACCCGCTGGCGCAGCGCCTGGGACTGGGCCCTGTTCGTTGGCGGCGCGGTACCGGCGCTGGTTTTCGGCGTGGCCTTCGGCAACCTGTTCCTCGGCCTGCCGTTCCAGCTCGATGACATGATGCGCTCGAGCTACCACGGCTCCTTCTTCGCCCTGCTCAACCCCTTCGCCCTGCTCTGCGGCGTGGTCAGCCTGAGCATGCTCTGCGCCCACGGCGGCGCCTGGCTGATGATGCGCACCGAAGGTGACCTGGCCGCACGCTCGCGCACGGCCACTTACCTCAGTGCGCTGGTATTCCTGATCGGTTTCCTGCTGGCCGGCAGTTGGCTGGCACTGGGTATCAAGGGCATGAGTCTGGCGGGTGCGTTCGATGCTGGCGCGGCACTGAACCCGCTGCACAAGCAGGTGCTCGCCGACAATGCCGGCTGGCTCGGCAATTACAGTCGCTACCCACTGACAATGGGCGCCCCCGTGCTTGGTGTGGTCGGCGCACTGCTGGCGATTCTCGCCAGCACCTGGCGTCTCGCCGGCCTGACCTTCATCGGCAGTAGCCTGATGATCGTCGGCACCATCTGCACCGCCGGCTTCGCCCTATTCCCCTTCGTCTTCCCGTCGAGCCTTGATGCGGCCTCCAGCCTGACGGTGTGGGACGCGGTATCGAGCCAAAAGACCCTCGGCATCATGTTCGTGGTCGCCTGCATCTTCGTACCGATCATCCTCATCTACACCCTCTGGGGCTACGTGAAGATGTGGGGCAAGCTCAACGACCGCAGCATCGAAGCCAACCCCCACAGCCTGTATTGAGGAGAAACGCGATGTGGTACTTCACCTGGATTCTTGGCGTGCTGCTGGCCTGCAGCTTCGGCATCATCAACGCACTATGGCTGGAAACCACGCAGGATCTCGACACCGAGAGCGAGCATGAGTGACACCACCCTGAGCGAGCGCGCGCCGTTGCGCGTGCTCTCCTGGCTGCTGGCCACGCCCCTGGCGCTGCTGCTGCTGATCCACCCCGGCGCCATGCTCGACAGCCAGGGCCGCTACAGCCATTCGCTGCTGATGCTGGTGATGTGGGGCGTATCCAACGCCTTCATCCACGGCGTCGGCTTCGCCCCGCGCCACTGGCTGTGGCGCGCCATATTCTCACCCTGGTTGGGCTGGGGATTGTGCGGGCTGGGCTATACCCTGCTGTATCTGGCACGAACGGCCTGAACGCAAACGACAGAAACGAAAACGCCGCTCGATTGAGCGGCGTTTCTGTTTATTTGGAGCGGGAAACGAGACTCGAACTCGCGACCCCGACCTTGGCAAGGTCGTGCTCTACCAACTGAGCTATTCCCGCAGTACAACTTGAAATGGCGTCCCCTAGGGGACTCGAACCCCTGTTACCGCCGTGAAAGGGCGGTGTCCTAGGCCACTAGACGAAGGGGACCTTGGAACTTCGTTTGAAACCCTGCCGAAGCAGCATTTCGAAAATTTGGAGCGGGAAACGAGACTCGAACTCGCGACCCCGACCTTGGCAAGGTCGTGCTCTACCAACTGAGCTATTCCCGCATTACAGCTTGAAAGTGGCGTCCCCTAGGGGACTCGAACCCCTGTTACCGCCGTGAAAGGGCGGTGTCCTAGGCCACTAGACGAAGGGGACACACCCCGGAACATCAAGCAACTTTCCGGCTTCCTTCGCTTCGCTTTGGGCTTTGCGCTGGAAGTGGCGCGCATTCTATGGAGGCTTTTAAAGGTCGTCAACCACTCTCTAAAAAATTTTTAAAATCAAAGACTTCAGCCCAGAAATCGATATGCCACTAGGAGCCATGCGAGCAAGCCACTACACTCGGTCGAAAAGTCGATTCTCGAGAGGTCCCAAGCAGTGTCCGCACTCGTGATTACCATGCTGATCGTCGGCGGCATCGCTCTGCTGATGATGATTGCCTACATCAACCACGCCGTCGAGAACAGCAAGCTGGAGAAAGCGCGTCAGCGTGCCGACCTGCTCGACCGTATCCGTCGCTGCCAGGATATCTCCGAGCGTATACCTGGCCAATTGATGACGCCGCAGCTGAAGCTACTGCTGAGCCAGTTACAGTTGCAGGCCAGCGAACGCTTACTGCCACTGGAGAAACAGAACACGACCCTTCGGAGCGATATCGACACGCTGAAGGCGCAGGTCGCTCAGGGCGAATCCATTGTCGTGAAGAACCCTCCTCAACCCATCGCCAACGAAGCCAAAGCCAAGGACGTGCGTTTCCTGCTGGAAAACCTGCATGCCCTAATCACCGGTTCGGTTCAGGCCGGCCTGCTACCCGCAGGCGACGGCAAGCATTGGCTCAAGCAGATTCGGCAGATGCTGGTGCTGGTGCATATCGAGTTCTTCAGCACCCTGGGCCAGGCGGCCATGCAGCAGAAACAACCCGGCCAGGCCCGCCTGGCCTTCGAGCGCGGTGTTCAGTACCTGCGCAAGCAGCCAGATCCCGCGCCCTACCAGGCGCAGCTCAAACGATTCGAGGAGCAGTTGGCACGTGCCAATGCCATGGTGCTCAACAACAATGCTCCAAGGGCGGAAGAACCGAGCCAGTTGACCGAAGGTCTGAAGGACCTGGAAGACGACTGGAAGAAGAAGAATATCTACGACTGAGCAACCCGTTCGCGCGCCCTCGCTCAGTCGAGCACGCGGACCGCCGCTAGGAGTTGCAATGAGCCTGACCGTTTACGGGGCACCGCTGTCCCCCTTCGTCCGCAAACTCTGCCTGTGCCTGATCGAAAAGGGCCTGGATTACGAGCTCGAGGTGGTCATGCCCTTCGGCCAGCCCGATTGGTTTCGCGAACTCAACCCGCTAGGCCGAATTCCCGCCTTTCGCGACGGCGACCTCAAGCTGGCTGACTCCAGCGTCATCTGCCAGTACCTGGAAGAACGCTACCCCGAGCACACACCGCTGTATGGCGCCGATGCAGAGCAACGCGCCAAGGTGCGCTGGCTGGAAAAATACGCCGACTACGAGCTGGCGCCACTGTGCACCTTCACCGTGTTCCGCAACCGCGTGCTGAAAGCCACCATGGGTCAGCCCTGCGACGAGGAAAAGGTGCAGCAGACGCTCAGGGACAAACTGCCCAACCACTTCGACTACTTCGAGACCACGCTGGGTGATGCGCCCTATTTCCTCGGTGAGCAGCTTTCCATGGCCGACCTGGCGCTGGCCAGCCAGCTGATCAACATGGAGCATGGCGGGGAAACCCTGGATGCCAGCCGCTGGCCGAACCTGATGGCGCACTACGAGCGCATCAAGAACCGTGCATCCACACAGCAACTGCTACCGCGTGAACTGCGTACGCTGGAGAAGATCGGCGCCAAGCGCTGAGCCCGCCTCGTAGGGTGCGCGGTGCGCACCAATTCCGACATAAGCTTGCGTGACACATCAAGCCGGCGGTGCGCGTGGCGCACCCTACCGGATCGAGCTCAAACCGCCGTATCGCCTCCGACAGAGCGGCACCATGGGCGTATTCAGCAGTCGCTGGCAGCCAGAAATACCGCTGCCAGCGCTTCGATGCCAGCCTGATCCACCTCGGTGAAACGCCCCACCGACGGGCTGTCCAGATCCAGCACGCCGATCAGGCGCCCTTCCTTGACCAGAGGCACCACCAGTTCACTGTTCGATGCACTGTCACAGGCAATGTGCCCTGGGAAGGCATGCACATCCTCGACTCGTTGCGTCTGCAGGCTGGCCGCCGCCGCACCACAGACGCCACGACCGAAGGCAATACGCACACAGGCCACCTTGCCCTGAAACGGGCCAAGCACCAGCTCGCCATCCTTGACCAGATAGAAGCCAGCCCAGTTCAGGTCGGCCAGCTCGTGAAACAGGAAGGCGGAAAACTGCGCAGCATTGGCAATGAAATCACGTTCGCCGCTAAGCAATGCCTGCAATTGTGCACTCAGCAGAGGGTAACCGTTGAGATCGCCACCAGTCTGAGAAAGATCGATCATGCCTGTTGCTCCAGCAGTTGCAGCCCGACCCAGTGGCGGGCGAATTGATAGGCGCAGCGGCCATTGCGGTTACCACGACCCAGCGCCCAGCGGATGGCAGCCTTTTCCAGCGCATCGTCCCAGCTCCAGTTCAGCCCGACCTGACGCGCCTGCACGTCCACCCAGTGGCGCACGACGATCAGGAAGTGATCCTGAGTGAAGGGATAGAACGACAGCCACAGGCCAAAACGGTCGGACAGCGCGATCTTGTCCTCTACTGCCTCGTTGGGGTGCAGCTCGCCGTCGACCCTCTTCCAGTTCTCGTTGTCGCTCTGATGCTCGGGCACCAGATGGCGGCGGTTGGACGTGGCGTACAGCAGCACGTTGTCCGGCGCCTGTTCCAGCGAGCCATCGAGCACGCTCTTAAGCACACGGTAGTCGCCCTCACCCGCCTCGAACGACAGGTCATCGCAGAACAACACGAAACGTTGCGGCAGGCCGGCCAGCAAGCCGACCACGCGCGGCAGATCGGCCAGGTGATCGCGTTCGATCTCGATCAGGCGCAGGCCGCACTTGGCGTGCTCGGCGAGCAAGGCACGCACCAGGGAAGATTTGCCTGTACCGCGCGCGCCCCAGAGCAGCGCATGGTTGGCCGGCATGCCGCTGACGAACTGGCGGGTATTGCGTGCCAGTTGCTCGCGCTGGACGTCCACGCCCAGCAGGTCGCTCAACGACAGGTCGAGGCTGACCTCCAGCGGCATCAGGTAGCCACTGCGGCCATCACGCACCCAGCGCGCGGCCACGCATTTATTCCAGTCCACCTGCGGGCGCAGCGCAGGCAGCAAGGGCTCGAGACGCTCCAGCACCTGCTCGGCGCGGGCAAGAAAATCCAGCAATCGGGAATCCACGGTCTACTACTCCTTTTGCGCAGAGCAGCACGTTGCAGGCTCTGCCGGTACAAGGTCGCTATCAGCTATGCTTGGCAAGGCGCCAAGGATCAGAGACGACGCACGCATTTATGGATATTTCGCTCACCAATCGTCTGTCGTTCAAACAGGCCGGTCTAACTGTGCTGGTGGCGTTTATCCTTGGCACGCTGCTCAGCGTCACCCAGGTGGCGATCGATTATGCCAGCGAAGAGGCCTCCATCAACCGCGAGATTCGTGCTCTGCTGGAAATCAGCCACAATCCCGCCGCCCGTATCGCCTACAACATCGACGCCGAACTGGCGCAGGAACTGGTACTCGGCCTGCTGCGCTCCCCTGCGGTGACCCGCGCTGAACTGATCGACAACAGCGGCCTGGTGCTGGCCAGCGTCAGCCGTCCACGCAGCGAGAGTCGCTACCGTTTCCTGAGTGACAGCCTGTTTGGTGCCGAACGTGCATTTCAGGACCCGCTGTTCGTATCCCATGCACCCCACGAGCCCCTGGGCTTCCTCCGTCTGGAGATCGATACCTACGCGTTCGGCAGTCACTTCCTGCGGCGCTCGCTACTGACCTTGCTCACCGGGTTCGCGCGCAGCCTGCTGCTATCGCTGATCCTGCTGGTGCTGTTCTACTTCATGCTGACCAAACCCCTGACCGGCGTGATTCGCGCACTCAGCCAACGCAATCCACAAGCGCCGCAGCACCGACCGGTGCCCTGCCCCAAGGGCCATGAGCGCGATGAAATCGGCATCCTGGTCGAGGTTACCAACCGCCAGCTGTCGAGCATCGCCCAGGAGATCGAGCAAAGACGCAACGCCGAAGACCGGCTGACCCAGTACCTGAGTGAATTGGAAAACATCGTCTCGGCCCGTACCGCCGAACTCAAGGCGACCAACGTGCGCCTCAGCCAGTCCAACGCCGAGTTGGAAACGGCGCGCACCACCGCCCTGAACATGGCGCAGGCGCGCTCGGCCTTCCTGGCCAACATGAGCCATGAGATCCGCACCCCGCTCAACGGCCTGCTGGGCATGCTCGCACTGGCCCTGGACGGCCCGCTCAGCGCCGAGCAGCGTCAGCAGCTGGGTATCGCACACGACTCCGGCAAGGTGTTGGTGGAGCTGCTCAACGACATTCTCGACCTGTCCAAATTCGAAGCTGGCCAGCTGGAGCTTGAGGAAATCCCCTTCGACCTCGGCGCCCTGGCCGAAGAAACCGCCAGCTTGCTGTCGCAGAACGCCGCCAACGCCGTGGAGCTGACCTGCCTGATCGATCCGGCACTGCCGGCGC
Organism: Pseudomonas sediminis; assembly: GCF_039555755.1. Lineage (NCBI taxonomy): Bacteria > Pseudomonadati > Pseudomonadota > Gammaproteobacteria > Pseudomonadales > Pseudomonadaceae > Pseudomonas > Pseudomonas sediminis. Next base: position 4,445,893 of record NZ_CP154631.1, read on the forward strand.
AGGTGCTGGGCGATCCGACGCGAGTGCGCCAGATCGTCAGCAACCTGCTGTCCAATGCGCTCAAATTCACCCGCTTCGGTCGCGTCGACCTGATCGTCGCCTGCACTGTGGACGGCATCAGCATTCGCGTGCGCGATACCGGCATCGGCATCGCCGAAGACGCCCAGGCGCGCATTTTTCAGCCCTTCGCCCAGGCCGAAGTGGGCATCACCCGTGAGTACGGCGGGACCGGCCTCGGACTGGCACTGACGCGGCGCCTGTGCGAGGCAATGCACGGCAAGCTGAGCGTGCATTCGAAAGAAGGCTTCGGCAGTGAGTTCTGCGCCGAGCTACCGCTGCCTGCCCATGTACAAGCCAGTTCACAACCGGCGCTTGAGGGCCGCATCGTCGCGCTGACCCCGGCCAGCAGCGGCCTGCAACAGATGCTCAGCCAGTGGCTGCCCGCCTGGGGCCTGAGTTATCAGCGCCTGGATACAGATGCCAACCTGCACGGCGTGGAGGCCGACCTGCTGATCAGCGATTGCCCGGAATGTCTGTTCGGCATTCGTCCGGCGATGAGCACACCGGTGTTGCTGGTCACCGCCTACGGCAACTTCCTACCGCATGAGCAGGCACAACGCCTTATGCCGCTGCTGCAGATCGCCCGCCCAGTGTCGCGCAATGGCCTGCTACAGGAGCTGCGGCACGTCCTGCACAGCGACGACGGCGACGTTCACAGTAGTGCCCAAGCGCAGCCTGTGCGGGAAAGCAATGCACGCGTACTGCTGGTCGAGGACAACCCGGTCAACCAGATGGTCGCCAAGGGCATGCTGGCCAAGCTCGGCTATCAGGTGCTGGTAGCAGGCCATGGAGGGGAAGCGCTGGAGGTTCTGGAGCAGGAACCTGTCGACCTGATCCTGATGGACTGCAACATGCCGGTGCTGGATGGTTACGAGGCCAGCCGACGCATTCGCAGCAACGGGCGCTGGCCGGAGTTGCCCATTGTCGCCCTGACCGCCAATGCGCTGTCCGACGAACGCGAACGCTGCCGCGCCGCCGGCATGAACGACTACCTGGCCAAACCCTTCCGCCGCGAGGAACTTGCAGCCATTCTGGATACCTGGCTGCCCGCCGACCTCACTCGCTGAGCCTGGCCAACAGGCGATCCAGGCTGCGGCGCAGCCCTTCCACCTCCAGCAGGTCCTGATCGTCGAACTGGCAGAGCAACTGCGCCTTCAGCGGCAAGACCTGCGCCTGGAGCACCCTGCCAGCCTCGCTCAGCGCCAGATGCACCTCGCGCTCGTCCACCTGCGCGCGACGGCGCTGCACCAGCCCCATCTGCTCCAGACGCTTGAGCAGCGGCGTCAGGGTCCCGGAGTCCAGCTGCAGGCGTTGCCCGAGTGCCTTGAGCGTCGGCTGCTCAGGCGCCCGCTCCTGCCACTCCCACAGCACCAGCATCACCAGATATTGCGGGTAGGTCAGGCCGAGGCCGTCGAGCATCGGTTTGTAGGCGCGGATCACCGAGCGTGAAGCGGCGTAGAGCTTGAAGCACAGCTGGTTGTCCAACTGCAGCCCAGCGGTATCGAAAGCACTCATTTCAGCAGGGCTTCGATCTCGCTGCTCAGCTCTTCGGGCTTGGTGGTCGGGGCGAAACGCTTGACCACCTGGCCATCCTCGCCAATCAGGAATTTGGTGAAATTCCACTTGATGCCCTGACTGCCCAGCAGGCCCGGTGCGCGCTTCTTCAACTGCACGAACAACGGGTGAGCATCGCTGCCATTGACGTCGACTTTCTTGAACAGCGGGAAGCTGACACCGAAGTTCAGCTCACAGAACTCGGAAATCGCGCCCTCGTCACCCGGCTCCTGCTTGCCGAACTGATTGCAGGGGAAACCCAGCACCACCAGGCCCTTGTCCTTGTATTGCTGCCAGACGTTTTCCAGGCCCTTGTACTGCGGGGTGAAGCCGCACTTGCTGGCCGTGTTGACCACCAGCACGGCCTTGCCGCCGAAGTCAGCCAGGGTCTTCTGCTCGCCCTTGATGGTGGTGACCGGGATATCGAAAAGCGCGTTGCTCATGGGGAATCGTCCTGAATGGGCTGAAAGTGACGAACAAGGTAGCGAGCAATTAAATTGCATGCAATTCAATTAATGCAGAATAAGGCGCATGGATAGCGCCTTATCGTAGGGTGTCGCGGGACCACCTAGGCTGTGCGCACCTCGGGGCTCTGCGATATCAGCCGGTGCGCACAGCGCACCCTACACAAGGGTCGCGCCCAGGGCTCGCACCAGCGCGGTCAGTGGTGCTGCATCACCCTGAATGCGTACGTGCAGGCCATCGATCTCGCGGCGCATGGGGTAATGCTTGCGCAGGCGGTCGAAGCCGGCGCGACGGGCATCGGCATCGCCGTCCAGGCTGCGACGAAAATCCGCATCGTCACGGCGTGGGTCGTACACCGCGCGACACAGGCTGGCCAGGACCCAGGCCGGGTCCGCGCTGCGGTCGATGCTCAATTCGCTCAGCCAGGGCGCCGGCAACAGATCGGCCAGGCTCACCTGCTCGGCCACGCCCAGCACCCGGCAACAGGCCTGGTAGATCTGCGCCGTGCCGCGCAGCTTGCCGTCCAGGCTATAGCCAGCGATATGCGGCGTCGCGAGTTGGCACAGGGCGGCCAACTCGACGTCGGCCAGCGGCTCGCCTTCCCAGACATCCAGCACCACCTTCAGATCAGGCCGCTGCGGCAGCAGGCTGCGCAGCGCGGCGTTGTCCACCACAGCACCACGGCTGGCGTTGATCAACCAGGTTCCTGGCTTCAATGCCGCCAGGCGCGCCGCACCGAACAGATGGCGCGTCGAAGCGCCCAGCGGCGTGTGCAGGCTGATCACATCGCACTCGTCGATGATCTGCTCCAGGCTGACGAAGTCGCCGCCCTCGTCTGCCTGACGCGGCGGGTCGCATACCCGCACCTGCCAGCCCAGCCCCTGCAACAGCCTGACCAGACGCCCGCCGACCTGCCCTGCGCCAACCACACCGTAAACGCGCGCTGCCGGGTCGGCACCCTCGCGCTCGGCCAGGGTCAGCACGCTGCCCAGCACGTAATCCACCACGCCACGGGCATTGCAACCGGGGGCACTGCTCCAGGCGATACCGGCCTCGGCGAAGTAATCGAGATCCAGGTGGTCGGTGCCAATGGTGCAGGTACCGACGAAACGCACCCGGCTCCCTTCGAGCAAGGCGCGGCTGACCTGCGTCACCGAGCGCACCAGCAGCAGGTCGGCATCACGCACATCGGCTGCCGTGATGGCGCGCCCGGGCAAGCGGCGGATGCTGCCGAACGCAGCGAAGAACTCATCGAGCAGGGGAATGTTTTCGTCGGCGACTATGTGCATGTTGGGCTCCATCAGGCAGGTCGCCATTCTAAGTCAGCCGACACCTCAGCGTCGCCCCACAGGCCGCAAGACAGAGGGGCAGATCGTTCTTTCCTGACCGCTACGTCAAAGCGTAGACTACGCGGTTTCCTGTTATCCCGAAGAGTCGAAATGTCCACCGACAGCCGCCTTGGCCGCGTGCGCACGGAACTGCGCAGCCTCTTGCTCCTGGCCACGCCCATCATCATCGCCCAGCTAGCGCACACCGCCATGGGCTTCGTCGACACGCTGATGGCCGGGCGCGTCAGCCCGCAGGACCTGGCGGCCGTGGCACTGGGCAACTCGATCTGGGTACCGGTATTCCTGCTGATGACCGGCATCCTGCTGGCGACCACGCCCAAGGTGGCGCAACGCTTCGGTGCCGGCCAAGAGGCCGACATCGGCCCGCTGGTGCGCCAGGCGCTCTGGCTGGCGCTTGTTGTCGGCTGCAGCGCCGCAGCCCTGCTGTGGAACGCCGAATTCATCCTGCGCATCATGAATGTCGACCCGGCGCTGATCACTCCGGCGATGGGCTATTTGCGCGCTGTGGCCCTGGGTTTCCCGGCTGTGGCGCTGTATCACGTGCTGCGCTGTTTCAGCGATGGCCTCGGCCACACCCGCCCGGCCATGGTGTTGGGTATTCTCGGCCTGCTGCTGAACATCCCCGCCAATTACATCTTCATCTACGGCAAGTTCGGCCTGCCGGCCATGGGTGGCGTTGGCTGCGGCTGGGCAACCGCGCTGGTGATGGGCTTCATGCTGATTGGCATGCTGGTCTGGGTGAAATGGGCGCCCTACTACCGCAGCAGCGCGCTGTTCACCCACTTCGAATGGCCGCAGTGGACGGTGATCAAACGCCTGCTGAGCATTGGCGTCCCGATCGGCATCGCGGTGTTCGCCGAGTCGAGCATCTTCGCGGTGATCGCTCTGCTGATCGGCGGCCTTGGCGCCACCGTGGTGGCCGGGCACCAGATCGCGCTCAACTTCAGCTCCATGGTGTTCATGATCCCCTACTCGCTGGCCATGGCCGCCACCGTGCGCGTCGGCCAGGCGCTGGGCCGTGGTCAGCCGCGCGAGGCGCGCTTCGCCGCCGGGGTGAGCATGGCGGCAGCGCTGGGCTATGCCTGCGTATCGGCCAGCCTGATGTTCCTGCTGCGTGAACAGATCGCGCAGATCTACACGCCGGACCAAACGGTGATCACCGTGGCGGCAACGCTGATCGTCTATGCGGCGCTGTTCCAGTTCTCCGATGCCATTCAGGTTACTGCGGCCGGCGCGCTACGCGGCTACCAGGACACGCGCATCACCATGCTGCTGACCCTGTTCGCCTACTGGGGAATCGGCCTGCCGGTGGGGTATGCGCTGGGGCTGTCCGACCTGTTCGGCGAACCGAGTGGCCCCAGCGGTCTGTGGCAGGGTCTGGTAGTAGGTCTGACCTGCGCCGCGGCGATGCTCACCGTGCGCCTTGCGGGTAGCGCACGCAAGCGCATTCGCCGGGCCGCCTGAGGCATTGGATAGGCAGGAGATCAGCTCTAGACTGAGCGCATGATTCGACCAGCCCTGCTCCTCTGCCTGCTTCTGCTCGCTGCATGCAGCCCGGCCAACGACGGCCTGGCCCTGCAGAGCGACTACCTCGAACGCCTGCAGCGTTCGCTCGATGCTGCTGACGTCGACGCCTTCGACAGTCGCAGTGTCAGCCAGTACCGCCTGCCGGCCCGGCGTGAGCGGCTTAGCGAGATTCCCGAGTTGCGTATCGGCCTGCTCGATCTGGTGATCGATGCACGGCGCTGCCCGCACCTGCAACAACTGATCAGCCAGCGCAACAGCAGCCTGGGCAAGCAACTGATGCCCTGCCAGCGCCTGGGCTACGAAGGCGACCTGCTGCGTGCCATCGATGACTGCCTGCCACACCTGCCGGAGGACTCCAGCCTCAAGGCCACCCTGCAACGTCTGGCCAACGACAAGCGCCAGCAACTGCGAGCGGTGTTCTGGAATGCCCTGAACGGCAGCCCGGAATTCGAGAACTACCTGCGCTTTGCCGACCAGGCATTGCCAGTCGGCACTCAGGAAGACAGCGCCGCCCTGGACGCATTGCAGCGACTGGCCAGCATCGGAACCGCCCTGCCTGCACGACTGCCACCGAATAGTGACGAGCTGGACCCGCTGTTCTTCGCCCTCTACGCCAGCGAACAGGGCAGCCAGCTAATCACCAGCCTGGCCAGCCTGCGCCACACCCTCGAGGCCAGCAGCGAGATGCTGGAGCAACGCCAACAGGGCCGCCCTCTTTGCCCGCTGGGCCAGGCGACGCCGCGCGGGCGCATCCTGCAGAACATCTTCATCAAGTTCTACGCTGGCGGCCTGCAACCCTACCTGGCTCAGGTCGACCAGCGCGGCCAGCAGTGGCAGGCGGCGCTGCTGCAATTGCAGCACATCGACGGCATTCCCTCCGCCACCCGCGAGCACCTGCAGCGGCTGGCCGGCGAGCAGGATTCGTTATGGCAGGATTTCCGCGCCGCCACGGCGCGTCACGTCAAGGCTTGGCAAACACTACTGAACAGCTGCGACCTGGCGCCAGGGCAGGCGGGATGGAACAACGCTGAAAACGATGCAGAGCCGTAGGGTGCGCCGCGCGCACCGATAACCACAGATAACACGGATCAAGGCACATCACCGGCGCGCACGGCGCACCCTACATGCGACATGCGTCGCCTAGTCGGCCTTCTTGCGAATCCAGTACAGGTAGGTGCCGTCCTCTTCGGCCTGGCCGAGCAGCTCGTGGCCGAGAAACACGCAGAACTTGGGGATGTCACGGCGAGTCGAGGGATCAGTGGCGATCACCTTGAGCAGACCGCCCGGCGACAGGTCGCGCACCTTGTTGTGCAGCATCATCACCGGTTCCGGGCAATTCAGGCCGCTGGCGTCGAGCAGGTCATCGTGATTGAGGGTCAGGGCTTCGGACATAGAGGGCTCCACTAACAGGCACGCATTGTCGCGCAAAGCTGACCTCCAGGTCACCTGCGCGCACAATCCTGAGACCTACACGCAGACAATCACTTGCCATGCCGACGCAGGTGGCAGGTCACTTCCTCACGGTCGTGATACAGCTGCTTGCAGCCGATGCTGACCTTCAGGCCGCGCTCGACCAGCCCCGATTCGATGCGATCGAGCAGGCGCCGCACTTCGGCGTAGCGCTGCTTCATCGGCAACTTGAGGTTGACCACCGCCTCGCGGCACAGCCCCTCGCCCAACCAGGTTTCGATCATCGCCGCCGTGCGCGCCGGTTTCTCGACGATATCGCAGACCATCCAGTGCACCGGATGCCGTGGTCGGAAGGTGAAACCATCAGCGCGCTGATGCACGACAAAACCGGAGTACATCAGGCTTTCGGCCATCGGCCCGTTGTCCACGGCGGTGACGCGGATTTCCCGATTAACCAGTTGCCAGGTCCAGCCGCCGGGCGCAGCGCCCAGGTCAACCGCGGTCATGCCGGGCGCCAGGCGCTGATCCCACTGCTCGCGCGGGATGAAATGGTGCCAGGCTTCCTCCAGCTTGAGCGTGGAGCGGCTCGGCGCCTCGCGCGGAAACTTCAGACGCGGAATGCCCATCGGCCACATCGCCCGGTTGTCTGCCTCGGCAATGCCGGCGAATACCTCGCGGCCGCTCTTGAAGGTCAGCAGCAGGCGCGGCTTCTTGGCATCGTCCACAAGCTTGCCGGCCTTGAGCAGCGCCTTGCGCAGCGGCGCCTCGAACTTCTTGCAGAAGGTCGAGAGTTCCTTGCCGTCGTTGGTATCCACCACTTCCAGCCACAGGCTGCCGCACACCGGATAATCAGTAAGCGCCTCCAGCAACACGCTGATACGGTCGCTTTCCGGCAGGCTGACATAGGCCCCGCGCGCCCATTGCCGCGGGAAGATCAGCTGATTGAAACGCACGCTGCGCATCAGCCGTTCGCAATCGGCCGCCTCGCTGCAGACAAACTCGGCGCACGCGCTGCCGGGCTTGGTCTTGGAGTAGCCTGGTACATCCAGGCGTGCAGCGAGGTCGGTGATCTCGGCGCAAACCTCCCCTTCGAAACCGGGGCGGCAATGCAGAAACAGGGTATTCATCAAAGGCTCTCCTCGAGGCGCGCATGATACCCGAGACCGGAACCCAGAGCCGCTAAACCTGTCCAGCTATACATGTGCTGCCTGCAGACATGAAGCCGCCAGTCATCGTGTTTCGATGAAATCCGGCCATCCAGACCGGGCAGCACATAACAACCGATAAAGGATATGCGCTAGCCAGACCGCCCAAGCCGAACTAGGGTCTGTACGAAAAGTCGTCGAGCGAAGGTCAGGCAAGGCAAAAACAGGCGAGGAAGCGGAGTTTACATGCTGTAAATGAGCATTCTGAGCCTGTTTTTAACGCAGCATCACCGAGCGCAGGCACTTTATCGTACAGAACCTAGCTTGAAAGTCTGTCGCCATCAGAAACAGCCCGAACCGTGCGGGCCCAAGGAGATGTGCAATGCCCTCCCTCGATAGCCTGAACTGCCGCCGCGAACTGAAAGTCGGCGACGCCACTTACCGCTATTTCAGCCTGCCCGAGGCTGCCCAACGCCTCGGCAACATCGACCGCCTGCCCAAGTCGCTCAAGGTCCTGCTGGAAAACCTGCTGCGTAACGAAGACGGCCGGACCGTGCAGCCGCAGGACCTGCAGGCGATGGTCGACTGGCTCGACAAACGCGCCTCCGACCGCGAGATTCAGTACCGCCCGGCGCGCGTGCTGATGCAGGACTTCACCGGCGTACCGGCTGTGGTCGACCTGGCCGCGATGCGCGATGCGATGGCCAAGGCCGGCGGCGACCCGCAGCGGATCAACCCACTGTCGCCGGTGGATCTGGTCATCGACCATTCGGTGATGGTCGACCGCTACGCCTCGCCCAGCGCCTTCCACGACAACGTCGAACTGGAAATGCAGCGCAACGGCGAGCGTTACGCCTTCCTGCGCTGGGGCCAGCACGCATTCGACAACTTCAGCGTGGTGCCGCCGGGCACCGGCATCTGCCACCAGGTCAACCTCGAATACCTGGCGCGCACCGTGTGGACCAAGGAGGAAGACGGCATCACCCTCGCCTTCCCCGACACCTTGGTCGGCACCGACTCGCACACCACCATGATCAACGGTCTCGGCGTACTCGGCTGGGGCGTCGGCGGCATCGAGGCGGAAGCAGCCATGCTCGGCCAGCCGGTATCGATGCTGATTCCCGAAGTGATCGGCTTCAAGCTCAGCGGCAAGCTCAGGGAAGGCATCACCGCCACCGACCTGGTGCTCACCGTCACCCAGATGCTGCGCAAGAAGGGTGTGGTGGGCAAGTTCGTCGAGTTCTACGGTGACGGCCTGGCCGACCTGCCGCTGGCCGACCGTGCCACCATCGCCAACATGGCGCCGGAATACGGTGCCACCTGCGGCTTCTTCCCGGTTGACGAGATCACCCTCGGTTACCTGCGCCTGTCCGGCCGCCCGGAGGCCACCGTGCAACTGGTCGAGGCCTACAGCAAGGCCCAGGGGCTGTGGCGCGAGCCAGGCGATGAGCCGCTGTTCAGCGACAGCCTGAGCCTAGACATGGGCAGTGTCGAAGCCAGCCTGGCCGGGCCCAAGCGCCCACAGGACCGCGTCTCGCTGGGCCAGGTCAGCCAGGCCTTCGATGACTTCCTCGGCCTGCAGCTCAAGCCAAGCGCCAAGGAAGAGGGCCGCCTGCTCAGCGAAGGCGGCGGTGGCACGGCTGTTGGTGGCGACAGGCAGAGCGGCGAGATCGACTATGAGGACGACGGTCGCACCTATCGCCTGAAAGACGGCGCCGTGGTGATCGCCGCCATCACCTCCTGCACCAACACCTCCAACCCCAGCGTAATGATGGCCGCCGGCCTTCTGGCCAAGAAGGCCGTGGAGAAAGGCCTGCAGCGCCAGCCCTGGGTCAAGAGCTCGCTGGCCCCCGGCTCCAAGGTGGTCACCGAGTACTTCGACGCCGCCGGCCTGACGCCCTATCTGGAAAAGCTCGGCTTCGACCTGGTGGGCTACGGCTGTACCACCTGCATCGGCAACTCCGGTCCGTTGCGCGAGCCCATCGAGAAAGCCATTACCCAGGCAGACCTGACCGTCGCCTCGGTGCTCTCCGGCAACCGCAACTTCGAAGGCCGCGTGCATCCGCTGGTCAAGACCAACTGGCTGGCCTCGCCGCCTCTGGTCGTCGCCTATGCCCTGGCCGGCAGCGTACGTATCGACCTGACTCGTGACGCCCTGGGTATCGGCAAGGACGGCCAGCGAGTGTACCTCAAGGACATCTGGCCGACCCAGGCGGAAATCGCCCAGGCCATCGCCCAAGTCGACACCGCCATGTTCCGCAAGGAATACGCCGAAGTCTTCGCCGGCGACGAAAAGTGGCAGGCCATCGATGTGCCCAAGGCCGACACCTATGCCTGGCAAGGTGACTCCACCTATATCCAGCATCCGCCGTTCTTCGAGAACATCGCTGGCGACCCGCCACGCATCACCGATATCCGCCAGGCGCGCATCCTCGCCCTGCTCGGTGACTCGGTCACCACCGACCACATCTCGCCGGCCGGCAACATCAAGGCCGACAGCCCGGCCGGGCGCTACCTGCGCGATCACGGTGTGGCCCAGGCCGACTTCAACTCCTACGGCTCACGCCGTGGCAATCATGAAGTGATGATGCGCGGCACCTTCGCCAACATTCGTATCCGCAACGAGATGCTCGGCGGCGAGGAAGGCGGCAACACCCTGCATGTACCGAGCGGCGAAAAACTGGCGATCTATGACGCCGCCATGCGCTACCAGGCCGAGGGCACGCCGCTGGTGATCATCGCCGGCAAGGAATACGGCACCGGCTCCAGCCGCGACTGGGCGGCCAAGGGCACCAACCTGCTGGGGGTCAAGGCGGTGATCGCCGAAAGCTTCGAACGCATCCACCGCTCCAACCTGGTGGGCATGGGCGTGCTGCCGCTGCAGTTCAATCCGGGCACCGACCGCAACAGCCTGAAACTGACCGGCAAGGAAGTGCTGGCCATCGAAGGGCTGGAAGGTGTAGAGCTGCGCCCGCAGATGCCGCTGACGCTGATCATTACCCGCGAGGACGGCACGCACGAGGAAGTCCAGGTGCTATGCCGCATCGACACCCTCAACGAGGTCGAGTACTTCAAGGCCGGCGGCATCCTCCACTTCGTGTTGCGGCAGATGATCGCCAACTGATAGACCCCTGCCCTGTTACCACCGGTAGTGGGGCATTCTCCGTCAGGCCAGGGATGGCCGATGTCGCCACCTAAATGTGACGCCAGTCAAAAAGCATTTAAACTCGCGCATATCGATTCAGCCCTCAACTTTGCCGCTCACCGGCCGATGACAGGGGCATTACAACGACGGATACCTGCCATGCGTAACAACCAGCCGGTCACTCAGCGTGAGCGAACCTTCCCTGCGCAACAACGCCTGATTTCCACCACCGACCTGAAAGGGCAGATCACCTACTGCAACGATGCCTTCATCGACGTCAGTGGTTTCAGTGGCGAGGAGCTGCTGCGCGCGCCGCATAACATCGTGCGCCATCCCGACGTGCCATCGGCGGTGTTCGATCACATGTGGACGACCCTGAAGAAGGGTCGCCCGTGGATGGGCATCGTCAAGAATCGGTGCAAGAACGGCGACCACTACTGGGTCAACGCCTACGTCACGCCCATGACCGAGAACAACCAGGTCGTCGGTTATGAATCCGTCCGCGTCAAACCGACTGCCGAACAGGTGCGCCGCGCCGAAGCGCTGTACGCCCGCATCAACGCCGGCAAGTCCCCGATTCCGAAACGCGACGCCTGGGTCCCGGTAGTGCAGGCCTGGATGCCTTTCATCCTGATCAGCCAGATCGGTTTCCTGATCGGCCACTGGATGGGCAGCGGCTGGGGCTTCGCACTGGCAGCGATTCTATCGGTACCGCTGGGTCTGGCCGGCATAGCCTGGCAGACACGCGGGATCAAACGCCTGCTACGCCTGGCCGAACAGACCACCTCCGACCCGCTGATCGCGCAGATGTATACCGACAGCCGCGGCGCCGAGGCCCGCTTGGAGATGGCAATGCTCAGCCAAGACGCCCGGCTGAAAACCTGCCTGACCCGTCTGCAGGACACCGCCGAGCATCTGACCCAGCAGGCCCGCGAGGCCGACAAGCTGGCGCACAACAGCTCCGCCGGCCTTGACCGCCAACGCCAGGAAACCGAGCAGGTCGCTACCGCCGTGAACGAAATGGCCGCCACCACTCTGGAAGTGGCCAGCAACGTCGCCCGCACCGCCATCGCTACCCAGGAGGCCAACCGCCTCACCAGCGAGGGCCGCACCATCGCCGCGGAGACCCGTGAAGCCATCCAGCGCCTGTCGCAATCGGTGGGCGATACCGGCGAAACCGTTACCCGTCTGGCCCAGGACAGCAGCGAGATTGGCGGCGTGGTCGACGTGATCAAGGGCATCGCAGACCAGACCAACCTGCTCGCCCTCAACGCCGCCATCGAGGCCGCCCGCGCCGGCGAAATGGGCCGCGGTTTCGCCGTGGTGGCCGACGAGGTTCGCTCGCTGGCTCAGCGCACGGCCGAATCCACGGAGCAGATTCATGGGCTGATCGCCAAGCTGCAACGTACGGCCGAAGAAGCCGTGCTGACCATGGAAATCGGCCGCAAGCAGGCTGACGAAGGTGTCGAACGCGTTCTCCAGGCCGATCAGGCGCTGTCCGGCATCAGCGAATCGGTTGCCAACATCGCCGACATGGCCAACCAGATCGCCGCAGCGGCGGAAGAGCAAAGCGCCGTCGCCGACGAGATCAACCAGAACATCACCACCATCGCCCAACTGGCCGACCAGACCGCCGGCGAAGCCAACGATACCGCCAAACTCAGCGAGGCCCTGACCAACACCGCACAGGGCCAATACGCGCTGGTCGAACGCTTCAACCGCTGAAACAAAAGGCGCAGCGGCTCACCGCTGCGCCTCCTCTCCTCCCCGCCCCGTTTTTTGTAGGAGCGAGCTTGCTCGCGATCTCCCTACGCCCTTCCCAAGAGTCCCCCGCTTTCGCGTATCTGCCACTTGCCGAGACGCTTTCACTTCGTCGAACCGGGCGGCAACCAGTTTGCCGTATGGTCGGAGCCGGACGGCCAGTAGTCGGCCCTCGAATCCGTAGCCCCCTGCTGCAACCGTCATTCCCGTGCAGGCGGCACAAAATGGCGAAGGTCAGCTGATTCCACTGCACGATGTCGTCGCTCTGGTTCGAACGCTAGTGAGCCTGTCCGATGCCAGTTACGTGCGTGAGCTGGTGCTACCGGCCATTGCCGATGAGCGTTTCTGAAAGAACAAGCACAGGTAATGGCCATGCAGAGAGTCGACCATATCCGCCTGATGGCACGCTACAACAGCTGGATGAACGAACGGCTCTACACAGCGGCTTCTACCCTGCCTGATGAAGCGCTGAGTGCCAAGTGTGGTGCGTTCTTCGGCTCGATCCTCGGCACGCTCAACCATCTGCTGGTGGCTGACCGTATCCGGCTGGGGCGCTACACCGCGCACCCGGCGAACTTTCAAGCATTGCAGGCGCTCGCAGAGCTGGAAGCGCCGACGCGCCTGGATCAACCGATGGGTGCGGACATACGCGAGCTGGCCGCACTGCGTAAACAGCTGGACAGTTGCATCGAAGCCCTGGCCGCCGATATGGGCGAAGAGCAGCTGGATCAACCGCTGAGCTACCACAACATGAAGGGCGTAGCCGCGCAAAAGCACTTCTTCGCCCTGCTGATGCACCTGTTCAACCACCAGACGCATCACCGCGGGCAGGCTACGACGCTACTAACCCAGGCGGGCGTGGATGTGGGTGTGACCGATCTGCTGGCGTTGATCCCTGACGAGCTTTGAGCTGCGGCCAAGTGCCGATGGCGCCTCGCCCTCTCCAGGCTCAAAGGCCAGCCAGGTTCAGCCAGTGTGCGTAGAAACCTTCGGCAACCCGGTTCAATGCCCTGACCTTCCCACTCAGGTCGTCACGCATCTCGGCGATGCTCTGCTGGCTGGGCTGGCTGGCATCGAGCAAATGTGCCCAGTCGTCTAGCCAGAGCGCGATCAGATCTTCGGTCATCTCCGGGTGGCCCTGCAGCGCAAGCACCTTGTCACCCCAGGCGAAGGCCTGATTGTCGCACCACTGGCTACTCAACAGAGGCTGGGCGCCGTCAGGCAGCGAGAAGGTGTCGCCGTGCCACTGGAAGATGCTGAACGCTGCAGGCAGATGCGCCAGCCAGGGGCTATCGACAGCTTCTGCACGATGTTGCATGTGCTGCCAGCCCGCTTCGGTGTAGGGCATGCGACGGACGCTGGCACCCAGTGCCTTGGCCAGCAGCTGGCCGCCCAGACAGTGACCGATGATGGGAATGTCGCGCTCGATAAAGCGCTGCAACGCAGCCACTTCGTCGGCGATCCAGGGCAACGGGTCATTGACGCTCATCGGCCCGCCCATCACGGCGACCGCCTTGGGCCGCTCCAGGTCGTAACCGTGCAGTTCACCCAGATCGACGCGCAGCACGTCGAAACTGCAGCCACGCGCCTGCAGCACCTGCGCCAGATGGGCTGGCGGGCAATAATCGATATGAGTCAGGATCAGAACATCGGCCATAGCTACCTCCGCCGCGCAGTCTGCGCGAGAAGGATTGGCAAGTCGAGGTGGGCTGGGAGTTGAAGCCATCGGCCGGACAGCCGGCCGATGGTCTGAGCTGATGGACGCCGCTGCATCCACATTTGAGGATGTCCTGAAAAAGCCAGCTATCGTCACTCCCGCGAAGGCGGGAGCCCAGATAATTCGCTGGTTGTGGATGCCCGCCTGCGCGGGCATGACAACTTTTTCAGTGTTTCCCTAACGCATGGCTGACGCTTTCACCTCCTGGGTAACACCCCAGCCATCCATCTTGCCGCCCAGCGGGACGACGATGGACTCCAGGTCATGTTCGAACTCGCCGATACCGGCATGGGTGGCATACATCACTTTGCTGATTTGCAGGTGCCAGATGCCGTCCTCACGGGCGGATATCTGAGCGTTGAGCGACTCGCCGCGAAAGTTTCTGGCCGCCGTTCTGGCCCGTTCTTCGTCGGGAAAGATGGCGTAGAACTCGATCGGGTGAAACTGGGCGAAGTCGAATCCTCCTTCTTTCATCCGACGCAGCACCGATGTGCTGGAGTCTTCGTGGAAGGCTGTGCTCATAAACGACCCCCTCTCAGGCTATGGATGGATTAACCGCTTTCCCAATGCGACCGTCCTACAGACGGTGTCGCGGCCTCTACCGGAAACCTCTGAAAACGCCCTGCGTTTACAGAAGCACCCAAGTGGCGCCGCCCCGAGAATCGAGCTGGTGCTCGATGTGTCTACTGCAAGCGTATCGACGACTGCCCGACAGAACGCCGGGCTGAAAACCGTCACCCCAAGAGTAGCCGCTAAACGCGAGGTTGGCGTCGCCCAGAAAGCCTTTGTGACAAAGCCGACGACCGACGGCAATTGGCCAGCCTGACCGCCTTGCCGGAACTCATGAACGACTGAGCCAGGCCATCAGTAACCTGTTGATCCAGCCCGGCGTAATCTGCCCAAGGTTGAACAACAGCCCGAACTGTAGCCCCACCGGGCGATGCACGGTGCTGGCGTGGGCCTGCTTCCAGGCCGCTTCGGCGATCTGCTCGGCCTCCAGGCGCACGCCCATACGACGCATCACCGGCGGACGCTGCG
This sequence comes from Pseudomonas sediminis, assembly GCF_039555755.1. Classification (NCBI taxonomy): domain Bacteria; kingdom Pseudomonadati; phylum Pseudomonadota; class Gammaproteobacteria; order Pseudomonadales; family Pseudomonadaceae; genus Pseudomonas; species Pseudomonas sediminis. The sequence continues at coordinate 4,461,064 of NZ_CP154631.1, forward strand.
CCTGACTGCTCACCATCGGCGTGTCGACGAATGGCGGCATCAGGTCACCCACGCGGATGCCATGTTCGCGCCACTCCAGCTCCAGCGCCTCGGTCAGACCGCGTACGGCGAACTTGCTGGCCGAATAGCTGGCCAGTTGCGGCACGCCATAGAGCGCCGAGGCCGAGCTCATGTTGATCACTTGCGCCTCTGATGTAGCCTTTAGATAGGCGAAAGCGGCATGGCAAAGATTGAGCACGCCGAGCACATTGATCTGTACCAGACGCGTGTGCTGCTCCAACTCGATATCGGCGAAGGAACCGGTGCGCAGAATGCCCGCGCCGTTGAACAGCAGGCGCAACTGACCGCCACTCTGCGCGCAGAAGTCGGCTAGCGCGGCTTTCACCGCTGCGGCATCGACCACATCCAACTGCGCATGCCAGGCGCCGCCCAGCTCGGCGGCCAAGGCTGCCAGCGCCTTTTCATCGACATCGAGCAACCCGACGCGCCAACCCCGCGCGTGAAACAGCCGCGCGGTGGCGGCGCCAATGCCCGATGCGGCGCCGCTGATGAGAATGTTGTTCATCACACACCCCGCTCACGGAGAAAGGCCGCCACACGGGCGATGGCGTAATCCGCCGCGCGTAACATGCCGACATGCGCCTGGAACACGTGCCACAACCCCGGATAGCGCTCCAGGCGCAGGTTGATCCCAGCCGCTTTGGCGCGCTCGGCCAGGCGCAGGCTGTCATTGAGCAATAACTCGTCTTCACCTACCTGGATCAGCGTCGGCGGCAGTTGGCTGAGGTCGGCAAACAGCGGCGACAGGCGCGGATCATTGCGCGGCAGGTCGGCCGGGCAGTACAGCTGCGCGGCCTGTTCGATCCAACTGGGATGGAGCAGCGGATCGCCGGCCGGCGGCTCGTGCATCTGCTCACCGGTGAAGTCGGTAACCGGAGAGAAGCACACCAGCGCGGCGGGCGCCGGCAGACCGAGTTCGATAATGCGCAGGCAGCCGACCAGGCTAAGGTTGCCGCCGGCCGAGTCGCCGCCAATGGCGATCTGTTCGGGTCTATAACCGGCGTCCAGCAGCGCCTGGTAAGCCGCCACCACGTCTTCGCGCGCAGCGGGATAGGGCTGCTCCGGTGCCAGGCGGTAATCCAGCGCACAGACCTCCAGAGCAGCGCGTTTGGCCAGGCTGGCGCAGATGCCCCGGTGCGTGTCCGGCCCGCCGATCATGAAGGCGCCACCGTGCAAATAAAGCAGCACGCTGCCGCTGCTGGCAGGCGGTCGATGCCATTCACAGGGGCGTCCGGCCAGGGTCGCGGCGCTGCGGCTGCCCCCGCGCGGCGTCAGGGTGATGGTGGTGAGTGCGCGCATTATGCGGCGCTGCGCCGGCACGGGCATCGGTGGCCGCACCAGGCCGCGAAAGAACAGACGCAGAAAACCGCGCAACAGGCCGCGCAGCAACATCTGCTCGGCGGCTGGGGCTTTGAAATCAGCGGACGCAGTCATAGTCGGCAAGCTCCGGAGTACGGGTCATGAGGCGATAGGTGAAGGTGAAACCCGGCCAGTTGTTGGTGTTCTTGCCGGTAGCGGTCTTGTACCAGCTGTCGCAGCCCTGTTCCCATATCGTTCGATGGGTCGCCTGTTGCAACTCCGCGTTGTAGTGCCGTTGCACCGTCGGGCGCAGATCGAGATAACGCAGCTGCTGTTCGCGCAGCACCTGCAGGCAGCCCAGCACGTAGGCGTACTGGCTCTCCAGCATGTAGAGAATCGAGTTGTGACCGAGGTTGGTGTTCGGCCCGTAGAGCAGGAACAGATTGGGAAAGCCGCTGACGCTGATGCCCTTGTAGGCTTCGGCGCCCTCCTTCCAGGCATGATTCAGCTCCAGCCCGTCGAGGCCGCGAATGCGCATCGGCGCGAGGAAGTCGGTGGCGGTGAAACCGGTGCCGTAGATCAGCACATCGCAGGGGTGCTCACGACCATCGGCCGTCACCAGGGAATGCTCGCGCACCTCGCGAATCGCCGCGTCGACGATCTCGACATTGGCCTGCGCCAGCGCCGGGAAGTAGTCGTTGCTGATCAGGATACGTTTACAACCCATGGGGTAGTTCGGCTGCAACCGCGCGCGCTTGCCAGCATCGGGCATCTGCCGCTGCAGGTGGTGGGTGAAGCTGTGGCGAAACAGGCGCATCAGCCAGGGAAAGCGGATGAAGGCCAGCGCCCGCCCCTCGTGATGCAGGTATTGGAGGAGGCGGTCGGCGCGTTGCAGCAGCGGCAAACGCTGTTTCAGGGCAATCTCCCAGGGTCGATAGGTACGATCCGGTTTGGCCAGCACATAGGCCGCCGAACGCTGGAACAGGCTCAGGCTGGCCACCTTGGGCTGGATCTGCGGCACGAACTGGATCGCCGAAGCGCCGGTACCGATCACTGCCACGCGTTTGCCGGTCAGATCCAGATCATGGCGCCAGCGCGCCGAGTGAAAGGTCTCGCCACGAAAATGCTCCAGGCCAGGCAGTTTCGGGTAGGCCGGCCGATTGAGCTGGCCGCAGGCACTCACCAGCGCCTGCGCCTCGATCACTTCGCCCCCTGCCAGCTCGACACGCCAGATACCGCGCGCGGCATCGAAATCGGCACCGAGCACTTCGCTGTTCAGGCGAATGTGCGAACGCAGCCGGTATTTCTCCACGCATTGCAGGATGTAGGCGTGGATTTCCGCCTGCGGTGCGAACTTGCGCGACCAGTCGTGCTTGGGCTCGAAGGAAAAGGAATACAGGTGCGAAGGCACGTCGCAGGCGGCGCCCGGGTAGCTGTTATCGCGCCAGGTACCGCCGACCTCGCCAGCCTTTTCCAGCAACAGGAAATCGTCCTCGCCTGCCTTGCGCAACTGCATGGCCAGGCCCAGACCGGCAAAGCCGCTGCCGATGATCAACACGCGCCAGGGCGCGTTCGTACGGGGGTTGTTATTCATTGTGATGACCCGTGTATGACGATGAGCTGATGCTACTTGCCTCGCCCTGCGCAGGTTATGGCATAGTCGGCCAGGATATTGTGATTTTCGGACAATCTATGTCATCTCCCTGGCCCGCACGCCGCAGCATCACCAGCATTCAGTTGCTCACCCAACTGGGGCTCGATCTGGGTCTGAGCCTGGACAGGTGCCTGCATCAAACGGGGCTCAGCCCGGTGCAGTTGGCCAGCCTGAATGGGGAGATCGAAGCGCAGCGTGAGCTGCAGTTGATCGCCAACCTGATCGAGGCACTACCCGCAGTCGAAGATCTCGGCTTGCAGGCCGGCCGGCGCTACCACCTGACCACTTACGGCGCCTGGGGTTACGCCATTCTCAGCAGCGCCACGGTGCGCCAGGCCGCCGACCTGGGCCTGCGCTATCACGGCCTGACCTACGCCTTCACCCGCATCAGCCTGGACGTGGAGGATGCCGTCGCCAGCCTGAGTTTCGACGACAGCGCCCTGCCCCCGGCGCTGCATGATTTCATCGTGCAGCGCGATATGGTCGGCGCCCTGATGGTCGTGCGTGAATTGCTCGGCAGCACGCTGCGGCTGCTGGACGTGGAACTGCGCCAAGCCGCACCGGCCGATACAGCGCCGTTCATCGCCGCCTTCGGTCAGTTGCCAAGCTTCGGCGCGGCGTGCAATCGCATGGGCTTCGCCGCCGAGTTGCTGGACAACCCACTGCCACGGGCCAACCCGCAACTGGTCAGCGCCTGCGAGCAGCAATGCCAGGCATTGCTGGCGCGCCATCAATGGCATCAGGGCGTGGCCGGACGCGTGCGCCAGTTGCTGTTGCAGTCGCCGGGGCAGATCGCCGATATGGAACAGGTCGCGGAGCGCCTGCACCTGAGCAGCCGCACTCTGCGCCGGCGCCTGATCGAAGAAGGCACGAGCTTCCGTGCCCTGCAGGACGAGGTGCGCCAGGCGCTGGCCGAAGAGCTGCTGGCCGCCGGCGGTCTGAGTCTGGAAGAGATTGCCGAACGACTTGGGTATGGCGAGCTGTCGAACTTCATCCACGCCTTCAAGCGCTGGAAAGGCGTAACGCCGGGGCGTTATCAGCGAGATGCGGGGTAACCAGATAGTCCTGGTGGACTGTTCGCTGGCGCTCCTGAGTCCACCCGAGCTGGCGCTACGAGTGGCCGGCATTCCGATCCACCCTACGCTTGGCTCAGCTTTTAGCCTGTAGCCTGCAACTGCCTTACTGCTGCAACTCCTGCTCGGTGAACATATCGCTGAACAGCATGCTCGACAGGTAGCGCTCGCCGGAGTCCGGCAGGATCACCACGATGGTCTTGCCCTGCATCTCCGGTTTCTCCGCCAGACGCACAGCCGCCACCATCGCTGCGCCGCAAGAGATACCGCAGAGAATGCCTTCCTCACGCATCAGGCGCAGGGCCATGGCCTTGGCGTCGTCGTCATTGACCTGCTCGACCTGATCGACCATCGCCAGATCGAGGTTCTTCGGCACGAAACCGGCGCCGATGCCCTGGATCTTGTGCGGGGCCGGCTTGACCTCGTCACCCGCCAGGGTCTGGCTGATTACCGGCGACCCCACTGGCTCCACCGCGACCGAGAGGATCGGCTTGCCCTGGGTCTGCTTGATGTAACGCGAAACCCCGGTGATGGTGCCGCCAGTCCCCACGCCCGCGACCAGCACGTCGATGGCGCCTTCGGTGTCACGCCAGATTTCCGGGCCGGTGGTCTTCTCGTGGATGGACGGGTTGGCCGGGTTCTCGAACTGCTGCGGCAGGTAATAGTCAGGGTTGGCGGCGGCCAGTTCGTTGGCCTTCTCGATGGCGCCCTTCATGCCTTTGGCCGGCTCGGTAAGTACCAGTTCGGCGCCCAAGGCCTTGAGTACCTTGCGCCGCTCCAGGCTCATCGAGGCCGGCATGGTCAGCACCAGCTTGTAGCCACGTGCGGCAGCGACGAAGGCCAGGCCGATGCCGGTGTTGCCCGAGGTCGGTTCGACGATGGTCATGCCCGGTTTGAGTACGCCGCGCTCCTCGGCATCCCAGATCATGCTGGCACCGATGCGGCACTTGACCGAATAGGCTGGGTTGCGCCCCTCGATCTTGGCGAGGATGGTCACACCTTTCGGTCCCAGGCGATTGATCATCACCAGCGGCGTGTTACCGATGGCCTGGGAGTTGTCAGCGAAAATGCGGCTCATGATTCCTTCCTAAGCAGATGGACGATGAATAAGGGGCACCAGCCTATGCCCAGGTGCAGCGTCAGTCCAGCCGAACAGAATGCCGCGCATGCAGTCCATCGAAGATAGATCACTCGATGGACTGTCCGATGAAACGACGTTACAGCTGGCCCCTCAGGGCTCTGCTTGTTGCACTGCTGCTGGTGCTGGCGGCGCAGCTTACGCTGCCCTGGTTGATCCGCGACTACCTCAACGGCAAGCTCGCCGACATGGGCGACTACCGCGGGCATATCGCTGATATCGACCTGGCCTGGTGGCGCGGCGCCTATCGCATCAACGACCTGCGCATCGTCAAGAGCAGCGGCGACGTACCAGTACCGCTGCTCGACGCGCCGCTGATCGATCTGGCGGTAAGCTGGAGGGCATTGTGGTCGGAACACGCCGTGGTCGCGGAAGTGTTCTTCGAGCGCCCACAACTGAACTTCGTCGATGGCGGCGAAAACGACCAAGCCACCCAGACCGGTGCCGGCACCGACTGGCGCGATCAGTTGAACAAGCTGCTGCCCATCACCCTCAACGAACTGCGGGTGATCGACGGCCGCATCAGCTTTCACAACTTCAGCACCGACCCCCAGGTGGAACTGAGCGCTGACCAGGTCAACGCCAGCCTCTACAACCTCACCAATGTCGGTGACGAGCCGGGCGACCGCGTCGCGCACTTCGGAGGTCGCGCGCTGTTGCTGGAGCACGCGCCACTGGAAGCCGAGGCGACCTTCGACCCGTTCGAGCAATTCGAGGACTTCGAACTGCGCCTGCGCGCGAAGGACATCGACCTGACGCGCTTCAACGACTTCGCCCGCGCCTACGGCCGCTTCGACTTCAAACGCGGCAACGGCGACCTGGTGATCGAAGCGCAGGCCAAAAATGCTCAGCTCAACGGCTACATCAAACCCCTGCTTCGCGATGTCGAGGTGTTCGACTGGGAGCAGGACGTCGAAGACGAAGATAAAGGTGTACTGCGCTCGCTTTGGGAGGCCATCGTCGGCGGCAGCGAGACGCTGTTGAAGAATCAGCGCCGTGACCAGTTCGCCACCCGCGTCGAACTCAGCGGCAGCGTGCACGACCAGCAGACCAGTGCATTCCAGGCCTTCATCGCCATCCTGCGCAACGCGTTCGTCGAAGCCTTCACACCCCGCTACGAACGCCCACCACCCCAGCAGGACGGCAGCTGAGCCGTAGTCATAAGCAGCGGTGACCGCCCATTCAGTGACTGAATACTGCGTCTGCGTTCACAGCCACCTGAGCTGCGCGTTATAGTCGCGCTCTGAATTTCTGCTGCGGGCCGGCCCCGCGCGTTACCGTTCCGAGGATTTTCCGATGAAGTTCGAAGGCACCCAGTCCTACGTCGCCACCGACGACCTCAAGCTCGCGGTCAACGCCGCCATCACCCTGCAGCGCCCGCTGCTGGTCAAGGGTGAGCCGGGCACCGGCAAGACCATGCTCGCCGAGCAACTGGCCGACGCCTTCGGCGCCAAGCTGATCACCTGGCACATCAAATCCACCACCAAGGCGCATCAGGGCCTGTACGAATACGATGCGGTCAGCCGCCTACGCGACTCGCAGCTCGACTCCGACAAGGTTCACGACGTTCGCAACTACATCAAGAAAGGCAAGCTGTGGGAGGCGTTCGAGGCCGACGAGCGCGTGATCCTGCTGATCGACGAGATCGACAAGGCCGACATCGAGTTCCCCAACGACCTGTTGCAGGAACTCGACAAGATGGAGTTCTACGTTTACGAGACCAACGAGACGATCAAGGCCAAGCAGCGCCCGATCATCATCATCACCTCGAACAACGAGAAGGAACTGCCGGACGCCTTCCTGCGTCGCTGCTTCTTCCACTACATCGCCTTCCCCGATCGCGACACGCTGAAGAAGATCGTCGACGTGCACTACCCCAACATCAGCGGCGAGCTGGTGGCCGAGGCGCTGGACGTGTTCTTCGACGTGCGCAAGGTACCGGGCCTGAAGAAGAAGCCCTCGACCAGCGAACTGGTGGACTGGCTCAAGCTGCTGATGGCCGACAACATCGGTGAAGCCGTGCTGCGCGAACGCGACCCGACCAAGGCCATCCCGCCGCTGGCTGGCGCTCTGGTGAAGAACGAGCAAGACGTGCAGTTGCTCGAGCGCCTGGCCTTCATGACCCGCCGCGCTTCGCGGTAAACATCGGGCGACTGCGCGTCGGCCAGGTTGCGTTGAGAGCAGGCTCGCAATGCTCATGTACAAAAGTACACTGCGCGTGCTCGTCTGCTCTCGCCTTGCCTGGCTCTAGCTCGCTCGCCCGTCCTCTGGAGCGGGCAGTGACCACAGGCAGTCACAGACTTTCATGAGGGCATAGCATGCTGCTCAACCTATTCAACGAAATGCGCGCGGCCAAGGTGCCGGTGTCGGTGCGCGAGTTGCTCGACCTGATCAACGCGCTCAAGCACAACGTCGTGCTCGCCGACATGGACGAGTTCTATTACCTGGCGCGCGCGATCCTGGTGAAGGACGAACGTCACTTCGACAAGTTCGACCGCGCCTTCGGCGCCTACTTCAAGGGCCTGGAAAACCTCAACGAGCACATCGAGGCGATGATCCCCGAGGAATGGCTGCGCAAGGAATTCGAGCGCCTGCTGACCGACGAGGAAAAGGCGCAGATCCAGAGCCTGGGCGGCCTGGACAAGCTGATCGAGGAATTCAAGAAGCGCCTCGAGGAGCAAAAAGAGAAGCACGCCGGCGGCAACAAGTGGATCGGCACCGGTGGCACCAGCCCGTTCGGCTCCGGCGGCTACAACCCGGAAGGCATTCGTGTCGGCGATGCCGGCAAGCGCCAGGGCAAGGCCGCCAAGGTGTGGGATCAGCGTGAGTACAAGAACCTCGACGACCAGGTCGAGCTGGGCACGCGCAACATCAAGGTGGCGCTGCGCCGTCTGCGCAAGTTCGCCCGCCAGGGCGCAGCCGAAGAGCTCGATCTGGACGGCACCATCGATCACACGGCGAAAGATGGCGGCCTGCTCAACATCCAGATGCGCCCGGAGCGACGCAACACGGTCAAGCTCCTGCTGTTGCTGGATATCGGTGGTTCGATGGATGCTCACGTCAAGGTCTGCGAGGAGCTGTTCTCGGCGTGCAAGACCGAGTTCAAGCATCTTGAATATTTCTACTTCCACAACTTCATCTACGAGAGCGTGTGGAAGAACAACATGCGCCGCACCAGCGAGCGCACCTCGACCCTGGACTTGCTGCACAAGTACGGCGCCGACTACAAGGTGGTGTTCGTCGGCGACGCGGCCATGGCGCCCTACGAAATTACCCAGGCCGGCGGCAGCGTCGAGCACTGGAACGAGGAAGCCGGCTACGTCTGGATGAAGCGCTTCACCGAAAAGTTCAAGAAGATCATCTGGATCAACCCCTACCCCAAGGACACCTGGAACTACACCGCCTCCACCGGCCTGGTGCGCGAGCTGATCGAAGATCGCATGTACCCGCTGACCCTGCAGGGTCTGGAAGACGGCATGAAGTACCTGTCCAAGTAAGGCATCGAGCCGCAATGAAAAACGCCGCGAACCCTGTAGAGGATTCGCGGCGTTTTCGTAGCCCGGATGCAATCCGGGCTACGGACTGAACTCAGCGTTTATCCGCATCGTCCGACTTGTTCAGGTCCATCACCGTCTGTGCCGGCGTCTGCACGGGCTCCTCCGGCTTGGCTTCGGCGGGCGCTACCATAGGCGTGACAGGGGCGCTCGCCTCTTCACTCGAAGTGTCCTTCTTGCGCAGGCCGATGCGCTTGAACAGCCAACCGCCCAACACCACCGGGATGAACCAGAATTTCTTCAGCAGTACCAGCAACAGCGCCAGCAAACCGGTCTTGGCAGCCACCTTGCCAGCCACCAGCGCACCCAGGCCATAGGCCGCCACGGTATCCAGATCCGGGTCGAATTCGGCATAGCGCTGACCAGGGTTGAAGTCGGTCGCAGCCAGTACGGCCGGCACATTGGCCTCGATTTCCGCCAGTTGATCCATATTGGCGACGAAGTTCAGCACCAGCACGCCCTTACGGCCGAGCACGCGGATGTTGTAGTTCAGGGTGTTGGTCTCACTGTCACCGAACTTCAGTTCCTTGGCCCAATGCAGTTTCTTGCCTTCGGCATCGTAGCGTGGCGCTGCGGCCCAGCCGACCAGTTGTACCGGCTCGTAACCGTTCTCTTCACGCCAGGTGTTGGCCTCGCGCATGTCGGTCTGCATGTCCTTGAGCATGTCGCCATAGTCGATGTCAGCGGCGTCCTCGTCGGACACGTAGCCACTATCTTCATATTCGACGGTCACGCCCCAGGATTCATCGGCCAACGGCGACACGTCGGCCGGCAGGATCATGCCCAGCGGCGGGACGTCATCCGGCGGGTTGCCCCAAGCGTCGACCAGCAGGCGCTGGGCATTCTCACCGTCAAGAAACACCAGCGAATCGGGCAGGTTGAGGGTGGCAAGATCATTGCCCAGGACGACGCGGCCGCTCTTGAACTCCAGGCTGGCGACGAATTCTTCCGGGTTGATGTACTGCGCCGAATCATCGCTCTCGCCGATGTCCTCGCTGACCGCGACGCTGTCTGGCTCGGTCTCGGGGTTGGCGTAGGCGGCACAGGTGAATGGCAGGACAGCAGCCAGCGCGGCTGCCAGGATCGAATCCTTGATCGACATGGAAACTCCAGTAACACGAGAGAGGGTTAAATGTAACGCCGTATTACATTAACACGCCCTGCCTCATGCTCAGGCGAACCAGTGCACTTTTTTGTGGCTTGTCATCCCAGGCAACCACACGCCGGATCAGCGCAAAAAACGTCCGGCGCTTGCCTGACTTCAGTGCCAGTGCCGTTGCTGCGCTCGTCGGGTGCGCCCCGCTCCGAACAGCCAGCCGCACAGTACCACCAGCACCTCGGTCAACCAGGCCAGCAGCAAGGCGCTGATCACGCCCCAGAGAATTGCATCCGGGGTGAACAGCACCTGATAGCGGTACGCCTGCAGGGTTTCCTCGAACAGCTCATGATCGGCACCAGTCGCCAGGTGCCAGGCCTGGGTATACCAAGGGCCCTGCATGGCCTGCCATTCACGCTCAAGCAAGGCGGAGCGCTGCACCAGGTGCCCGACGCTCTTGGCATCGCTGCGCATCACCGGATCGTCGCTGACGCGGTAGTGCGCCACCAGTGCGTCCATATCGCCCTTGAAGAAATTGCGCGCAGTTTCCTGAAAGCCTTTGAGGCTTTGCTGCGACTCCAGGCGATGGGCCTCGACGCGCTTGGCGTAGTCATCGATGAAACCCGGCACCTGCACGCCAAGTAACAGGCCGAAGGCGAACAGCGTCAGACGCAGGTAGCTTCTAAGCATGGGATCAGGCCTTGCCGTGAGTGATGCATTCGCCGCGTCGCCACAGGCGCCATTCGCCCGGCTGGTACAGCGACCACTGCTCGTTCTCGGTCAACGGCTCGGTGGCGATCACCGTGACCACATCATTGGGTGTGGTTTCCGACTGGAAATCCACCTTCAGGTCGGCGTCCTTGAGTTGCGCGGGGCCGAACGGCGCGCGCCGGGTGATATGCGCCAGCTTGGTCGAGCAGAAGCTGAACAGCCAATCGCCGTCGCTGAGCAGGCAGTTGAACACGCCAAGCTGACGGTAGCTGGCACACGCCGCTACCAGCACCGGCAGCAGCATTTCCACCGATACCGGCTCGGGAAAGGCCCGGCGCACGCGGTTGAGCAGGTCGCAGAACGCTGCCTCGCTGTCGGTCTCGCCTATCGGTCGGTAGAAACTGGTAGCGCCCTGCAGGCCGGCCAGTTGCCCGTTGTGTGCGAAACACCAGTTACGCCCCCACAGCTCGCGGCTGAAGGGATGGGTGTTGACCAGGCAAACCTTGCCGACGTTGGCCTGACGAATGTGGCCGATCACCACCTTGCTCTTGATCGGGTAGCGCTGCACCAACTGCGCCACCTCGGACTCACTGCTCGCCCGCGGGTCCTGAAACAGACGCAGGCCGCGCCCTTCGTAGAAGCCGATGCCCCAGCCATCGCGATGCGGGCCGGTGCGGCCACCACGCTGCATCAGCCCGGTGAAACTGAACACGATATCGGTGGGTACATTGGCGCTCATGCCGAGCAATTCGCACATCGAATCAATTCTCCTTGCCGAGGATCAGGCGTAGACGATCGGCTCCATCTTGCAGACGTGCTTCGATTCGCTTGCGGCCCATTGGCAGAAAACGCACCAACAATCGCCAGAGCAGCGCCGGCAGGTCGCCTGGCTGGCGTGGAATCAGGTGTAAATGAAAGTGGGGCACGTGCTGATTGGAATCTGGGCCATCGTTGATCAGCAGGTTGATGCCATTCTTGCCAAAGCCCGCCTCGCGCAGCGCGGCGGCGATACGCTCGGCCAGCGTCAGCAGACGCTCACGCACCGCCGGCGGCAAGTCACGCAGAAACGGTGCATGCAGACGACTGACGATCAACACATGGGCCGGCCGCATCGGGAAGATATCCAGCAGCACGATGAAATCATCATCCTCATAAAGGCGATGAGCGGGTAGCCGTTGCTCGGCAATGGCACAAAACACGCAATCCATCAGGCCTCCCTTGCACAAGGCCATCATGCTGAACGCCTGGGCCGGCAGGCGCAAGGGGTCAGATCAAATACGGGGTTCCATGCGACCCGAACGATCACGCCCGTAATCGCGTGCTGGCAGGTCGTCGTCCTCTTCCATACGCTCGCGCAAGGTACGCGGGTCTTCGTCGGCCTCGGCCACCTGCTCACCCTTGCGCCCCTTCCACCAGCGTTCGATGGGCCAGCGCACGGCGACGAACAGCAGATATACGGCCAGCGCAATCAAGCTGTAGAGCGCCAGATCGGCGACAGCACGCCAGGCGTTGTTGCCGACCTTGAGCAACACGTCCATGGCGGTGACCGCAAGGGCCGGCGCAAACAGTTCACGCGTTGGATCGACAATGGTCGGGCTGAACAGCAGCACGGCCACCAGCACGGCGAGCGGTTCGCGCAGGTAGCGCCACATCCAGCTGGTCAGGCGCATCCACACCAACAGGCAACCCAGGGCAGCAATCCCGTAGGCCGCCCAGGCCATGAGGTAGTCGTTTTCAGTCATCATAAGCAGGCGCCGGCGTGGCAGGTCTGGCAAAGGGGCGCTTATGATAACGGCTTTTGCCCAATGCGGCGCCCCCGCCGTCGCCCTCTCGTTCTCTGGAGCTACGCCATGTCCTCTGCCCCCATCGCCCGCCAGGAAGTCGGCAAAGATCCCTATCGCTGGCTGGAAAACCGCGACAGCGATGAGGTCCTGGCGCACCTGCAGGCAGAAAACGCCTACCTGGATGCCGTGCTGGAGCCGCAACGAGCCCTGCGCGAGCAACTGTTCGAGGAGATCAAGGGGCGTATCCGCGAGACTGATCTGTCGCTGCCCACGCCCTGGGGCGACTACCTCTACTACCAGCGCACCACGGCCGGTGATGAGTATCCACGGCACTATCGCTGCCGTCGTCCAGCCGATGGTTCGCTGCAGGTCGACAGTGCCAGCGAAACGCTGCTGCTCGACCCCAACGCGCTGGCCGGTGGCGGTTTTCTTTCCGTGGGTGCATTCAGCATCAGCCCCGACCAGCAGCGCCTGGCCTACAGCCTCGACAGCAGCGGCGACGAGATCTACCGCCTGTTCGTCAAGGAGCTCGCCAGCGGCGAAATCAGCGAACTGCCCTTCGACGACTGCGACGGCAGCATGACCTGGGCCAATGACAGCCAGACGCTGTTCTTTACAGAACTGGACGAGACCCATCGCCCCTACAAGCTCTACCGTCACTGCCTAGGTGACAGCACTGCGCAGGCCGTATTCGAGGAAGAGGATGGCCGCTTCTTTCTGCATTGCTACCGCTCCAGCTCCGAGCGCCAGCTGATTTTGCAACTGGGCAGCAAAACCACCAGCGAAGTCTGGGTGCTCGATGCGCAGCAGCCACAGGGCGATTTCAATTGCCTGGCTCCGCGCGAGGAAGGCCATGAATACGACGTTGATCACGGCATGCTGGACGGCCAGTGGTGCTGGTTGATCCGCAGCAACCAGAGTGGCATCAACTTCACGCTCTACCGCGCCACTGAGGCCAAGCCGCAGCGCCCGCATTGGCAACAGATTCGCGCTCACGACCCGCAGGTGATGCTCGAAGGCGCCACACTGAACCAACGAGCACTCACCCTCGCCCTGCGCGAAGGCGGCCTGCCGATCCTCGAAGTACAGCCGCAGGGGCAGGCGCCCTATCGCGTGCAGCTGCCGGATGCGGCCTACAGCCTCTACGTGCAGGACTGCCTGGAGTTCCACAGCCCGGTGATCCGCCTGCGCTACGAAGCGCTGAACCGTCCCGCGCAGGTACGTCAGCTGGAGTTGGCCACGGGTGAACAGCAGGTACTCAAGCAGACGCCGGTAGAAGGCCCATTCGATGCCGACGCCTATGAAAGTCGCCGTCTCTGGGCCAGCGCGGCCGACGGTACGCAGATCCCGATCAGCCTGGTAGCGCGCCGCGAGGTATTCGCCGCCGGCAAACCGGCACCGCTCTATCTCTATGGATACGGCGCCTACGGGGCGAGCCTCGACCCCTGGTTCTCCCACGCGCGCCTAAGCCTGCTGGAACGCGGTTTCGTCTTCGCCATCGCGCACATACGCGGCGGCGGCGAGATGGGCGAAGCCTGGTACCGCGCCGGCAAGCTCGAACACAAACAGAACACCTTCGACGATTTCATCGCCAGCGCCGAACGCCTGATCGCCGAGGGCCTGACCACCACTTCACAGCTGGCGATCAGCGGCGGCAGCGCTGGCGGCCTGCTGATTGGCGCCGTACTCAACCAGCGCCCCGAGCTATTCGCCGCCGCCATCGCCGAAGTGCCGTTCGTCGATGTGCTCAACACAATGCTCAACCCGGACCTGCCGCTGACCGTGACCGAGTACGACGAATGGGGCGACCCGAATCAGCCCGAGGTCTTCGAACGCATCAAGGCGTACGCACCTTACGAGAACGTCCGCGCCCAGACCTACCCGCCCATCCTCGCCGTCGCCGGTTACAACGACAGCCGCGTGCAGTACTGGGAAGCAGCTAAATGGGTGGCGAAACTGCGTCGCGACAAGACCGACGACAACCTGTTGCTGCTCAAGACCGATCTCGGCGCCGGCCATGGAGGCATGAGTGGGCGTTATCAGGGCATCAAGGATGTGGCGTTGGAGTACGCGTTTCTGTTCCGCGTGCTCGGGATAGCACACCCGTAGGAGCGGTTGGGCAGCATTGAGCTTCAGCCGCGATTCCCAGCATCGCGGCTGAAGCCGCTCCTACGCCGATTACTCCGCCTTGCGTTGCCCATCCAGCCCCTGGCTGTTGCGGCGCAGTTGCTCATCCAGTTGCGGAATCGGCTGGTCACCAGGGGATTTCGGCGCAGTCCCTGGGGGCGTTTGTCCCTGCGGCGGCGGTAAAAGGGGCGCCGATCCCTGGCGCTTGATCGTACTGGGCGTGGAAGGCTGACCGTATGGTTGCGGCGTGGCGGTGCCCGGCGCGCCCGCCCCAGGGGCGGACGGCATGCGCATCGGTTCCTGAGCCCAGGCCAGACTGCCAAGGCTGGAGGCCAGAATCATCGCGGCGAACAGAGGCAAGCGCATGACATTTCTCCTGTGCAGCTGGCTTTCATTCTATTCTGGCAACATATCTAGACAAGCGTTCACCTCCCGATAACAGGTTCTGTCATGAGCACCAGCAAAAACCCCTATTACCTGTCCGCCCAGGCCGAAGAAGGCTACCGGCAGAAAGCGCTGAAAATGTATCCCCACGTCTGTGGCCGCTGCGCCCGCGAGTTCTCTGGCAAGCGCCTGAGCGAACTGACCGTGCATCACCGCGACCATGACCACCACAACAACCCGGCCGATGGATCCAACTGGGAGCTGCTGTGCCTGTTCTGTCATGACAACGAACACTCGCGCTACACCGACCAGCAGTACTTCGCCGAAGGCTCCACCGCCAGCCCTCAGGCCGCCAAGTCGACCTACAAGGCCTTCGGCGATCTGGCCAGCCTGCTGAAAAAGGACTAGGGCGTGGCACTCGTCACCGTATAATCGGCGCTTTTGCGAGTGCCACCGTGGCCAACAAGAGATACGCCTGCATCGGCCTGTTCAATCCGAAATCGCCGGAAAACGTCGGTTCTATCATGCGTGCGGCAGGCTGTTATGGCGTCAGTTCGGTGTTCTACACCGGAACCCGCTATGACCGCGCCAAGGATTTCATCACCGATACCAAGAAGGTTCACCAGGATATCCCGCTGATCAATATCGACGATCTGCGCAAGATCCTGCCGCTGGGCTGCACCCCGGTAGCGGTGGAACTGGTCGATGATGCCCGCGCCCTGCCCGCCTATACCCATCCCGACCGGGCGCTGTACATCTTCGGCCCGGAGGACGGCTCACTGCAGCAGGAGATTCTCGACTGGTGTGGCGCCGAAGTGGTGTACATCCCGACCCAGGGCTGCATGAACCTGGCCGCGACGGTCAACGTGGTGCTCTACGACCGCTTGGCCAAGGGTAACAACACCCGCTCCGGCCCCCTGTTCTGACCACGAAGCGCTAACGCTCAACGCAGCAAACGCGTGTCCAGGGTCTTCGACGGACCGCCGATGACGTTCTCGGTGATGTCGATGAAATCCTTGGTGCTGACCTTGTCCAGGCGCATCAGGCCACGAGTGACGTCATCGAGCGACAGATTGCCCTTTTCCTTGGTCTTCTGCCGAATCTCGCGATCCAGCTCCTGCAACAGCAGCACCGCACGCGCCGTGACCGGGCCACTGGCGTTGTCGGTACGCAGGCTGTTGACCGGTTTGCTCCAGCGAATCAGCTGTTCACGGATTTTCTGATAGCGGTCCTCGCTGATGCCGCCAGCACGGCGCATCAACTCGATGGCGTAATACTCGGCAAGGCCTTCGGCGATCCAGTCGCTGCGTTCACGGCCATATATACGGCCGAACACGTGCACCAGTTCGTGCACCAGAGAGCTGGTGCCGTTCTCGCTGACCAGCGGGCGATCAGCATGCATGAAGTAGGAGTTGGCCGCCGACAGACCGCCGCGCCACATCGGGTCGCCAGCGCCGACGATCAGCAGTTTGTCGGGATCACGTGGGAACACCTGCTGCATCTGCGGCCAGACGAAGGTGAGGAAGGTCATGATATCCATGCGCCGCATGCCCTCGCCGACCGGCGCGGAGATGGCGATTTCGGTATCACCCAGGCGGGTGCGCCGGGTACCCAGCTTGCCGGCCAGCATCCAGCCGGTCGGGCGGTCGAACTTGCGCTGCGGGTTGTCGATACGAAAGCGGTTCTTGCCGATGCGCGGCCAGCCGGTCTCCACACTTTTCCAGCCCTTGGGCAGATCGAACTGCAGGCGCGCCACCAGATCGGTCTTGTCCTTCTGATCGAGCTTGGCCGCCGGCACCAGGTCGTCACCGCGAAATAGCGCCCAGTCCTGGGTCATCCGGGCGTCGTAGCGACCGGGCTTGCGCTCGTTGTCGATCAGCACGCGGTAGCTCAAAACGCTCTTGCCCTCCCCGGGCTGCCACTTGCCGCGCCCGGCCTGCTCCTGTGACCACTGGCCGTCGGCCTTGAAGTCGCTGAAGCGACCGTCTTCGCCGAGGTTGAAGTCAAGACTGCGCACGCGCTCGCCCTTCTCCAGGGTGATGCTGACTTCAGCCTGATTGCTCTCCGGCAAGAAGCGCACACGGTAATCCAGATCGACCTTCTGCGTAGCGGCGAAGGCCGGCAGACTCAGAAGCAGCAAAGACGAGTACAACGGCAAGCGAAGGGACATCGAGCAAACTCCTGATGCTGAACGTGGCGGCATATGACAGCTGCGCCACAGGGCAAATTCCATGGACGGCAAACAGAATTGCCATGAAGCCGCGCGGCAATCAACCGGCGCGAAAAATCAGATGATCTTCCCAGTCGCCTTCGGCCACGCTGTTCTCACTGAGCATACGTCCTGATTGGGAAATGCGCTCGGCGTGCACGGCATCAGGGTCGCCGCAGACCAGATGATGCCAGTGCGGCAGGTCCTTGCCTTCGCTGACCAGGCGATAACCGCAGGTGGGCGGCAACCAGCGGAACTGATCGGCCTGCGCCGGGGTGAGCTGAATGCAGTCAGGCACGTGCTTGACCCGATTGGGGTAATCGCTGCAACGGCAGGTTTGCAGGTCCAACAGCTTGCAGGCGATGCGCGTGTAGTAGACGGCGCCGTCGTCTTCGTCCTCGAGCTTCTGCAGGCAGCACAGGCCGCAACCGTCGCACAGCGACTCCCACTCGCGCGCATCTAGCTGGGCGAGTGTCTTGCGTTTCCAGAAGGGTTCGAGGTCGGCAGCCATGGCAGCAGTATGGACTCAAGCGTAAAAAGCGCGGCAGTCTAGCTTGGGTGATATGCAGGGCCAAGCGGAGCATGCCGAATGGCACCTTCAGGAATTGATTTTACGAGCAAGTCATCGTTGCTGGCGGGTTGCACCCGCCCTACAGATATGCGCCCGTAGGGCGGGTGCAACCCGCCAAATACCTCAATAACCGCGGGCGAAATCCACTTCACCCCGTAACGGCTGTCCGGCTTGCCAACGCGCCAGGTTGTCGATGAACAACTCGCCCATCAAGCCCGGATCGGTGGGCGCCGAGCTGTGGCCGGTGAGTAGCAAACGCGGCGCCGTCCAGAACGGATGGCCTGGCGGCAAAGGTTCTTCACGGCAGACGTCGATCACGGCTGCCGCCAAGTGGTTTTGCTCCAGTGCGGTCACCAGGTCAGCATCGACCACGGCAACGCCGCGCCCGGCATTGATCAGCACCGCTTCTGGGCGGAAATGGGCAAGCAGCCGGGCATCGTACAGATCGCGCGTGGCCGGCGTGTCCGGCAGCAGGTTGACTACGTAGTCGGCCCAGGCGACCAACTGCGCAAGTTGATCCATCGCCGCGACCTCGAGAAACGGCATCTGCTCACGCGCCTGGCTGGCGACGCCACGCAACCCCACCCCAAAAGGCTGGAGAAACTCGGCAACGGCCTGACCGATATCACCGCAACCGACCACCAGCACGCGGCGCCCGCGCAGGCTACGCGGCAGACTGTGATCCCAATGCTGCTCGACCTGCGCCGCCAGACGGGCGAACAGACGCCGCTCGTGGGCCAGCATATGGCCGAGCACGTATTCGGCCATTACCTGTCCGAAGATGCCGACCGCACGGGTCAGGCGGTAATCACGCGGCAAGCCGTGCGCCAACAGCGGCGTGATGCCGGCCCAGGTCGATTGCAACCACTGCGGCCGCGCGCCGTCGCGCAACAGCGGTGCGAGCAGATCCGGCTGCCCCAGCCACAGGTCGCACTCGCCGGCCTGCTCACGCAGCGATTCGAGCTGCGCACTGGCGACCAACTGCAGGTCGGGGCAGGCGCTACGGATACGCTCGGCGTAGAACGCATGCTCCTCTTCGGCGATCAACAGGCGCATCGGTCACACCGGGTCGTTACGGCGCAAAAGTTCGTCAGGCAAGTGCTCGATGTACTCCTCCTCGGGCGGCGGCATCTGCAGGTGATAGCCCTGCTTATCGAGGTTCTCCAGTACCTGCGCGATGTCCTCGCGGGCCAACTGACGCTCTGGGCTGAGCACCAGGTCGAAGGCATGCGCGGGCGGGCCGAAGACGCTGAGCAGCCCTTCCGGTACGCGCGCCAGGGCATCGGCCTTGATTACGTATAGGTACATCTCGTTCTTGCGCGAACTCTTGTAGATGGAACAGATGCGTTTCACGCGGATTCTCCTTCGGCGGCCAGGCAATCCAATAGCGCCTGGCCCATCAGCTCCCGACGCCAGCCGCGCAGGGAGTCGGGCAATTGGTACGGGCCATGGGGGAAGCCGGTTTTCAACAGGGCTTCCAGGGTTTTCTTGCGCAGCATCAGCTCAGGGACGATGTCTAGGCGCTCACCTTCTTGCTGGCCGATGACGCGCAATTTCTTCAGCAGCGCAGAGGCTTCGATGGGCAGCGGCTCGGGCAAGGCTTCGGGCCACTGCTCGGGCGGCAGTGCAGCAGCATCACGAATCAGCTGCAGCAGTGTCTCTCCGTCCTGACGCACGGTTTTTGGGTGCATGTCCTCGATGCGCGCCAGCGTCACCAGGTTATCTGGCTGGGTACGTGCCAGCGGCCACAGCGAATGCTCGCGCAGGATGCGATTACGCGGCTGGTTACGCGCGCGCGCCTCACGCTCGCGCCAGGCGCACAGTGCGCGCAGCACGGCCTGCTGTTGACGCGACAGTTTCCACGCCAGCTTGGCCTCGCGCCAGGCGTCTTCCGGGGCGATCTCACGGCCCAGATTGGCGACCAGTTCGGCACCGTCCTCCAGAATCCACTCGACCTTCTGCGGCGCCAGGCGGGCCATCAGGGCGCGGTACACCTCAACGAGATGCAGCACGTCCTCGGCGGCGTAGCGCACCTGCAGCTCAGACAGCGGCCGCTGCAGCCAATCGGAGCGGGTCTCGCCCTTGGGCAGCTCGATATCCAGCAAGGCCTGCACAAGGCGCGAGTAGCCCATGGAGAAACCGAGATTGAGATAACCGGCGGCCAGTTGCGTGTCGAACAGCGGCGTCGGCAGGCTGCCGGTCAGGCGTAGAAAGACCTCTAGGTCCTCACTGCATGAATGCAGCACCTTGACCACTGTAGGCGACTCAAGCAGCGCGGCGAACGGCCGCCAGTCGCTGATGCGCAAGGGGTCGATCAGGTAGGCGCCGTCACCAGCGCTGACCTGCAGCAAACCGGCGATGGGATAGAAGGTGTCGACGCGCATGAACTCGGTGTCCAACGCGACGAAGGGCTGCGCCTGCCAGGCGGCGCAATGCTCGGCCAGGCTGACGTCGTCGAGAATCCAGTGAATGTCGTTAGCCACGCGGCTCTCCCGTCTAGAATGCCGCGCAGTATATATGCCCAGACCAGCCCACGGGGCAGCAGCCTGCCGCCGATGACGGGAACTGTGTAATCTGTGCCGCGCACCACCTCCGAAACGGAAGAACAACAATGCTGAAGAAACTGCTTGCCCTGGCCGTCATGCTGCTGGCCGCAGCGGCCAGCTACCTGGCCCTGACGCCCAGCCCGATCGATCCGCTGCCCTGGGATGCCGCGCCCGCCCCGGCGATGACTGGCGCACTGGAGCCCAACGACACCCTGATGAAAGCCGAGCTGCTGGCGCGCGGCCAGGTGCATGGCCCGGAAGACATCGCCGTCGACAACCAGGGCCGGGTCTACGCCGGCCTGCATGACGGCCGCATCGCTCGCGTTCTGGAAGACGACAGCCTGGAAACCTTCGCCGACACCGGCGGCCGCCCGCTGGGCATGAACTTCGATGCCAACGGCAATCTGATCGTCGCCGATGCCTACAAGGGGCTGCTGAGCATCGACCCGCAGGGCGCGATCAAGGTGCTGACCTCCGAGGCTGAAGGCCTGCGTTTCGCCTTCACCGATGACCTGGACATCGCCAGCGACGGCACCATCTACTTCAGCGACGCCTCCTCACGCTTCGAACAGCCGGACTACCTGCTCGATCTGCTCGAGGCACGCCCTCACGGCCGCCTGCTCAGCTATGACCCGGCCAGTGGCGAAACCCGCGTATTGCTGAAAGACCTGTACTTCGCCAATGGCGTGGCGCTGTCGGCGAACGAGGACTTCGTGCTGGTCAACGAAACCTATCGCTATCGCATCACCCGCTACTGGCTCAAGGGCGACAAGGCCGGCCAGCACGACATTTTCATCGACAACCTGCCGGGCCTGCCGGATAACCTGCAGGGCGACCGCAAAGGCACCTTCTGGGTGGCCCTGCCGACTCCGCGCAAAGCCGATGCCGACTTTCTCCATCGCCACCCCTGGCTCAAGTCGCAAATGGCCAAACTGCCGCGTGCCCTTTGGCCGAAGGCGATCCCTTACGGCTTCGCCATCGCCCTCAACGAGCAAGGCGAGATCGTCCGCAGCCTGCATGACACCAGCGGCACGCACCTGCGCATGGTCACCTCGGTGAAGCCGGTAGGCGACTACCTGTACTTCGGCAGCCTGGACAACGATCGCATCGGCAAACTGCAGATTCACTGAGCACACAGCTGCCCGGTTCACTCAAGACCTGGGCAGCCCACTCAGACCTTCTGAGCAATCCAGATGGTGTGCCGCGTGCCCCGGTTGCCGTGGGCATATACCTGCACCGCCTCGCCCTTGAAGCCGGCCCTACGCACCTTCTCCGAGAACGCCCGGTCGGCGCTGGATGACCACACCGCCAACATGCCTTGGGGCCTTAACGCTCTGGCGCACCGGCGCAGGCCGTCCATGCTGTACAGCCAGTCGTTGCCCTTCTGAGTCAGCCCCTCGGGGCCGTTGTCGACGTCCAGCATGATCGCGTCGTAGCAATGCTCGGCGGCCTGCAGCACCTTGGCTACGTCCTCCTGAATGATCACTGCACGCGGGTCATTCAACGGATAACCGGACTTCGCCCCGAGCGGACCACGGTTCCACTCGATCACGCCCGGCACCAACTCGGCCACCGCTACCTCGGCATCGGCCCCCAAGTGCTGGAGCGCAGACGCCAGGGTGAAGCCCATGCCCAGACCACCGATCAGTACCCGCACCTGCGGCCGGCTCGCGATCTGCTTGCAGGGAATCGCGGCCAGGGCATCTTCCGAACCGTGCATGCGCGTATTCATCAGTTGCCCGCCATCGCCGCCAGCAATCTTGATCACGAAATCTTCGCCGTATTCGAACAGGTTGAGCGCACCATCCGTACCGGGGATAGGAGCGGTATCGAGCAGAACGAAGCGTTTCATAGAAGGCGAAGACCTGAGTAGCGAGCGAGAAGGCAGGCAGCATGCCTGAATCGGCCGGGCAGCACAGCCCTGCCCCGCCCGAAACGACGAGGCCCCGCGTTTCACGCGGGGCCTCGAGTCTACTGCGATGGGCTCAGACTACGCCTTGCGCCAGCATCGCATCGGCGACCTTGACGAAGCCGGCTATATTGGCGCCCTTGACGTAGTTGATGCGGCCATTCTCTTCGCCATGGTGCACGCAGGCATGGTGAATGTTCTGCATGATGCCGTGCAGACGCTCGTCCACCTCTCCGGCGCTCCAGTGCAGGCGCATTGCGTTCTGGCTCATTTCCAGGCCGCTGGTGGCCACGCCACCGGCGTTGGACGCTTTGCCTGGTGCGTAGCAGATGCCGGCCTCGACGAACAGGTCCACCGCTTCCAGGGTCGAAGGCATATTGGCGCCTTCGGCCACGCAGATGCAGCCGTTCTTCAGCAGCGCGCGAGCATCCTCAGCGTCCAGTTCGTTCTGCGTCGCGCAGGGCAAAGCGATATCGCAGGCCAGGCCCCACGGACGCTGCCCGGCGAGGAACTGCAGACCATAGTGCTCAGCCATCTCGCGCAGGCGGCCACGACGCACGTTCTTCAGGTCCATCAGGTACAACCACTGCTCATCGCTCAGGCCGCTCTCGGCATAGAGAGTGCCCTCGGAGTCGGACAGCGAAATCACCCGGCCGCCCAATTCCATGACCTTCTGCGCCGCGTACTGGGCAACGTTGCCGGAACCGGAGATGGCCACGCGCTTGTCTTCGAAGCCCTGGTCGATGCGCTTGAGCATCTCCTGGGCGAAATACACGCAACCGTAGCCGGTGGCTTCCGGGCGGATCAGGCTGCCGCCGTAGCTAAGGCCCTTGCCGGTCAGCACCGAGGTGAACTGATTGGACAGGCGCTTGTACTGGCCGAACAGGTAACCGATCTCGCGCCCACCGACGCCGATGTCACCAGCCGGCACATCCAGGTCGGCACCGATATGGCGATACAGCTCGGTCATGAACGACTGGCAGAAGCGCATCACTTCGCCCTCGCTCTTGCCCTTGGGATCGAAGTCCGAACCGCCCTTGCCGCCACCCATGGGCAGCGAGGTCAGCGAATTCTTGAATACCTGTTCGAAAGCCAGGAACTTGAGTACGCCCAGGTTCACCGAGGGATGGAAACGCAGGCCACCCTTGTACGGGCCGATGGCGCTGCTCATCTGGATACGGTAACCACGGTTGACGTGCACCTGACCACGGTCGTCGACCCAGGGTACACGGAACAGGATCGCACGCTCGGGCTCGACCATGCGCTCGAGAATACCGGCATCGCGATAACGCGGATTGGCTTCGAGGAAAGGCCACAGGCTACGCACGACCTCTTCCACCGCCTGGTGGAATTCCGGCTGGTCGGGATCGCGCTGTTTCAGGCGCGCCAGGAAAGAATCAACGGACAACGACATGCGGCACCTCGACACCACAAAGACAAAAGTGGCCGGCACTCTATCAGGCAGCAAAGCACCAAAACAAATCAAAATGTCGCGTTGATGAAACCTTTTAGTGCGCGAACTGCAAATAAAGCCTCTATCGCGCAATTATCTCCACCCAATAACGCACCAAATAATTGCATTCAGCGCACGAACATCGGCCACCCATGATTGGGTCGGCATCAGCGCTGGCGTTACAGCTTTTCCGAATCTGTGTGAGAAGGCTTTTCTTCAAGCGAATCCAATAGCAGGCCAGGCGGTATGATGCCGCAAACCCTGCTACGTAACAGGAGGCTGCATGCCACTCGCTCAACTGATCAGCGCGGAACACCTTCAACAACGTATTGGCCAGAACGACCTGCTGGTGCTGGACTGCCGCTTCGCCCTCGAAGACCCAGCCTATGGGCGCCGCAGCTACGTCGAGGGGCATATCCCGGGCGCGCACTTTCTCGATCTGGAGCAGGACCTGTCCGCCCCGGTGGTCAAGGGCGTAACCGGTCGCCACCCGCTCCCCGACCCGAGTCATCTAGTCGAACGCCTGCGCAGCTGCGGTCTGCGGGGGGATAGCCAGGTCGTGCTGTATGACGACGGTCCCGGTGCTTTCGCCGCACGCGCCTGGTGGTTGCTGCTGTGGCTGGGCAAGCGTGATGGTTTGTACCTGCTCGATGGTGGCCTGAAAGCCTGGCGTGAAGCCGGACAGGAACTGACCACCACGCCACCTAACAACACCCCGGGCGATTTCTCCGCGCAACCCGACAGCAGCCTGCTGCTGACTGCCGATCACCTGGCCCAGCACTTGGGCAACCCGGAGCTGACCCTGCTCGACGCGCGGGCACTGCCGCGCTTTCGCGGCGAGGTCGAGCCGCTCGACCCGGTCGCCGGGCATATTCCCGGCGCACGATGCGCCGTATTCACCGACAACCTGGGTAAGGATGGCCGCTTCCTTCCGGCAACGGTACTGCGCGAGCGTTTCGACGAGCTGCGCGGCGAACGCCCGATGGAAAATCTGGTGGCTTACTGCGGCTCGGGGGTCACGGCCTGTCACAACCTCTTCGCCATGAGCCTCGCCGGTTATCCATTGGCGCCGCTCTACGCAGGCTCTTGGAGCGAGTGGATCACCGATCCGACGCGCCCGGTAGCCACGGGTGATTGATCGAAGGTTTTAAGCACCAATCGAAATATGCCCAATAACTCAAATCCAGAATCAATTTAAAAACAGACCTTTACAGCTGAAATATCGCACTAGACTTGAGAATGAGCGGCTAACCCCGCTCCCGGTGGGGCCTTTATCGAAGAGCCCAGACCGTTGAAAAACGTTAGCGAGGCAGGCAAGACAAGGCAAAAACAGCCGAGAAACGGTCGGAATCGCGCTCGATTTTACAAGCGTAAATGAGCATTTCGACTGGGCTCGCACACGAGGCTGTTTTTAACGCAGGATTGCCAACGCACGACTGCATGGATGCAGGAGGTAGAGCGACGCAGGAAGCCAAAGCCGAGATAGTTTTTCATCGGTCTGGAAACAGCTGCCACGCGCCCGGCCCTACCGGCACCCTTGCGAGGATGCCATGGGAATTGCCGCCTGCGATCTCAGCCAGCATGTGATCCGCCCTACCCTGCTCTATCTCGAACGCCATAGCGCCACGGCCGAAGCACTGCTATTAGGGGCTGCGGCCTGTCAGTCAGCACTGGGCAGTGCGCTGGACACCCCGCAAGGCCACGGTTTGTATCGCATCAGCGAACAGCGCCACCAGATACTCTGGGACCAGCATCTGGCCTTCGACCCGGATCTTGCCAGCCGTGTACGCGGCCTCGCCAGCCAGCACGCATTCTTGGAAATGCCGCACATGGAGCTGACGGTCAATCTGCGTTACGCCACTGCCATTGCCTGGCTGATGATCGAAAGCGAAAAACTCGAGCTGCCGGCCGCTGATGACGTGCTAGCCATGGGCCGAATTTGGCGCAAGGTTTTTCAGCCGCAGGCGAGCCAACATGACTTTCTCGATGCCTGGCAACGCTGCATTGAGCCCGTAAGCCAGGCGGCTTGACCATGCAGTCAGAAAATACAATTTGGAAAATCCATACATTATCCAACCAATTATCCGACAATACGCTCTATTTCGGGAACTTCATCGCCTTGGCAGGGGTCAGGAAAAACTGTAGCGTGCGCCCCCCGCCTCACCACAGGAGCTTCCCCGTGAGCAAACGTCTTCTCAAGACCGGTCTTGCCGTCGCCATCACTGCCACCTCGAGCCACGGTTTCGCCAGCGGCTTCGCCCTCAATGAACAAAGCATTTCCGGTATGGGTACCTCTTTCGCCGGACGCTCATCCTCGGCCGACGATGCCAGCACCGTGTTCGGCAACCCGGCCGGCATGGCCCGTCTCAAGCGCGACGAAGTCTACGTCGGTGCTGCGGCGATTCGCGCCAAGAGCGATATCGACCACGTCAGCGCCAGCTCCCCGGCCGGTGCTATCAGTGGTAGCAACGACGGCGATATGGTGCCGACCACCGGCGTGCCCATGGGCTATTACGTCAAGCCGCTGGACGAAAAGGTCGCCTTCGGTATCGGTATCTATGTGCCCTTTGGCCTGATGACCGATTACGAAAGCAACTTCCAGGGTCGCTACTATGCGGATAAGAGCTACGTGCGCGTGATCACCGTGCAGCCGACCTTGAGCTATCGCTTCAATGACAAGCTGTCGGTGGGTTTCGGCCCAACCTTCAACCACATCGAAGGGGAACTGACCTCGTCACTGTTCACGCCCCTCGGCGATGGCAAGGTGAAGGTCAAGGGTGACGATGTCGCCGTTGGTTTCAACGCCGGCGTGCTGTACGAGTTCACTCCGCAGACCCGCGCTGGCCTGGCTTACCATTCGCGCGTCAAGTACAAGTTGGAGGGCGACACCCGTGTCGAAGCATCGCCACTGGCCGGCATCGCCGGCAAGTACGACGCCAACCTGGACCTGACCACGCCCGAATCGGTGGACATGTCCATCACCCACGATCTGACCGATGCGCTGACGCTGCATGTCGGCAGCACCTGGACGCGCTGGAGCCGCTTCAAGGAAATCCGCGTGGAGAACGACTCCGCCACTTTGCCGGCCAACCTCGCCACCATCGTTGAGGAGCAGAACTGGCACGACACCTGGGCTCATGCGGTCGGCCTGTCGTACAAGGTCAACCCGCAGTGGACGCTGCGCACCGGTATCGCCATCGACCAGTCGCCGACCAACAACGTCGACCGCTCGCCCCGCATTCCCTCGGGCGACCGCACCATCTTCAGCGTCGGTGCCGGCTGGAGCCCAAATCAGGACATGACCATCGATGTGGCCTATTCCTACCTGCAGGAAGAGTCGGTGGACGTGAACCACGCCAGCGCCACCCGAGGTACCTACAGTGCACGTTACAAGAACAGTGCACACGGTCTCGGCGCCTCGCTCAGCTACCGCTTCTAATCGAGCCTCTGCATTGGCTAAACTCACGCGGCAGAACAACAATAAAAGCCGCGTGAGAACATCATGACTGCCCTCTGCACTACCCTGCCCGACAATCTCCGTCTGCTGTTGGTCGACGACCACCGCATTTTTCTCGATGGCCTGTCCCTGGCCCTGTCGCCGCTCAGTGCGAACCTGCAGATCCACACCGCGCACAGCGCCGCCGAAGCCGAGCAGTGCCTGCGCCAACACAGCTATGACCTGATCCTGCTCGACCTGCGCTTACCTGACGTGCCTGGCCTGGAGCTCTTGCAGCGTTGGCTTGCGCGCGACGAAAGCACGCCGGTGGCCATTCTCAGCGCCAGTGACTCGGCGCTGGATGCCCAGGCGAGCCTGGCGGCTGGCGCGCTCGGTTTCATCCCCAAGAGCTCCGACAGCAACGCCCTGCGCCAAGCTGTGACGCGCGTCCTGCTGGGTGAAACCCTGCCGGCGCCAAGCAGCACCTCACCGCTGACACCGAGGCAGCTGGAGATTCTCCAGCTACTGGCCGAGGGTCTGCCGAACAAAGCCATCAGCCGCCAGTTGGGCCTGGCCGAAGACACGGTCAAGACCCACCTCAAGGCCCTGTTCGAAACCTTCGCCGTGCATACCCGCACCGCCTGTGTCAGCGCCGCCCGCCAGCGTGGCTGGCTGTGATCAACTGACGGCCTGGCGCGCTCGCAACTGAGTGGCCAGCACTTGGCGCAAACGCGCCGGCAACAGCGGTTTGCCCAGGGGAATGACGTGAGCGGGCAAGCAGCGCTCGTGCAGCTCCGGGCTCAGATCTGCACTGATCAGTAGAGCCGGCAGCATCAGCCCGGCCGCCTCGCGCAGGCGCTCGATGGCCTGCAGGCCATCCTCCTGCTCGGCCAGCCGGTAGTCACTGATCAGCAACTGCGGCGTATCGACCCGCAATACCTGCAGCGCACTGGCCAGGTCAGCGCAAGCCTGCACCTCGCAGCCCCAGCGACGTAGCAGGCCAGCCAGCGCTTCACGCCCGGCTGGGTCGTCTTCGAGTAGCAGCACACGCCCCTGCAAGGTCAATCCAGTATCGGCGCGCGGCGCTGCCACAGGTACCTCGGCCAACGGCAAACGCAGAACGAAGCGGGCGCCCGCGCCCGGCTGTGAATGCAGGTGCAAAGGGTGCTCCAGTACCTCGGCCAACTGCCGCACGATGGCCAGACCAAGACCGAGTCCGCGCTCGGCATTGCGATCGGGGTTGTCCAGTTGACGAAATTCCTCGAACACCAAGGCCTGCTCCGCCTCACTGAGGCCGCGACCATCATCGGCCACCTCCAACACGATCTCGTCGCCATCAGGCGCTACGCTCAACCTCAGGTGCTGCGCCTGTGCGTGCAGCAGGGCATTGTTCAGCAGGTTGCGCAGCAGGCGTTCCAGCAGCAGCGGGTCGCTGTGCGCACCACAGTCGTCACAATGCAGCTGTAGATCTAAACCCTGCTGTTGCGCCTCTGGCGCCACTTCAGCGATCAGCCGTTCGAGCAAGGGGCGCAGGGCGAACGCATGCGGCCTGGCCTGCACACCACCGGGCAAGGTCAGACGGGTGTAGTCGAGCAGCGATTGCAGCAGGCGTCCCAACTGCTCCACCGACGCGGCCAGGCGCGAGCTGATGCGCCGGGTCTGCAGGTCACCGCCCTGTTCCACCAGATGTTCGGCGTACAACCCCATGGCGTTGAGCGGCTGGCGCAGGTCGTGACTGGCGGCTGCGAGCAGGCGCAGCTTGCGCGTGTCATCGGCTTCGGCGCGCTGACGCGCCAAATCGAGCAGGCGCAGGTTCAGCCAGGCACCGCGCTGACCATGCTCCTGCATATAGGCGCCGACGCTGCCGATCAGGTTGGCGCAGAACAGAAACAGGCCCTGGTAAGCCAGCGTGCCACCGGTTTCACCGAACAGCACGCCGACGCCAATGAACAGCAGGCAGAAGCTCCAGCTACACAGGCTGATCGCACGAAACGACAGCCCGAGGAGGGCGTAGCCGAACAACAGGATGAGGAATAGGCCGTCGTAAGGCATTGCCACACCCTGCTGCCAGCACATGTACACGATCAACACGACACTGACGCCGTTGACCCAGTAGGCCGCGGCATAGACCAATGGCACCCTGGCAGGCGGTGCCTCGACCCGACGGCAGTAAAAAAAGGACAGCGCCAACACCGCCAGCGCAAGCATACGCAGCGGTAGCACCGACAGGCTGACCGGCAGCGGCATGAGCAGAAAATCCAGCAGCGCATAAATCAACTGAAACAACGCTGCGATGGGGGCGATCAGCGGCAGGCGTCGACGAATACGCTGCACCCGATGCTCGGCAAAGCCCGCCTCCAACTCGGTAGCGAAACGCAGCGAGCGATAGCCCCGGCGCTGCTGGGCCAGCAGCAGGCGCTCACTCATGGGCGGTATCCGTCAGGGGTCGAGCGGCTCCGGTTGCTTCGCGGCGATGGCGTCATAGGTTTCCACACGGTGTCGGTCTTCACTGCTGAACAAGCGCTCGCGCAGCTGACGCTGCAGTTGCTCGCCATCTGCTTCGCTCAGCCCCCGGCCTTGCAGGCTGGCCAGCTCATTGCGATAGGCCTGGTAGTGCTGCTGCCAATCGCGCTCGCGGCGCTGTTCATCCAGCAGGCGCTGCACGGTCTGCGGATCATAGGTCATCGCCAGGAACTCGCGCACCTGCTGCTCATCCGCGCCATCACGCCACAACTGCTCACTGCGCTGCAATTGCTCCAGAGCCAATTGCTGGCGCTGCTCGCTTTCTCGCAGCGCCTCGGGTAGACGCTCACGCAGCTGCTCGAGCCTCTGCGTTCGCTGCGCCTCGCCGAGGTCATCACGTTGCTGCAATGCCAGGCTATCGAGGGTGTAACGGGCATAGGCCTGTTCGGCGCCGAACAATGCTTCTTGCGCAGCTGCAGAAAAATGTGCCCGACGCAGCTCGTCCAGACGCGCGAAAGCCGACTGCAGGGCCTGCAATTGCGCCTGCGGCTCGATCTGCTGCCGAGCATCCAGCGGCTGCTGCATAAGCGCCATGCTGGCGCGCTTGTAGTCTAGATAATCACCGAGCAGGCTGATCATCTGCCCGAGAGCGGGCTCCGGCAGGCGCCGGCCGGCATCGGCCAGCAGGGCCTCGATCACCGCATCGAGCCCGGAATGATCGACTGCGCTAAGGAAATAATCGAAGTAGTCGCGCACCGCCAGATCCAGCACCAGATTACCGGCCGCATCGGTGCGCAGTTGGCCATCCACCTCTGTATCGGCCAGGCTGGGCAAGGACTCGGCCACTGACGGCTGTGCCTCGACAGATGCCTCGGCGATAGGGACAGATAGCGGTTCAGACGACGCTGCCCGTGACGGCACGGCGACAGCGGCAGTTGGCAACGCCTCGGGGACCGCTGCCGGCCAGCGCCAGTACAGGGTAAGACCACCCGCCACCACCACGGCGACCAGGGAAAGACTGAAGAACTTGGACATGCAACCTCGCTGCGGCGGGTCACCCCGCCGCGTTCACCGGGATCAGACGCCCTTGTTCTTCAGGCGGTTGGCATGCTGGCGATACAGCGACACCGGCTCGGTCCAGCCACGGATACCGAACAGATGGTTGATCGCGTCGACGTGGTTCATGTTGTAGCTGTCGTCGATCACCTGCCCTAGGTAGGTGGAACACACGCCTACCAAACCGTCGTTCTTCTCGCTGCCGAACACCAGGCCGGTGAAGGCCAGGAAGGGATCAGCCGCGTCGAACACGTTGGTATAAGAGGAATTACCGGTCCAAGAGTAGTAGCGAATGCTGTGCCCACGCACGTTATGCACTTCAGTGGATTTGGCGCAGTAACTGCTGTTGTTGACGCCCCACGGATGGCGACCATTCAGGGCAGTGGTACCGGCAGTGGTCAGGGTACCCAGCGCGTTGATGCCGTTTTGTGGATTGCTCGAGCCAGACAGCAGATTGATCACTGAGCCCAATGCATTGGCAATGGCATTGGCACCACCCTCGATACCACCACCCGGGGGAATCGCCCCACGTATCACATCGGCTACTTTCGAACCCTTGTTAACGCCGTTGATCGAAGTCACCGAGGCCACTAGGTCCGGCCGCAACGAAGCCGCCACGCGCGAGGTCGGCGAGCCCTGACTGTGGCCGATCAGGTTGACCTTGCCGCCGCCAGCTGCGGCCCAAGGCACGATCTGCCGTGCCAGTTCGGCGCCACGCTGCTCGCTATCGTTGAAGGCCGCGACGCTGGCGACGTGCACTCGCGCGCCGTCGCGCTCCAGGTTCCAGGGAATGGTGTGGAAGTAGTTGACCAGGCCACCGATGGTGTTGAAACCGGTCACGCCGTGTACCAGCACGATCGGGTACTTGGTCTTGGTGTAGTTGGCCTGGGCCTCGACGGCGCCAACTAGAGCGAGTGTTGCCAGGGCAGCGGTATAGACGCGACGCATGGGTGCCTCCTTATTGTTCTTGTAGGGCACGCCGGGTGAACTGCGTCCGGCGCCTGGCCAGTCTAGGCAGGCGGACGGACACGGCCCATCGCCCAGATGGGTGAAGGGCCGTGAAGCGAGAAGAATCAGAGCCTGTTCAGAGACTCTCAGGGTTGCGAAGCGATGGCCTTTTCGACGGCGGCGATCAACTCGGGATCATCCGGCTTGGTCAGGCTGGAGAAGCTGGCCACCACCTTGCCCTGACGGTCGACCACGTACTTGAAGAAATTCCAGCGCGGCTGCCGGCTCTGCTCGGCCAGCCCCTTGAACAATGGGATAGCGTTGGCACCGGAAACCGGCTGCGGTTCGGTCATAGCGAAGGTCACGCCGTAGTTGACGTAGCAGACAGTAGCCGTTTCCTTGCTGTCGGCGGATTCCTGGCGGAAGTCGTCAGATGGCACGCCGAGCACTTCCAGGCCCTGATCCTTGTAACGCTGGTACAGCGCCTCGAGCCCTTTGAATTGCGGGGTGAAGCCGCAGAAGCTGGCGGTGTTGACCACCACCAGCGGCTTGCCCGAGAACTGACAGAGTTCGATGTTTTCACCTTTGGCGCGCAGCTTGGGCAGCTCGCCCTGCAGCATGGCCGGACATTCGGCGGCCAGCACCGGCAGCGCCAGGCTGGACAGCAATAGTGAACAGGCAAGACGGCGAAGGGACATGGTAGTGACCTCAGGCGATGACGCGATTGCGCCACGCTACTCGCAGGCCCAGCCGCAAGCAACTAGCAGATACCGACACCCAGCTGCAGCAAAGCCAGCCCACCCTGACGCCAGCCCCACCAGGCCAAAGCCAGCAGCGTACCGAAGCCCAGCGCCGCGGCACTGAGCGTCAGCACCTTACGGCTCATGCCGGCGCACCCTGCAGACGCGCCACCGGCACCTCACGTACCGGCCAGTTGAGCGCGGCGGCCATCAGGCTGAGGCCGATGGAAATCTGCCAGACCAGGTCGTAGCTGCCGGCGGTGTCGTAGAGATAACCGCCCAGCCAACCACCGAGGAAGGAGCCCAGTTGGTGGAACAGAAAGACGATACCGCCGAGCATCGACAGGTTGCGCACACCGAACAGGGTGGCCACGGTACCGTTGGTCAGCGGCACGGTGGATAGCCACAGCAGGCCCATGGCGATACCGAACAGGTAGGCGCTCCATTGCGTCAGTGGCGCCACCAGAAACAGCGTGATCACCACGCCACGCAACAGGTACAGGATGCTCAGTAGACGCGGCTTGGCCATGCGGCCGCCGAGCCAGCCGGCGATGTAGGTACCGAAGATATTGAACAGGCCGACCAGTGCCAGCACCGTAGTGCCGGTCAGCGCCGGCAGGTGATGATCAACCAGATAGGCCGGCAGATGCACGGCGACGAACACCACCTGGAAACCACAGACGAAGAAACCCAGCGCCAGCAGCCAGAACCCCGAATGGCTGGTGGCCTCGCGCAGCGCCTCACCCAAGGTTTGCTGCGGGCCAGTACTCACCGGTGACGGCGCCTCGTTGATCATCGCGGCCAACGGCAGAATCAGAGCGACCAGCAGGCCCAGCGCCAACAATGCCGAAGACCAGCCCAACCAGCCGATTAGCCCCAGCGTACCCGGCAGCATGGCGAACTGACCGAAAGATCCGGCGGCCGCAGCAATGCCCATGGCCATGCTGCGCTTCTCCGCCGGAACCGCACGGCCGACTACGCCCAGAATGACCGAGAACGAGGTACCGGACAGGCCGATACCGATCAGCAGACCCGCACTCAGCGACAACGACAGAGGCGAATCCGCCATGCCCATACACAGCAGCCCCAAGACATAAAGCACCCCGCCGATGACAATGGCCTTGCGCGCGCCAAAACGGTCGGCCAGTGCTCCAGTGATCGGCTGCGCCAAACCCCAGATCAGATTCTGTAGCGCGATGGCGAAGGCGAACACCTCGCGGCCCCAGCCGAACTCCGCACTCATCGGCGGCAGGAACAGGCCGAAACCATGCCGGGTGCCCAGCGACAGCGCCAGGATCAGTGACGCGCCAAGCAGCAGCCAGGTGGTTGAGCGCCATGCAGTTGTCATCAGTCTCTCCAGCGAACGCCCGTTAACGACCGTTCAGGCAGTAAAAATGAGTTGGCCATCAGGCCAGTTGTTCGAGCAACCTCATCAATTCGGCACGGCGACCTTCGCCCAGTTGCGCGGTCACCTCGCGCTGTGCCTGTTCCCACAGCGGCAGCGCCAGATCGATGCGTTGAAAGCCGGCCTCTGTGAGCCGTACCTCGCGAGCGCGCAAGTCGCGCCCCTCTCCCAGTTGCACCAGCCCCTGTTCCTCCAGCACCCGCACGTTGCGCCCCAGCGTACTACGATCCAGCCCCATGGCCTCGGCTAGCACGGAAATGCTCGGCTGCCCTAGCCGCTGTACGTGGCGCAGCAGGGAAAACTGCGCACCGCCAAGCCCGACAGCAGCCAAGGCGTCATCGTAGAGACGGGTAACGCCGCGACTGGCGCGGCGCAGTTGGGTACAGAGGCAGGAGGTCGGCAACATGGATACAGGTATATACCCGCATCAACGATTCACACTCATACAGTTATGCATTGGGTCGGCATAACAGTTGTGTCAGAGATTCAGCGCTAGCGCTATAAGTGCGCCGCACTCAGCCAGCTCGACCAGTGCACCGGCCGTATCACCCGTGGTGCCGCCGAGACGTTGCAGCAAGGCACGGCGCAGCCAGGCGAACAGCAGCAAGCCCGTCGCCAGCACCAGCAGGCCCTGCCAGCCGAACAGCAGCATGCCCAGCAGGTGCAGGCCCAGCACCCAGGGCAATTGTCGGCGCGGCAAGTGATCGACCAGCGCCTGCCCCAGTCCACCGGCCCGCACATAGGGCGTGGTCGCCAACAGCATTGGCAACAGGCTGCGTCCCAGCCAGGGCAACAGCAGCAGGTAGATCCCCTGCCGGGCCTGCAGCAGCGTGAACAAGGCGGCGAACTTGAGAAGCAACAGCAGAACCAACACCACTACTGCGATAGGCCCGCTGCGAGGGTCTTTCATGATCGCCAGGGTGCGCTCACGGTCACCAAAACCGCCCACCCAGGCATCCGCGGTGTCGGCAAGGCCATCCAGATGCAATCCGCCACTCAGCCCCACCCACAGCGCCAGAATGATCGCCGCCTGTAATAAGGCCGACGTCTGCCCCAACAGCAGGTGCGCGCCCCATAACAGCAGGCCGAGCAACAGGCCCACGGCCGGATACCAGAGCAGCGAACGCCCCACCTGCTCCGGCGAGGGCATGCCAGGCAGCGTGACCGGCAAGCGAGTGAGGAACTGCAGGGCGATCAGCAGCGCAATCATGGCAATTCCGTCAGTTGCCCGTCGGCATCCAGGCTCAGACGAAAACGCTGAGCGTAGCCGACGTTGACCTGCAGCAGCTCCTGGCGTGGCAGACAGCGGGCTCGCGCCAGCAGCAGACGCATGACACCGCCATGAGTGATCAGCAGCAGGCGCTCACCCGCATGGTTCTGCTGCAAGCGCCGCATGGCAGCCAGAATACGCGCCTCGAACTGCAGCAACGGC
This sequence comes from Pseudomonas sediminis, assembly GCF_039555755.1. Taxonomy (NCBI): domain Bacteria; kingdom Pseudomonadati; phylum Pseudomonadota; class Gammaproteobacteria; order Pseudomonadales; family Pseudomonadaceae; genus Pseudomonas; species Pseudomonas sediminis. The sequence goes on from NZ_CP154631.1 coordinate 4,496,112, forward strand.
TCGCCATTGGGCGGCGTGAACGCATAGGGATCGGCCCAGAACCTGCCCAATGCCTCGGCATCGCTGCCCATCAGCTCGGCAGCGCTACGCCCTTCCCAGTCACCGAAATGCAGCTCCTGCAGGCCGGGCTCAAGGTGCAGCGGCAAACCATGGGCGGCGGCCAGTTCCTCGGCAAAGCGGGCACAACGCCGCAGCGGCGAGCTGATCAAGCGGTCCCAGGGACCAGCGTCCAGCACGGAGGCACGCAACTGCGCCCAGCCCTGCTCGGTGAGCGCATCGTCCAGGCTGCCGCGCAAACCGCCACCCAGTTCGGTCTCGCCATGGCGCAGCAATTCCAGATGCAGCATCAGCTTGGTCTCTCGGCAACGGCAGCTTCAGCGAAGGTCGCCATCTGTCCGTGCAGCGCGCAGGCCAGGCGCAGCAACGGCACGGCCAATGCAGCGCCGCTGCCCTCGCCCAGGCGCAGGCCGAGTTCCAACAGTGGTTCGGCCTGCAGCGCCTGCAGCACGCGCACATGGCCGGGCTCGGCGCCGTGGTGGGCGAACAGCAGCCAGTCGCGGCAACCAGGGTTCAGGCGCACGGCGAGCAAGGCGGCGACGCTGCAGATAAAGCCATCGACCAATACCGCGACACCCTGCTGCGCAGCGGCCAGGTAAGCACCAACGAGGGCGGCGATCTCGAAGCCACCCAAGTGGATCAGCGCCTGCAGCGGATCGGCGATCTGCGTCCGGTGCAGCGCCAGCGCGGCGTCGATCACCCGTGCCTTGTGCGCCACACCAGCACCATCCAATCCGGTACCAGGGCCTGCCAGCTCGCTCGCCGGGCAATCCAGTAGCCAGCAGGCCAGCGCCGCCGCCGCGGTGGTGTTGCCGATGCCCATCTCGCCACCGACGAACAGGTCGCAACCACTGGCGCGCGCGCGTTGGACGCTGTCGCGGCCAGCTTCCAGGCAAATCATCGCCTGGGCCAAGGTCATCGCTGGATCGCGGGCGAAATTCTGCGTGCCGGCGCCGACCTGCAGATGACGCACGCCAGGCAGCGGCGGCAGTGGTTCGGCAGTCCCCAGGTCGATCACCTCCAGCGCTGCGTCCAACTGACGCGCGAGCACGTTGATGGCCGCACCGCCAGTGACGAAGTTGGCCAGCATCTGCCCGGTCACTGCCTGCGGATAGGCGGAAATGCCCTCGGCCACCACGCCATGATCACCGGCAAAGATGGCGATCCACAGCTGGTTCAGGCTGGGCCGCTCGCGCCCCTGTAATGCGGCCAGATGGATGGCGAGACTCTCCAGCCGCCCCAGCGAACCGGCCGGCTTGGTCAATTGCTGCTGACGCGTCTCGGCCTTGATCCGTGCAACATGATCGAGCGGCTGACACGGCCCTTGCCACCATTGCAGGCTCATAACGCCTCCCCCTTCAACACCATGGGCAAACCGGCAACGGTGAACAGCACGCGCTGGCTGCGTTCGGCCAGCGCCTGGTGCAGCCAGCCGGCCTCATCGACATAACGGCGAGTCAGCTCGCCCAGCGGCACCACGCCCAGTCCGGTTTCGTTGCTGACCAGCAGGATGCGCCCCGGCAGTTGCTCCACGCAGTCGAGCAGCGCCTCACGTTCAGCTGCCAGACGAGCAGGATCATCCAGCATCAGCAGGTTGGTCAGCCACAAGGTCAGACAGTCCACCAGCAGGCAACGGCCAGGCGCAGCCTGTTCGCGCAGCACGCGGGCCAGCGCCAGCGGCTCTTCGACCAGCGCCCAATGCTCTGGCCGCCGTGCGCGATGCTGAGCGACACGCTCGTTCATCTCGCCATCGAGCGGCTGGCTGGTGGCGATGTAGACGACCTCCAATCCGGACTCGTCGGCCAGCTTCTCGGCCAGCCGGCTCTTGCCGGAACGAGCACCGCCGAGGATCAATTCAAGCATCTTCACTCCGTAGGGTGCGCTGTGCGCACCATTTCAAAACCTGCGGGCGCCGCGCCCCCTAGCCCAGGCCGCAAAGCGCCTTGAGTTTTTCGGTATCCAGGTGCAGTTCCACCTGATTGGCCAGGCGCTCGATATCGCGCTCGCGCAGCGCCTGGTAATCCACCGCCTGCACCTCATGCAGCCCGGCCCAGCGCAACAGCGCAGCGAACGCCGAGGGTTGCTCGAACAGGCCATGCAGGTAGGTACCGAACACCTGGCCATCGGCGCTAAGGCCACCGTCGCTGCGCCCGTCATCGAGTTGCACGGCGCCATTGAGGCCGCCCCCACGACTGACGCCGGTATGAATCTCGTAACCGCTGACATCCGCCTGCTCCAGACACAGCCGGCCGCGTACGTTGCGCAGCTGCTTCTCCGGCTCCAGCAGCGTCTCGAAATCCAGCAGACCGAGACCTTGGCTACTGCCGGCAACACCTTCCAGGCCGTGCGGATCGTGAATCTGCCGCCCGAGCATCTGCAGGCCACCGCAGATACCCAGAACCTTGCCGCCGTAGCGCAGATGGCGGGCGATGGCCGCATCCCAGCCCTGCTCCCGCAAGCGAGCCAGATCGGCGCGCACGCTCTTGGAACCAGGCAGGATGATCAGGTCCGCTGGAGGGATGGCCTGACCGGGCCCGACGAAAGTCAGCTGCACCTGCGGATGCAGACGCAAAGGGTCGAAATCGGTGTGGTTGCTGATGCGCGGTAATACTGGCACCACCACGCGCAAGGCCTGTTCGTCCTTGGCCTGCTGGCGGGTATCGACGGCGTCCTCGGCTTCCAGATGAAAATCCATCAGGTACGGCAGCACGCCGAGCACGGGCTTGCCAGTGTGCTGTTCGAGCCAGTCCAGCCCCGGTTTGAGCAGTGCGATATCACCGCGAAAGCGATTGATCACGAAGCCTTGGATGCGCGCCTGCTCGCTCGGGCTGAGCAGCTCCAGGGTGCCGACCAGATGGGCGAACACGCCGCCCTTATCGATATCGGCGATCAGGATTACCGGGCAATCGACTGCCTCGGCAAAGCCCATGTTGGCGATGTCACCGGCACGCAGGTTGATCTCGGCCGGCGAGCCAGCGCCCTCGACCAACACCAGTTGATGACGCTGCAGCAACCGGGCATGGGACTCCAACACCGCCGCCATCGCCACCGGCTTGTAGCCGTGATAGGTCAGCGCCTGCATATTGCCGATGGCCCGGCCGTGGATGATCACCTGGGCGCCCATGTCGCTGTTGGGTTTGAGCAGCACCGGGTTCATGTCGGTATGTGGCTGCAGCCCGGCCGCCTGCGCCTGCACTGCCTGCGCGCGGCCGATCTCGCCGCCGTCGGCAGTCACGGCGGAATTGAGTGCCATGTTCTGTGGCTTGAACGGCGCCACGGAAATGCCCTGGCGCCGCGCCCATCGGCACAGGGCCGTCACCAGCGTGCTCTTGCCGGCATCGGAGGTGGTGCCCTGCACCATCAAGGTGGCCATCAGGGCGTTTCCTCGAGACTGGCCAGGATCGGCGCGCACTCCAGCAGCCCCTGCTCCAGCCGCAGCCAGCCAGCCTCATCCGCCGGCAGGCCGAAACGCAGACTATCCAGCTCGGCGAACAACCGCACCAGGATGCCGCGCCGCGCCAGCAGCTCCATGCAAGGCACCGCCCGACGAGTACAGCAGAACTGGAACAACGACGAGCCACCGGTCACCGGCATGCCGCAATCACGCAGCAGCGCCGCCAGACGCTCGCCATCGGCCAGCAGGCGTTCACGCTGGCGGCGCTGCCCCTCGCCATCGACCAGCAGGCTGAGCGCCACACTGCGCGCGGGGCCGCTCACGGCCCAAGGGCCGAGCAGCGTTTCAAGCTCATCCAGTAAGACCTTTGCGGCCAGGACAAAGCCCAGACGCAGGCCGGCCAGGCCGAAAAACTTGCCGAACGAGCGCAGCACGATCAGCCCCGGCATGTCGCTGTAGGCAGCAAGGCTGTGCTCCGGCGTGCAGTCGATGAAGGCCTCGTCGACCACCAGCCAGCCACCTCGCTCGGCCAGCTCATCGTGCCAGTCGAGCAGGCGCGCCGGCTCGATCAGTCGGCCGGTCGGATTGTTCGGGTTGACCACCAGCAGCACATCCAACTGCGGCAAGGCGCGATGCACCGAACCCTCGCTGAGTTTGGTGACGCGATGGCCTTCGCGACACCAGGCAGCGGCATGCTCGGCGTAAGTGGGTGCGATGATGCCGACGCTGGCGTTACGACGCAGACGCGGCAAGGCCTGGATCGCCGCCTGCGAGCCGGCTACCGGCAGCAGGCTGACGGCGCCGTAATAATCGCGCGCGGCCTGCTCCAGGCCGTCATCCGCCTCAGGCAGGCGTGCCCAGGCAGACCCCGGTACAGCAGGCAGATCCCAGCCGTAGGGCGCAACCCCGGTGGACAGGTCCAGCCAATCCTCCAGTGGGATGCCATAGCGCTGCGCAGCGCCGCGCAGTCGACCTCCATGCTCAAGCAACCCAGACCTCCCATAGGATCAGGCATAGCAACCATAAGCCAACGCCCGCGACGACTCGATTCATCGCCCGCTCGATGTCCCGCGCACGCGGCGCCGGGCCTTCGCCCAACTGCGGGCGCTCATGCCGCTCGCCGTGATACTCCGCCGCCCCGCCCAGACTCACGCCCAGACTGCCTGCGCCAGACGCCATCACCGGGCCAGCATTGGGACTGTCCCACAGCGGCGCCTGCTTGCGCCAGCACCTAAGCGCCAGGGCGGCGTGCCCAAGCAGTGCGTAGGTCAGCGCCACCAGGCGCGCCGGCAGATAATTGAGTACGTCATCGATTTTCGCGGCCGCCCAGCCAAAACGCTCGAAACGCTCGTTGCGGTAGCCCCACATGGCATCGAGGGTATTGCTCAGGCGGTACAGCACCACACCCGGTGCGCCCGCAACGATGAACCAGAACAAAGCGGCGAACACCGCATCGGAGCCGTTCTCCAGCACCGATTCGGTGCCGGCGCGGGCCACACCCGTGGCGTCGAGTTCGGCGGTGTTGCGACTGACCATCCAGCCGACGCGCTCGCGTGCCAGCGCCAGGTCGCCCAGGCGCAACGCCTGCGCCACCGGTTGCGCATGCTCGTACAGGCTGCGCAGGCCGAGGGCGAAGTACAGGGCGAAGATTTCCACGGCCCAGCCCAGACCACTGACCTGCACCAGCAGCCAGGTGAACAAGGTCAGCGGCAGCACCGCCAGGCACCAGGCGGTGACGCCATGACTGCGCCAGCCGCCGCCAGCCGGGTTGAAACGCTGCTCCAGGCGCTCGGCCAGGCGACCGAAGGCCACCAGCGGGTGCGCGCGTCGGGGCTCACCCAGTACGGCGTCCAGCGCCACGCCGGCACAGGTGATCAGCGCCAGGCTCATCGTTCAGTCACCCCGGACTCCCCATCGATTCTCGAACAGCAGCTCGCTCAGCGGCCGTGGCGTGGCCCAGCCCTCTTCCACCAGCATCGGTTTCTCATAGAAGGCGTGCACTGGCCCCAGGCACAGCAACGCCACCGGTTTGCTGCCAGCCGGCATGCCCAGCAGCTCGGCCAGCGCCTTGGGGTCGAACAGCGACACCCAGCCCACGCCCAGCCCTTCGGCTCGTGCAGCCAGCCACAGATTCTGAATGGCGCAGGCCACCGAGGCCATATCCATTTCCGGCAAGGTGCGCCGCCCGAAGATATGCGCCTCGCGTCCCTCCATCAGCGCCACGGCCAGCAGCTCGGCGCAATCGCGAATACCTTCGACTTTGAGCCGCATGAATTCATCCGAACGCTCGCCCAAAGCTTCGGCGGTACGCACACGCTCGGCCTCCACCAGCGCATGAGCCGCCTCACGCAATTGCGGATCGCGAATGCGCAGGAAGCGCCACGGCTGCATCAGGCCGACGCTGGGGGCGTGGTGCGCCGCCTCGAGCAGGCGCGCCAGCACCTCAGGCGGCACCTCGCCGCCGGCAAAATGGCGCATGTCGCGACGCTCGGCGATGGCGCGGTATACCGCGGCACGCTCCTGCGCGCTAAAGGCATGGTCGGTCACGGACGCAACAGCGCGGCGGCTGCCTCCGCGTTGGAGGGCAGGTAGAAATGGATATAGCTGGCCGTTAGTCGCCCCAAACGATATACCGACTCAGCCACCGGCTTGCCGTTCGGGCAGCGGCCACGCACCAGGGGCTGCAAGGGGCTTTCCAGACGCGAGTGATGGTAGCTGTGGCCACGTAGCTCGCCTTCGGGCAACGTCACTTCCTGCAGGGCCAACGCGGTCAGCCGCGGCTGCAAGGCCGCGCTGCCGCTGAGCAGGCCGAGCATGCGCCCGCTGGCACCTTGCTTGTCGCGCAGCTCATCGAGCAGATAGAGCATGCCGCCACATTCGGCCAGCAGCGGCTTGCCGGACTGGTGATGGGCGCGAATCGCGTCAGCCATGGCCTGATTGCTCTCCAGCTCGGAGAGGTACAACTCGGGGTAACCACCAGGCAGGTACAGACTGTCGACGTCGGGCAAGGCGCTATCGACCAGTGGCGAGAAGTAGCGCAATTCGGCGCCTAGCGCCTGCAGCAGGTCGAGATTGGCCTGATAAAGGAAGGCGAACGCGGCATCACGCGCCACGCCGATGCGCACGCCATTCAGCAATGGCGCAGGTTCATCGAACTGCGGCGCGGCGAAGCTCACCGCTGGCGGCAGGTCGACGTTGGCGCTGGCGGCCAGGGCATCGGCGGCGGCGTCCAGGCGCGCATCCAGATCGGCCAACTCGCCCGCCTGCACCAGCCCCAGATGGCGGCTGGGCAATTCCACCGCGGCACTGCGCGGCAAGGCGCCGAACCAGTGGATGCTGGGCGGCAGGGCATCGCGCAGGATATCGCCATGGCGCGTGCTGGCGACGCGGTTGCCGAGCACCCCGGCAAAGGGCAGATCCGGCTGGAAGGTAGCCAGACCGTGGGCCAGCGCACCGAAGGTCTGCGCCATGGCCGCACCGTCGATAACCCCAAGCACCGGCACGCCGAAATGACGCGCCAGGTCGGCCGCCGACGGCTTACCGTCGAACAACCCCATCACCCCTTCGATCAGGATCAGATCAGCCTCGCCAGCGGCCCGCCACAGCAGGCGGCGGCTTTCCGCCTCGCCGACCATGGCCAGGTCGAGCTGATACACCGGTGCGCCACTGGCACGAGCATGGATCATCGGGTCGAGAAAGTCGGGCCCACATTTGAACACCCGCACCCGCCGTCCCTGGCGCGTATGCAAACGCGCCAGGGCAGCAGTCACGGTAGTCTTGCCCTGGCCGGAAGCCGGGGCGGCAATCAACAGCGCCGGACAGTGACGTGCTTCCATCAGAATTCGATGCCCTTCTGCGCCTTTACCCCGGATTTAAACGCATGCTTGACCAGGCTCATCTCGGTGACCGTGTCGGCCGCCTCGATCATCCCCGGCAAGGCGCCACGTCCGGTCACCACCACATGCTGCAGCAGCGGCCGAGCCTCGATATCGGCCAGCACTGCGTCTAGTTCGAGATAACCGTGCTTGAGTGCGATGTTCAGCTCGTCCAGCACCACCAGGCCGACGGTTTCGTCACTGAGCAGACGCCGGGCGACCACCCAGGCTTCCTGCGCCTTGGCGATGTCGCGCTGACGATCCTGGGTTTCCCAAGTGAAGCCTTCACCCATCACGTGATAGCTGACTTCCTCGGGGAAACGGCGGAAGAAGGTTTCTTCACCGGTGCTGGCCGCCCCCTTGATGAACTGCACCACACCGACCTTGAGGCCATGACCGAGCGCACGCGCGACCATACCGAAGGCACTGCTGCTCTTGCCCTTGCCATTGCCGCTGTGCACCAGCAACAAACCGTATTCGTCCTGGGCCTGGGCAATCTTCTCGTCGATCAGGGCTTTCTTGCGCTGCATGCGCGCCTTGTGGCGGGCATCGCGATCGGTGGACTCGCTCATGCTGTGCTCCTGTACATCAGGCACCCGCGTCGGCTGTCGGTAAACAGTACGAGCAACGATGGGGAGCAGATCGCGATGGTCCGCGCGTCCTCACCCTGGTGCCAATGGCTGGTCAGGCGAGCGGAAGACAGGAAGCACAACATCCCGGAAAAACCGGAGCGTCGGCCGGACAACGCCCTCCGCGATGCCGTGAAAATGCGACAGGCCGGTCTCCGGGCTTGTGAGCGAACCCAAAGGTTCGGCACCGCGCCTTCCCGTGCAAATACACAGTGGCCTTGAGCGGTGTTTGACTCACCTACCGTTGCGGGGGCAGCGCCGGCATTCGGACCGGCTTCCCTGTTTCACCCCATGGCTACCATTCACGGCAACTCGGGGCACCTGAAGCAAGGCGCGCAGGGTAGAGGCTGGCAGCCCTGCGCGTCAACGTCGAGACCGCTCAATGCCTGGGGGTGAAGCCCGGCGGCTTGCTGGCCAGCCATTCGACGAAGGTGCGCAGGCGCTCATCACCCAGCAGCGCGTCACGGCTGTTGTAGGTCAGCGCCAGCTCCTTTTCGCTGAACAGCCGGTGAATCTGGTTGTGGCAGGCGCGGCAGACCCAAAGCGTAGCCGTGATGCGCTCATGACGAGCGAAGCGCTTCTGCACGTAGGTCTTGTCGTGCAGTGCCCTGGGAATCAAATGATGACGCGTCAACGCAACGGGCCGCGCGCACAGCTCGCACACCTCGGGCTGAGGCGGTAGGCGAATGGGATCGACCATGGACAGTAATTCAGGGATTACGCGCGAGCTCTGGCGTGATGACGCGCTTGGCATCGAGATAGACGCCCTGCCAATAACCGCTGGTGAGGCTGTCCAGGCGCACCGTACCGCCGGTAGAGGGGGCATGCACGAAGCGGCCGTCGCCGACATAGATGCCGGCATGGCTGACGGCGCGTCCGCCATTGGTGGCAAAGAACACCAGGTCACCACTTTTCAGGGCATCGCGACGGACATCTGGGGTGCGCATCGCACTCAGCTCACGCGTCGAACGCGGCAGACTGATACCGGCAGCATCGCGATAAACGTAGCCAATCAGGCCACTGCAGTCGAAACCGCCTTCCGGGGTATTACCACCATAACGATAGGGCGTACCAACCAGGCCGAGGGCGCGGAACAGCACATCTTCGGCACCACCCTGATAGGACGAAGCAGAGACTGGAGGACTATAGATAGGCTGGGGAGAGGGAGCGCGACTACTGCAAGCACTCAGCAGCAGAGCGAGAGCGATGAGGGCAACACGGGTCGTGACGGGCATAAGCGAGGCGATCCTGAGCCTGAATGCGCTCTACTCTGCAGCTTGCAGACAAACGGCGCAACCCTCAGCACCTGCTCAAGGCTGACAAGACAGCCCTTGAACAGATTCTGCAGTTACGCCGTATGCATCAGTTATGACGCTTGGCAGCGACCTGATCTTCAACCGGAGCCAGGGCAAGGACGCGCTTGGCCTGCAGATAGCTGCGGTTCCAGTAGCTGTCGTCCAGACTGTCGATGCGCACACCACCACTGCGACTACTGCTGGAGTGGATGAACTGATCATCACCCAGGTAGATGCCGGCATGACTGACGCGACCACGACCACGATCATTGAACAGGATCAGATCACCCGGTTCCAGATCGGCGCGCGCCACCTTCGGCGCATCGAGGTTGATCAGCTCACGCGTGGAACGCGGCAGTTCCAGGCCGACTTCCTCGCGGAACAGGTAGCCGACAAAACCGCTGCAATCGAAACCAGACTGTACCGAGCTACCGCCGTAGCGATAACGGGTACCGATCAGCGAACGCCCGAGATCGAGCAGGCTGTCGGCCAGTTGCGGCATTTCATAGGGTTGATCGTCGATCAGCGCGTTGATCTCATCATCGGCAGGTTCATCCTGCTCGATCATCAGGCGAGTCACAGGTTCGACTGCTGCATCGCTGATCGGTTGCTGCGGCTGCGTCTGCGGCGCATGGCCGGCACAGGCAGCGAGAAAGACTGTAAGTGCAATAGGCACGAGGGGTGCGAAGCGTTTTAGCATGGGCACGACCGTGTCGAGTGAATTTAACAAGTCCGCGACTATGCCCTCTACCAAGCCCATTTGCAAATTCTATCGACAGAATTGTGACTCAGTGGTCTCGCCATTTCATCTAAAGCGCCCAACCATCTGCATGGTCGGGCGACTCGGAAACCTAGCCGAGAATCTCGCTGAGCGGAATGAAACGCAACATATCTCCCTCGGCCAGCGTACTGCCTTCCATGACCTCGGCCAAGCCTTCTGCCCAGGCGGCGCTGCGCAAAACGCCAGAACTCTGGTTGGCGTAAGGCACCACACGCCCCTGCTCCAGACGCGCCCGCAGGTACTCGCGGCGCATGCCCGGCTTGCGCCAGGTAAAACCTGCCGGTACCGCGAAGCCCAACGGCTCGACCCGCTGAACGCCAAGACGACACAAAATATAAGGACGCGCCAGCAGTCCGAAGGTAACCAGTGTCGAAGCAGGGTTGCCCGGCAGACCTATTACCGGAACCCCCTGATAATGACCGAAGGTCAGCGGCTTACCCGGCTTGATCGCCAGCTTCCACAGCGCCAGTTCGCCCGCCTCACGCAGGGCTATGCCAAGGAAATCCGCCTCCCCCACCGAAACGCCACCCGTGGAGAGAATCAGATCGACCTCGCCCAAGGCCCCCAGCGCTTCGCGGGTACGCTGCAGATCATCGGGCAAGATGCCCGCATCCACAACGCTGCAGCCCAGCCGCTGCAACCAGGCAATCAGCAGACGCCGATTGCTGTTGTAGATCTGCCCCGGGCCAAGCGCCTGACCTGGCTCTACCAGTTCGTCGCCAGTAGACAGCACCGCAACGCGCAGACGCCGGCGCACCGAAAGCTGCGCCGCCCCCAAAGACGCCGCCAACCCTAGCTCGATAGGCCCCAGGCGCGTACCGGCTGGCAACACACCTTCGCCTACGCGGGTTTCCTGACCTTGAGCTCGAACGTTCTGGCCAATTTTCAGCGGCTCACGGAAGTGCACCCGCCCCGCCTCATCCAGCTCGACGTTCTCCTGCATTTCGACGGTATCGGCACCTGCAGGCAGCGGCGCACCGGTGAAGATGCGCGCACAGGTACCCGGCTGCAGGGGCGCAGGCGCAGCACCAGCCTGAATACGCTGACTGACCGGCAGAGGCTGGCCGCTCCAATCAGCCAGGCGCAGCGCATAACCGTCCATGGCGCTGTTGGCCCAGGGCGGCAGATCCAGAGCCGCGATCAGCGGCTCAGCCAGCACCCGGCCATCGGCGTCGGCCAGCGCCACCTGTTCGGTCTGCTCGATGGGCGCCGCCTCTGCCAAAGCCAGCAGGCGCTCCAGCGCCGCCTCCATCGGCAACAGTCCGGGATGATCGCAACAGGTAGTCATCCGCGCGTCTCGCAGGCGCCCACCTGCTTCAGATGCGGCACGAAGTTGCAGGGACGATGGCGCGCATCCAGTTGCTCACCGAGGATGCCGTCCCAGGCAGTGCGACAGGCATTGGTCGAGCCCGGCAGGCAGCACACCAGGGTGCCGTTGGCCAGACCGGCCAGCGCGCGCGACTGGATGCTAGAAGTGCCGATATCGGCCACGGAGATCTGCCGGAACAACTCGCCGAAACCATCGACCTGCTTGTCCAGCAGGCAGGCGACCGCTTCCGGCGTGCTGTCACGTCCAGTGAAACCGGTACCGCCGGTGATCACCACCACCTGCACCTGATCCTCGGCGATCCAGGTCGCTACCTGGGCGCGGATCTTGTAGAGATCATCCTTGAGCAGAACGCGAGCGGCCAACTGGTGGCCAGCGGCGGTCAGGCGGTCGACCAGCAGTTGACCCGAGGTGTCGGTCTCCAACGTGCGTGTGTCGCTAACGGTCAGCACGGCAATGTTCAGCGGCACGAAAACCGCATCGGCCTTGTGGTTCATGGCAGGCATCCAATTGGGAGAGAATGAGCGCTGTTATATCACACAGACTGTCTTCGGAGACCGCCCGCATGCCCGTATCCAACCCGCTACTCCCCTGCTCGGTGCTGCTGCTTTCCGGCGGCCGAGGCCAGCGCATGGGTGGCCGCGACAAGGGCTTGCTGGACTGGCGCGGCCGCCCACTGATCGCCTGGTTGCATGACCTGACCAGACCCTTGAGCGACGACCTGATCATCTCCTGTAACCGCAACACCGAGCGCTATGCGCCTTATGCCGACCAACTGGTCACCGACGAGGATCAGGATTTTCAGGGCCCACTGGCTGGTATCCGCGCCGGCATGGCTGCGGCACGCCATGAGCAAATGCTAGTCCTGCCCTGCGACGCCCCGCTGGTCGACCACGCGCTGATCGAGTCGCTGCTGGCGCACGCGGGGCCCCAACCGGTGGTGATTCGCCAGGGCAACTACTGGCAACCGTTGTTCTGCCTGCTGCCGACACGACTGAAAGACGACCTGGAACGCGCATGGCAATCCGGAGAACGCAGCCCGCAGCGCTGGTTCGGTAAATTAGCGCCCATCGCTGTCGACTGCCCCATAGAGGATGCACGACTGGCCAACCTCAATACGCCGGAAACCTTGGCGAGTCACGCCCCTTCGCACTGAAACACCACGCACTCAGCGGAACTCATACGACAGTTTTACGTCTGAGCGAGGGTATAGCCCCATCTTTTGTACTCAAGGAGACAGACCATGAACCAACGGATAATCCCCGCCCTGCTTATGACGATCGGCCTCGCTGTACTGGCCGGCTGCTCCTCGCCGTCGGTAATCACGCTGAATGACGGCCGTGAGATCCAGACCGTGGACAAGCCCAAATTCGATGAAGAATCCGGCTTCTACGAGTTCGAACAGCTCGACGGCAAACGCGCCACGATCAACAAAGATCAGGTGCAAACCGTCAAGGAGCTCTGAGGCAACAGCCTGAGCGCCCATATCGGCCGGACAGATGGATGATACGAGTCGACAACCGGGTTGCCGACTCGTAGTTTTTTTCGGGCTAACCCCTTGTGCGGTAAAAGTTTTTCGGTAGAATACGCGGCATTCGGAGTGTAGCGCAGCTTGGTAGCGCGTCTCGTTCGGGACGAGAAGGTCGCAGGTTCGAATCCTGTCTCTCCGACCAAATCAAAAACCCGCCTTAATCGGCGGGTTTTTTATTGGCTGCGTTTTGTCGAACTGACTCTCTCAACTCAGAAAGGCCACCACCTGCTCGGCATCGAATGGCCAGTTCAGCTCGCGGCCATTATCGCAACGGCGCAATACCGGAATACGCAATCCGTATTGCTCGACCATCCCCTCATGCTCGGCAATGTCGATCAACTCGACCAACAGGCCATTCTCGACGAATGGCATGAGCAACGCCTCGGCCACCTCGCAAAGATGGCAGCCCAGGGTTCCGAAAAGTTGGCATTCAGGCATCATGAGCGCACCTCACTATCAGCAAGGTGCGCAGTTTAACACCGGCGATAATCAGCTCGCGTTAGCGTCCTTGCCAGGCTGACCAGCGATCAGCGACTGCAGGCCATCGAGCAGACTGCGGTTGAGGCTGTCAGCCTTCTCCAGGCGCGGCAAATCGAAGCGCTCATCGAGCGAGAAGCCGCCCTTGAGCAGTTCCTTGAGCATGCCGCCAGCGTCCTGCGCCAGATCACCGGCACTGCGCAGCGCATCGAGCAGACCCTGAGCATATTCCTGCAACCCGGCATTGACTGCACTGGCGCCCTGCCCAGCCACCGCGCCATAGGCATCGGTGGCCTGACGCACAGTGGTCTGGGTCAGACGCAGCGACATCGAAGCCAATTGCTCACCATCCATATCCAGCGCCATGGCGCGATCAAAGGCGCCTGTCAGGTCACCGGCGTAGAACTTGTCGGAGAGATCCTGAACCTGGCTGAAGAGCTTCTCCAACGCCTTGATCTCGTCGTCGTCCAACTCACCTTCGACATCCACCTGCCAGACGCCGATACGCATGCTGCCAGACTGGCTGCTGCCCACCACACTGGTGGACTTACCATCGCCGGAGGCGGCAAAACTGCTCTGCGACCAGCTGGCGGAAGCCTGCGCCACGGAAATGCGCAGGCGGTCACCATCGCGAGTAGTGACGGATAAATCGAAGGTTTCCGCCAGCGCGCTGAAACGCTCGCTATAACCAGCCACCGCCACCTTGTCTGAACTGCTCGAAGCAGCACTGCCGAAACGCTTGTCGAGATCGCCGAAGCCATCCTGAATACGCTTGTAGGTATCGTCGATATCGCTAGCCACCTGCCCCTTGAGCACGCCCATGCCATCGAGAATCTTGCGTGCCTCGGCAAAACCCTTCTCGACGCCATCACGCGCCTGGGACAACAGCTTGTCCAGCTTGGCCGGGTCAGCGCCTGCCGCGGCCTCGCTTTGCAGGCGCTGCTCGATAAAACCCAGAATCCGCCCAGCCACTTTCTCCGGGGTGTAGTCATCACGTGTTCCGGACAACGAGCCGGCCGGCACGCCGAGCTTCTCGGCGAGGCGATTGGCCAAGGTGGCTTGGGCATCGGCGCTATTGCTGCGCGCCGCCATGGACTGGCTGGCCTGCGCGGCACGGGAAGCGGCGGAGCTGAGTGAGTTCAGAGGATTCATGGCCGGGTACCTGAATAGGTTATCTGCCGACCTTAGCGGCCGCACACAGGCAAGCTTTAACCTTTATCGACCAACGGTTGTCGATTTTTCTCAGCTCGATTGTGCTCCAGCGAAATTTTCCCGATCAATGGCCAGCCGCCGAAAATCCCTGATAAGCACGACCTAGAGCCCACGGCTGTTTACGCTCCGGCTCCACCCAAGGCTCGACAGACTAAAGTCTTACAGTCGACTCGCAGGCGAAATGCTTTATTTCGTCGCGCCGTAACTGGCTGGTCACTTCGTGGCCAACCTGCTTATAACAACGAGGAGACAACAATAATGAGTAAAACTCCCCTCGCCCGTGCCGTGGCCCTCGCCACGCTGGGCGCCAGCCTGACCCTGCCAAGCCTGGCACAGGCTGACTTCATCGCTGACAGCAAAGCCTCTCTGGAGCTGCGTAACTTCTATATGAATCGGGACCTGCGCGACCCGGGCGTAGCCCAGTCCAAGCGCGAGGAGTGGGCACAGGGCTTCATCCTTAAAGCCGAGTCCGGCTTTACCGAAGGCACCGTCGGCTTTGGCCTGGACGCCTATGCGGGCCTGGGCCTGAAGCTCGACTCGTCTGACGATCGCGCCGGCACCGCTCTGCTACCCAACGGCTTCGGCAACGAGGGACCGGACGAATATTCCGAGTTCAGCGGCGCGGTCAAGGCACGCATCTCCAAGACTGTCGGCAAGGTCGGCGGACTGATGCCCAAGCTGCCCATCGTCTCTTCAGGTGACTCGCGCCTGCTGCCGCAGGTGTTCACCGGCGGCATGATCACCTCGCAGGAAATCGACGGACTGACGCTCAACGGAGGCCAACTGCGTGAGGTCAACCAGCGCGCCTCCACCGACCGGGTCGACATCACCGCCACCAACATGGCCGGTGAGAGCGACCGCTACAACTTCGCCGGCGGCGACTACAAGTTCAACGGCGGCAACACCACCGTTGGCGTGTGGTACGGCGAACTGGAGGATATCTACGACCAGAAGCTGTACAACCTGATCCATGTACAGCCGATCGGCGACTGGAAGCTGGGCGCCAACCTGGCCTACTTCGACTCCCAGGATAACGGTCGCAAACTCGGCGGCAAGCTGGACAACGACCTGACCTCGGTCAATCTATGGGCCGGCATTGGCGCGCACACCTTCCGCGTGGGTTACCAGAAGGTCGGCGGCGACAACGCCTTCCCCTTCCTGACCGAAACCGATCCGTACATCGTCAACTACATCCAGATTCTCGACTTCACCCGTAAGGACGAGAAATCCTGGCAAGCTCGTTATGACGTCAACTTCGCCAGCTACGGCATCCCGGGCCTGACTGCCTTCGTCCGCTACGTCACCGGCGATGGCTTCGATCTTAACGATGGCAGCAGTGGCAAAGAATGGGAACGCGACATCGATATCAGCTACATCATCCAGGAAGGCCCACTGAAGAACCTCGGCGTGCGCTGGCGTAACGCGATGGTGCGTTCCAACGCGACCATTGGCGACCTGGATGAGAACCGTCTGATCGTCAGCTACACCATTCCGTTGATGTAAGGCGCGTCCGCGAAACGAAAACGCCGCAACACCGGTATCGGGTTGCGGCGTTTTTGGTTTTTATCGAAGCTGGAAAAGCACGCGCTGCCTGAACCCTTCTCGACCAGGGATACGCTCAAAAGCTGTACACCGTCACTCCCGCGAAGGCGGAAGCCCAGATACTGCGGGGTTCTGGTTTCCCGCCTGCGCGGGAATGACGACTACTTCATCCCGGGCTGGCCTGACCAACATCCTCGATGGACAACTACCAACCCTTGGCCTGTGATCTCTACGACTACCTGGAGATCGCCTGCATGCACTGCTATCAGCTGGATATCGAACTGGTCGACGGCTCGACCCTACTGGGCCAGGCCCTGACCACCGAAACCACGGCGAGCAAGGAAGAGTTTCTGCTGGTGCGTACAACCGACGGCGAGCAACGCCTGCGCATGGATCGCCTGCTGGCGATCACCCCACAGGATGCAGGCGCCAGCTTTGGTCGAGTGCTGTTAAGCGGCAACCGCTGCTAGTCTCAGGGCGGCGCGGTGCGCACGGCGCACCCCACGGCGTCCTGCGGTACGCTTTTACCACATCAGATCATCAGGAATCTGATAGGCCGCGTAAGGATCGTCGGCATCCGGCTCTTCGACATGGGTATTGAGCAAGACGATGCGCGAGGCATCGCGCTCCTGAATCTTCAGCGCGGCCTCGCGCGGGATGATCTCGTAACCACCGCCATGACGGACGATGGCCAGCCAGCCGTTGGACAGCTTGTTGCGCACCATGGTGTTGACCGGCAGGCGCTTGACCTTCTTGTCATCGACGAAGTTGTAGTAGTCCTCGCCGTCGAGCTTAGGCAGGCGTGAACGCTCGATCAGTTGCTTGACCTGCGCCGCGCGGGCTTTCTGCTCGGCTTTTTCCTGCTGCTGACGATTCAGCTCCTGATCACGTGCGGCCTTTTCGGCTTGCGCCTGCAGTGCGGCCTGGCGTGTGCTGTCATCCAGTTCGGCCTGGCCTTTTTGCACCAGACGCTTTTGCTTTTGCTGTTGCTTGCCAGCCTGCTTGGCCTGTTTTTCATTGACCAGGCCGGCTTTGAGCAGCTGGTCGCGCAGGGAAAGACCCATGACTAAAGATCCCGAACATGATTCAGTTGCGGCAGCGACGCAAATTCGCGCTGCCAGTCCAAGGCGCCCAGCATAAGGGCTAAGCAGCGGCGGCTCCAGCCTTTAGGAGCGACCGGGCGGCGAACCGCTTCAGTCGCGAAAGGCGGACAGCAGAGGCTTCGCGGATAAATCGGAACGCCGCCGTGCCTATAGGGTTCAACAGCCTGGCGACTGCTTCTCCAACTTCTTCGCCTCGCCCCACAAGGCATCCAGTTCCTCCAGCGAGCAACCGTCCATGCTGCGCCCGGCCTCACGCACGCTCTGCTCGATAAAGCGAAAGCGCCGCTCGAACTTGCCATTGGCTGCCCGTAGCGCAGCCTCAGGATCGACCTTCAGGTGCCGTGCCAGGTTGCTGACGACGAACAGCAGATCGCCGATCTCCTCGGCCACCGCCTCGGCATCGTTTTCACTCATGGCTTCGAGCACTTCATCCAGCTCTTCGCGCACCTTGTCCACCACCGGCAAAGCATCGGGCCAGTCGAAGCCGACCTGGGCCGCACGCTTCTGCAGTTTGGCCGCACGCGACAGTGCAGGCAGCGCGCTTGGCACATCATCGAGCAGGGAGAGCTGCTCGGGTTCGGCGGCCTTTTCGGCGCGCTCCTGCGCCTTGAGCTCTTCCCAACGCTGCTTGACCGCTGCTTCTTCAAACTTGGCGGCGTCCGGCATCCCGTACAGATCACCGTCGGGGAATACATGCGGATGGCGACGAATCAGCTTGCTGGTGATGCCATCGACCACCCGGGCAAAATCGAAACGCCCCTCCTCCTGCGCCAGCTGGCTGTAATAGACCACCTGGAACAGCAGATCGCCCAGCTCACCCGGCAAATGCTCGAAGTCGCTGCGCTCGATGGCATCGGCGACTTCGTACGCCTCTTCCAGGGTGTAAGGCACGATGCTCGCGTAGTTCTGCTTCAGATCCCAGGGGCAGCCGTGTTGCGGATCACGCAGACGGGCCATCAGATGCAGCAGATCGTCGAGTTGGTACATAAAAACTCCTGGGCTGCACGCTACAAGCGGCAAACCACAAGAAAAGGCGCAGCGGCGCCTTTGACTTGCTGCTTGTCACCTGAAGCGTGCCGCTTAATTGGCCCGCTGGCGACGCGCCTCGATGATGTTGGGTAATTGGCCGATGCGCGCCAGCAGACGCCCGAGCGCATCGAGTCCGGGAATCTCCACGGTGATCGACATGGAGGCGGTGTTGTCCTCCTTGTTCGAGCGGGTGTTGACCGCCAGCACGTTGAGTTTTTCGTTGAGCAGTACCTGGGTGACGTCACGCAGCAGACCGGAACGGTCGTAGGCCTTGATGACGATTTCCACCGGGTAGGTCTGCACCGGCACCGGCCCCCAGCTCACCTGGATCATCCGCTCCGGCTCGCGCGCCGTTTGCTGCAGTGCCGTCGGGCAGTCCTGACGATGGATGGTGACGCCACGGCCAAGAGTGATGTAACCGACGATCGGGTCGCCCGGCAGCGGCTGGCAACAGCCGGCCATCTGTGTCAGCAGGTTGCCGACGCCCTGGATCTGAATGTCGCCGCGCTTGCCCGGCTTGAACCCCTGCGCCTTGCGCGGGATCAGTTCCAGCTGCTCGTTGCCGCGCTCAGGCTCGAGCAGTTGCTGCGCCAGGTTGACCGCATGAGCCAGGCGCACGTCGCCGGCCCCCAGGGCGGCGAACAGGTCCTCGGCGGTTTTCAGGTTGGCCTTCTCGGCCAGCTTGTCGAAGTCCGCACCGACCAGGGCCAGGCGCGCCAGCTCGCGCTCAAGCAACTGCTTGCCAGCGGCGACGTTCTGGTCGCGATCCTGCAGCTTGAACCAGTGGACGATCTTCGCCCGCGCGCGGCTGGTGGTGACATAGCCCAGGTTGGGGTTGAGCCAGTCGCGGCTCGGCGAGCCCTGCTTGCTGGTGATGATTTCCACCTGCTCGCCGGTTTGCAGGCTGTAGGTCAGCGGCACGATACGCCCGTTGATCTTGGCGCCGCGGCAGTTGTGGCCGATCTCGGTGTGCACGCGGTAGGCGAAGTCCAGCGGTGTGGCGCCCTTGGGCAGGTCGATGGCGTGGCCGTCAGGGGTGAAGACGTAGACCCGATCCGGCTCGATATCCACGCGCAACTGCTCGGCCAGGCCGCCGATATCGCCCAGTTCTTCGTGCCACTCGATGACCTGACGCAGCCAGGAAATCTTCTCTTCGTAGTGGTTGGAGCCGGACTTGACGTCGGTGCCCTTGTAGCGCCAGTGCGCGCACACACCCAGCTCGGCCTCTTCGTGCATGGCGTGGGTGCGTATCTGCACCTCCAGCACTTTGCCTTCCGGGCCGAGCACGGCGGTGTGCAGCGAGCGGTAGCCGTTCTCCTTGGGGTTGGCGATGTAGTCGTCGAACTCCTTGGGAATGTGCCGCCACAGGGTATGCACGATGCCCAGGGTGGTGTAGCAATCACGCACCTCTGGCACCAGCACACGTACCGCACGCACGTCGTAGATCTGGCTGAATTGCAGGCCCTTGCGCTGCATCTTGCGCCAGATCGAATAGATATGTTTCGCCCGGCCGCTGATATCGGCCTTGATACCGGTGGCTTCCAGCTCCTGACGCAGATTCGCCATAGCGTCGTTGATGTACTGCTCGCGATCGAGGCGACGCTCGTGCAGTAGCTTGGCGATCTGCTTGTACTGCTCCGGCTCCAGGTAGCGGAAGGACAGATCCTCCAGCTCCCACTTGATATGGCCGATACCCAGGCGGTGGGCCAGCGGCGCATAGATGTCGAACACTTCGCGTGCCACGCGCTGGCGCTTGTCTTCGTCGGCCTCCTTGACCGCACGGATGGCGCAGGTACGCTCGGCCAGCTTGATCAGCGCCACGCGCACGTCGTCGACCATGGCCACCAGCATCTTGCGCAGGTTCTCAACCTGCGTCTGCGAGCCGACCACCACCGATTCACGCGGGTTGATACTGGCGCTGATCGCCGCCATGCGCAGCACACCTTCGATCAGCTTGGCCACCACCGCACCGAAGCGCTGCTGCACGGCGGCCAGGGTGATCTTGCCCTCACGTACGCCGCGATAGATGACCGCGGCAACCAGCGAATCCTGATCGAGTTTGAGATCGGCGAGAATCTCGGCAATATCGAGACCGGCGCGGAATGTCGAGGCGCCCTCGCTCCAGTGATGCTCGGTGGTATTGGCCTGTTGCTCGGCGTCACGGGCGAACTCGCAGGCCTCTTGCAATGCCTGGCGATCCAGCGCCGGATCGACACGAGTGACATGATCCAACCAGGCCACAAGATTGATGCTGCCGTCGTCGTTGACCGGCTGATGCGCTCTCACCTGAACCATCGTCTTACCTTCCCTACGGTGCGCCTGAGCGGCACCGAGCAGTCGCCGGCCTTCTCTGAGCCGGTCGGATTAACTGAAAGGGTGCGCGTCCTGCGCATCCCCGCGGTACCGAACGTACCGCTTTGGCCCAAGACCTAAGTCTCGGGCTTCTCGAATAGAGCCATGGCCTCGACATGCGCGGTTTGCGCAAACATGTCGAGAATCCCGGCGCGGCGCAGGCGATAGCCCTGCCGCAGCAACTCGGCCGCATCACGTGCCAGCGTGGTCGGGTTGCAGGATACATAGACCAGGCACCGCGCGCCCAGCTCGCTCATCCCACGTACCGCCTCCAGCGCGCCGTCACGCGGCGGATCGAGCAGCACAGCGGAAAAACCGCCACGCGCCCAGGTCTCGTTGACCAGCGGCTTGGACAGGTCGGCGCGATAAAAGTGCGCATTGTCCAAGCCGTTGTGGCGCGCGTTGTCAGCGGCCCGCTGCACCATCGCGGCGACGCCTTCCACAGCCACCACTTCGGCAGCCTGACGCGCCAGCGGCAGGGCGAAATTGCCCAGACCGCAGAACAGATCCAGCACCCGCTCGCCAGGCTGCACGCCCAACCAGTCTAGCGCCTGAGCGACCATGGCCGCGTTGACCAGACCATTGACCTGGACGAAATCACCCGGCCGATAGGCCAGTTGCAAGTGCCAGCGTTGCAACTCAAAGCCGAGCTCAGCGCTCGGCTCATCAGACAGTGGCAGCCCTTCACCCTGCAGCCACAGCTGCGCATCATGCTCGCTGCAGAACGCGCGCAGGCGGCTCAGATCCGCCTCGGCAAGCGCTGCCGTGTGGCGCAGCAGCAATGCTTCGGCAGTACCGCTGAACAGTTCCACGTGCCCGACTGCCTGTGGCTTTTCCAGGCTGCGCAGCAAGGCCGGCAAGGCGCTGAAAATGGGCTGCAAGGGCTGTACCAGTACCGGACATTGTTCAATGGCCACGATGTCCTGGCTGGCCTCGGCACGGAAACCGACCTGCAGCTGCCGCGCCTTGGCATCCCAGCGCACGGCAACGCGTGCGCGGCGCCGGTAACCGAGTTCGGGGCCAAACAGCGGCGCAGCCCACTCATCTGGCTGCACGCCACCCAGGCGCGACAATTGCTCGGCCAGCGTGCGCTGTTTCAGGGCCAGTTGCTCGGCGTGGGGCATGTGCTGCAGGTTGCAGCCGCCGCAACGGTCAGCGTGCACGCAGGGCGCCGCGCGGCGCTCGCTGCTGGCGGCGATGATGCGTTCGGCGCGTGCCTCGACGGTCTGGCTGCGGGCAGCGAGTACCCGCGCCTCAACTTCTTCGCCGGCCAGCGCACCACTGACGAACCAGGTGCGCCCGCCTTCGAAGGCGATGCCGCGGCCGTCACCGGCCAGGCGCTCGATGGACAGTTTCTGCTTCTTGCCGACCGGCACCTGCGCCGCACGGCTGCCGCCGCTGGGCTGAAAGCGCAGGTTGGAGCTGCGTCTGGCCATCAGCGCGCCGGTTCTTCGTAAACGCCGGTGGACAGGTAACGGTCGCCACGGTCGCAGATGATCGCCACCAGCACCGCGTTCTCCAGCTGCTGCGAGAGGCGCAGCATGCCGGCCACGGAGCCACCGGAAGACACGCCGCAGAAGATGCCCTCTTCCCGCGCCAGGCGCCGCATGACGTGCTCGGCCTCGGCCTGGCCCATGTCCATTACCTGATCGACCCGTTCGGCCTGATAGATCTTCGGCAGGTATTCCTCGGGCCAGCGGCGGATGCCGGGAATGGCCGAGCCTTCCTGCGGTTGCAGACCGACGATCTGGATCGCCGGGTTCTGCTCCTTGAGGTAGCGCGAGGTACCCATGATGGTGCCGGTGGTGCCCATGGAGCTGATGAAGTGGGTGATGGTCCCGCCGGTCTGGCGCCAGATCTCGGGGCCGGTACCGCTGTAGTGCGCCTCGGGATTGTCGCCGTTGGCGAACTGGTCGAGCACCTTGCCGCGGCCCTCGGCCTGCAGCTTCTCGGCCAGGTCACGCGCGCCTTCCATGCCCTCTTCCTTGCTGACCAGGATCAGCTCGGCGCCATAAGCGGTCATCGCCCACTTGCGCTCGGCAGTGGAGTTGTCCGGCATGATCAGAATCATCTTGTAACCCTTGATCGCCGCGGCCATGGCCAGGGCGATGCCGGTGTTGCCACTGGTGGCTTCGATCAGGGTATCGCCGGGCTGGATGGCGCCGCGCAACTCGGCGCGGTTGATCATCGACAAGGCCGGACGATCCTTGACCGAACCGGCCGGGTTGTTGCCTTCCAGCTTGACCAGCAGGGTGTTGCTGGTGTCACCGCCCAGGCGTTGCAGACGTACCAGGGGGGTATTACCGATGCAGTCGGCAATGGTGGGAAATTGCAGGGTCATGGGTCGCTCGAATCCAGACTGACGCGAAGGGGCGTCATGATACGCCGAACCCGCCGCGGCATCACCCAGCGAACGTAACCAGCGGCTGTTCGGCGTGATCAGGCCGCCGGCATGCGCAGCAATACGCGCAAGCCATGCCTGCCGTTTTCGGCCCAGACGCGCCCGCCTTGTGTCTCGATCATGCTGCGGGCTATGGCCAGGCCCAGGCCGAAACCGTCGCCGCCCGGCCTGGCGGTGCTGAGACGGGTAAACGGACGGAAGATAGTCTCCAGCTCGTTTTCCGCCACACCCGGCCCCTGATCCTCGATCCACAGCAACCAGTTATCGCCTTCCTGCTGGCCAGCGAGGCGAACCAACCCGCCGTGCGGCGAATGCCGGATGGCATTGCGCAGGATGTTTTCCAGCGCCTGCGCCAGACCATTGAGATTGCCGCGTACTCGGCAACCTACCGGCAGATCGCAGGGCATGCGCGCAAGTGGCCAGCCGGTTTCGAAGCCGGCGTTCTCGCGCAGCACATCCCACAGCCGGATTACATCCACCTCTTCGCTGGGCAGTTGCGGCCGCTCCGTGTCCAGCCAGACCAGTTCCAGAGCATCGCCGACCAGTTTTTCCATCGCATCCACTTCACGTGCCAGGCGCTGGCGCAGTGCAACGTTGTCACCCTCGTTCTCCCCGGCCACGCGCAAGCGGCTCAGCGGCGTGCGTAGTTCATGGGACAGGTCGCGCAACAATTGGCGCTGAAAAGCGACCGTACCCTGCAGACGCTCCGCCATATGGTCGAAACTTCGCGCCAGCTCACCCAACTCGTCCTTGCGCCCGGTGACCGGCGGGCCAAGCCTGGCAGACAGATCACCCGCACTCAGAGCGGCAGCCTGGCGTCGAAGGATGGCCAAGGGGGCGATCAACAGCCGATAAAGCAGCAGTGCCACGACCACGGCCAAGACCGCCGGCAGTAGCCGCTGCAGAAGCAGCTCCCACAGCTCGTTGTACTTGCGCGGATTCAAGTGCTGCGGCAACGCCATGACCAGGCGGGTCTTTCCATCGCTGAAGGGCACGTAGAAGGTCGGCGTACCGCCCGGTCGGCCCACGGGAAAGTCCAGCTTGCGCACGAAATCCAGGCGCTGCTCTTCTTCATCGCTCAGTGGTTGCGAGGCCAGCGAATGCTTGTGCTCATCGACCACCGCGGCCCAGACCCGCTCACGCTCGTGCAGGTGCTGTAGATAAGCATCGACGCCAGGCGCCCCACCCTCTCGCCATGACTTTTCGGCCTGCCGCGCCTCGTCTCTGAGCATCTGCCGGGTCGACTCGGGCAGATAGGAGGTCGCCTCGAGCAACATCCGCCCTACATCCACATGCAGGCTGACCAGCAGCAGGCAGAACAGCGCCAGGGCACCAGCCAGCCGCCACAGCAGCGAATGGCGTCCCGGCAGACTCATGGCCCGGCCTGCGTCAGGATGTAGCCCTTGCCCCAGACGGTATTCACCCGCGTGGCCTCATAGCCCACCGCCTGCAATTTGCGCCGGATGTGGCTGACGTGCATGTCCAGGCTGCGGTCGTGCTGGGAATAGGCACGGCGTAATGCCTGCTGATAAAGGAAAGGCTTGCTCAGGGCCTCGTCGCGGTGTCGCCAGAGCAACTCCAGCACGCGGTACTCACTGGGCGTCAGGCCCACCCAGGTACCTGAGAAGGCGACATCGCTGCGCCCTTCATCGAACTGCAAGCCACCGTCGACGCTGCCAAGGTGCTGCTCGCGACGCTCGTAGGCGACCCGCCGCAGAATCGCCTCGACCCGCACGCTGAGTTCACCGAGGCTGAAAGGCTTGGGCAGATAATCGTCGGCACCCTGGCTGAACCCGGCGATACGATTCTGCTCATCCCCCAGAGCCGACATCAGCAGCACCGGCACGCTGCGGCGCTGGCGCAGACGCTGCAGCACCTCCAGGCCATTGGTCCCGGGCAGAAGGATGTCCATCAGCACCAGATCGAAGTCTTCGCTTTCGGCCAACTGCAAACCTTCGCTGCCATCGTGACTCAAGGTCACGTCAAACCCGCAGCTCATCAGGTGCGACTGCACGTGGCTGGCGAGCAAGGGGTCATCCTCGACGGCAAGGATGCGAGCCGAGGTAGGTGTACGGGTCATCATGGTGGTCAACCGGGAGGCATTGAATGCGAACAATTCTATCTACTAAACGCTAATCTCTCACCTACAGATTCCGCCGCGCCGAATCGCTACACTGCCCGGATGTTCCGAAGGAGGAAGGTCGTGTTCAAGGATCTCAGCATCAAAGGGCGCGTACTGCTGCTCACCCTGCTGCCCACCAGCCTGCTGGCCTTGGTGCTGGGCGGTTATTTCACCTGGGTGCAGCTATCGGGCTTGCAGACTCAATTGCTGCAGCGCGGCGAGATGCTGGTCGAACACCTGGCCCCCCTGGCGGCGCCGGCGCTGGAACAGAAGGACGTGAAGAAGCTCGAGCGTATCGCCCAGCAGGCGCTGGAGCACCCGGACGTTCGTGCGGTCGGTTTTCTTGCCCCTGAGCGCGCCTCCCTGGCGCACGCCGGCCCCAGCATGCTCAACCCCACGCCCAGCGGCCAGCCGGGCGTCAGCCTGCTCAGTGGCCAGGATGCCACGCGCTTTCTGCTGCCGGTCTACGACCAGCATCTGGTGCTCAACGACACCCTCGCCGAAGACGGTCAACTGGAGTTGCTCGGCTGGGTCGAACTGGAACTCTCACACCAGGGCACACTGCTCAGCGGCTACCGCAGCTTGTTCGCCAGCCTGCTGCTGATCGCCGGCGGCCTTGCCGTCACCGCCCTGCTCGCCCTGCGCATGAGCCGCAGCATCAACGGCCCGCTACGCGCGATCAAGGCCGGGGTCGCACAGCTCAAGGACGGCCATCTGGAAACCCGCCTGCCTCCATTGGGCAGCCATGAAATGGACGAGCTGGCCTCTGGCATCAACCGCATGGCCGAGGCGCTGCAGAACGCCCAGGAAGAACTGCAACACAGCATCGAGCAGGCCACAGAAGACGTGCGCCAGAACCTGGAGACCATCGAGATCCAGAACATCGAACTGGACTTCGCGCGCAAGGAGGCCCTGGAAGCCAGCCGTATCAAGTCTGAGTTCCTGGCCAACATGAGCCACGAGATCCGCACACCGCTCAATGGCATTCTCGGCTTCACCAATCTGCTGCAGAAGAGCGAGCTCAGCCCGCGCCAGCAGGACTATCTGTCAACCATCGAGAAGTCCGCCGACAGCCTGCTCGGCATCATCAACGAGGTGCTCGACTTCTCCAAGATCGAAGCCGGCAAGCTGATGCTCGAATCCATTCCCTTCAACCTGCGTGACCTGCTACAGGACACCCTGACCATCCTCGCCCCCGCAGCCCATGAAAAGCAGCTGGAACTGGTCAGCCTGATCTACCGCGACACGCCACTGGCCCTGCGCGGCGACCCGCTGCGCCTGAAGCAGGTACTGACCAACCTGGTCAGCAACGCGATCAAGTTCACCCGCGAAGGCACCATCGTCATGCGCGCCATGGTCGAGGACGAGAGCGCCGACAGCGCGCAGCTGCGCATCAGCGTGATGGACACCGGCATCGGCCTGTCGGATGAGGACCTGCGCGCGCTGTTCCAGGCTTTCAGCCAGGCCGACAACTCGCTCAGCCGCCAGGCCGGCGGCACCGGCCTTGGCCTGGTGATTTCCAAGCGCCTGATCGAGCAGATGGGCGGCGAGATCGGCGTCGACAGCACGCCAGGCGAAGGCTCGGAATTCTGGATCACCCTGACCCTGCCCAAGGCACGCGACGATGCCGAAGATCTGCCGCGCGCAGCCTTTCAGGGGCGTCGTGTGGCCGTGCTGGAAAGTCACGAACTGGCGCGCCAGGCCCTGACCCACCAGCTTGAGGACTGCGGCCTGGAGGTGGAGAGTTTCTCCGATCCCGCTCAGCTCTTCGAAGCGGTGAACAACCAGCACACTCGCGAACGCCCGCTGAGCCTGGCAGTGCTGGGCATTACCGCCAGCCAGCTGGCGCCCGAGAGTCTCGGCCAACGGATATGGGACCTCGACCGCCTCGGCTGCAAAGCGCTGGTACTCTGCCCGACCACCGAGTTGGGCCTGTTCCACGACTCGCTGCCCGACGCCTATAACCAGTTGCAGGCCAAGCCCCCTTGCACACGCAAGCTGCACAAGGCACTGATAGAACTGGTCAGCCCGCAACGGCCGATCAGCGAGCCGGTGGTGATCAGCGATACTCGCCGACCACAGATTCTCTGCGTCGACGACAACCCGGCGAACCTGCTGCTGGTGCAGACCCTGCTCGATGACCTTGGCGCCCAGGTGACTGCCGTCGACAGCGGCTACGCGGCGATAGAAGCGGTGCAGCAGGACAGCTTCGACCTGGTGTTCATGGACGTGCAGATGCCCGGCATGGATGGACGCGAAGCCACCGAAGTGATTCGCCAATGGGAAAGCGAGCAGGGCCGCAGCACCACACCGATCATCGCCCTCACCGCCCATGCCCTGGCCAACGAGAAGCGCGCCCTGTTGCAAAGCGGCATGGACGACTACCTGACCAAGCCGATCAACGACCGCCAATTGGCCCAGGTGGTGCTCAAGTGGACCGGCCTTAACCTGCGCAACCCGCCAACACACAAGGCCGCCCCGCCCACCCCTGCGCAGTCGCAACCCAAGGTGCTCGACAACGAGGAAGGCCTGCGTCTGGCAGCCGGCAAGCCCGACCTGGCCGCCGATATGCTGAGCATGCTGCTGGCGGGCCTGCCCGGCGACCGTCAGGCCATCCGCCAGGCTCGCGCTAGCGGTGAACGCACGACGTTGATCGAGCGAGTTCACCGCCTGCACGGCGCTACCCGCTACTGCGGCGTGCCCCAGCTGCGCGCTGCCTGCCAGCGCAGCGAGACCCTGCTCAAACAGGACGACCCCGAAGCTCAGCGTGCCCTGGACGAGCTGGACGCAGCGATCGAGCGCCTGAGCGAAGCCGCCGCGCAAAGCGCTTGAGGAACCCATATGCGCATCTGCCTGTTCAGCAGCAAACCCTATGACCGTGACTCGTTTCTCGCGGCAAACTGCCCGCCCGACTGGCATCTGCAGTTCCACGAAACACGCCTGACCGCCGACAGCGTGGCATTGGCCAAAGGCAGCGAGGTGGTCTGCGCCTTCATCAATGACGACCTGTCCGCCCCGGTGCTGGAGCAATTGGCCGCTGATGGCACGCGCCTGATCGCCCTGCGCTCGGCCGGCTACAACCATGTCGACCTGGCAGCGGCACAGCGTCTCGGCCTGCCGGTCGTGCGGGTGCCGGCCTATTCGCCCCACGCCGTGGCCGAACACGCGGTGGCCCTGGTGATGGCCCTCAATCGACGTACCCACCGGGCCTTCAATCGCACCCGCGAAGGGGACTTTTCCCTGCACGGCCTGACCGGCTTCGACCTGCATGGCAAGCGCGTCGGCGTGGTCGGCGGCGGCAAGATCGGCCAGGTCTTCGCCCGCATCATGCATGGCTTCGGCTGCCAGGTGCTGATTCACGACCCCTTCCCGCTGAGCGGGCTGGAGGCCCTGGGCGCACGCCAGGCGCCGCTGGACGAGGTGATCGCCAACAGCGACATCCTCAGCCTGCACTGCCCGCTGACCGACGACAGCTACCACTTGATAGATGCTGCGCGTCTGGCGCAGATGAAACGTGGTGCGATGCTGATCAACACCGGTCGCGGCGCCCTGGTCGATGCTCCCGCGCTGATCGAAGCGCTGAAGAGCGGCCAGCTCGGCTACCTGGGCCTGGACGTCTACGAGGAAGAGTCGGAGCTGTTCTTCGAGGATCACTCCGACCTGCCGCTGCAGGACGACACCCTGGCCCGCCTGCTGAGCTTTCCCAACGTCATCGTCACCGCACACCAGGCCTTTCTCACCCACGAAGCGCTCGACGCCATCGCCCGCACCACCCTGGACAACATCAAGGCCTGGCTAGCCGGCCGGCCAAGCAATGAGGTCAAGGCCGGCGCGTGATAGCATGCCGGCTGATCCGGAGGACCCATGGCCGAACACGATTTCCGTTATTCCCTGCTCAACCCGCAACACACCCTCACCGAATGCCGCGCACTGGCGCCGGGCCGCTACCAGGTCACCGGCAACGGCGGTTCGATCCAGGCCAATGACGTGCTGCTGGTCACCCTCAAGGGCAGTCGTGACCTGCACATGCGTCTGGACGTGGAAAAAGTACGTCACCTGATCAACCCGCCCGGCCAATGGCTGGCCGTGTGCAAGGGTCCGCAGTTCAAGGAACTGGCCATTCATAACTGGCAGGTGAACTGTGACGCTTGTGGCAAGCAGCTGGATTTCGAATTCGCCGTCGATGCGGCCCTTGGCAAAGCCGCGCAAGCGCCAGCCGCCGAAGCCCGCATCACCGAGCTGGGCTGGCGCAACGATGCCGGTCGTCACCTATGCCGCACCTGCCAGGAGGCCTGACAGCATGAACCGCGCCCTGCCCCTTACCCTGCTCGCCGCCACCTTGGTCGGCTGCGCCAGCGACGCACCGCAGCTGGAAACCGAACGCAGCTACCAAGTGGAATGGATCGGCGAACGCCCGCTGATAGACCGCAGCCACCTGACCGTGACTTTTGCTGCTGACGGTCGCGCTCACGGTCATGCCGGCTGCAACCACTGGTTCGCCGGCTACACCTTAAAGGGTGACGCCGTCCGTTTCGAAACCCCGGGTAGCACCCGCAAGATGTGCGCACCCGCGCTGATGGAGCAGGAGCAGCGCTTTCTAGCAGCATTGACGGAAGTGCAGCGCTGGGACTTCAACGACATCGGCCAACTGCAACTGTGGCCGGCCAGCGGCAAACCGATTCGCCTCTGGCCGCAATAATCGAGCCGCATGGATACTCTGTGGGAGGCGCTTCAGCGGCGACGTCTTTATCGATGATCGCGGCTAAAAGGCCGTTGAAAAACGTAGGCGAGGCAGCCAGTGCAAGGCAAAAACAGGCGAAAAAGCGGAGTTTACGATCTGTAAATGAGCATTTTGAGCCTGTTTTTAACGCAGCAGTGGCAACGCAGGTAGTTTTTCAACAGCCTGCTAAAGCCCCTCCCACAACAGCACCTACGCAAACAGCTCCAACTGCTCCTGCCGCCCGCGCAGATCATGCAACCTGACGCCCACCCCGAGCAGCCGCACCGGCTTGCCGCCCCGGGCGAAGGCGTTGCTCAGCAACAGGCGATAGCTTTCCAGATCCCGACTGGCCCCCGCCTGCTCCAGGGTGGTCTGGGTAAAGTCGTGAAATTTGACTTTGACGAAGGGTTTGTCCGGTCGATAGCTGGCGTCCAGCCGCTGCAAACGACCGTTCATCTCCTCGAGCAGCGCCGGCAGCTTCTCCAGGCAGGCCTCCAGGTCGGGCAGGTCCTGATCGTAGGTATTCTCGACGCTCAGTGATTGGCGACGGCTATCCACCTGCACGGCGCGCTCGTCTATGCCATGTGCCAAACGCCACAAGCGCTCACCAAAACTGCCGAATTCGCGCACCAGCGCCAGCTTGTTCCACTCTCGCAGATCCAGACAGGTGCGAATCCCTAAGCGCGTCAGCTTGTCGGCCGTGACCTTGCCGACGCCGTGCAGCTTGTTCACCGGCAACTCGGCAACGAAATCGTCGACCTGATCCGGGGTGATCACGAACAACCCGTTGGGCTTGCGCCAGTCGCTGGCGATCTTGGCCAGGAACTTGTTCGGCGCCACCCCGGCCGACACGGTGATGTGCAGCTCCTGCACCACGCGACGGCGAATTTCCTGGGCAATGCGCGTGGCGCTGCCAGCAAAATGTGCCGACTCGCTGACATCCAGATAGGCTTCGTCGAGCGACAACGGTTCGATCAAGTCGGTGAACTGGCGAAAAATGCCGTGAATCTCGCGGGAAACCGAGCGGTATACCTCGAAGCGTGGCTTGACGATCAACAGGTCCGGGCACAGCTTCAGCGCATGCCGCGAGGACATCGCCGAACGCACGCCATAGGCACGTGCCTCGTAATTGCAGGTGGCGATCACCCCACGGCGGTCAGCCGAACCGCCAACGGCCAGCGGACGATTGGTCAGGCTCGGGTCGTCACGCATCTCGATGGCGGCGTAAAAGCAGTCGCAGTCAACGTGGATTATCTTGCGCACAACACCCTCGAAAGCCTTACCAGGTCTGGTCGAACTCGCTGAAGTCTAACAGTTGTTTGAGGCTAACCATCTGAGTTGAAAACAGTTTTTTGAAGATAATAGTTGACGCAAAGCTATCTACCGGTAGAATGGCCGCCGCGGGATGGAGCAGTCTGGTAGCTCGTCGGGCTCATAACCCGAAGGTCGTAGGTTCAAATCCTGCTCCCGCAACCACCTTCCGAAAAGGCCACTCTAACGAGTGGCCTTTTTGTTTGCCTGTCGATTAGTATTTTCGATCAAAAGCAAGAAACCGATTGACAACACTCTCTCCCTGAGTAGAATGGCTGCCGCGGGATGGAGCAGTCTGGTAGCTCGTCGGGCTCATAACCCGAAGGTCGTAGGTTCAAATCCTGCTCCCGCAACCACCTTCCGAAAGGCCACTCTAACGAGTGGCCTTTTTGTTTGCCTGTCGATTAGTATTTTCGATCAAAAGCAAGAAACCGATTGACAACACTCTCTCCCTGAGTAGAATGGCTGCCGCGGGATGGAGCAGTCTGGTAGCTCGTCGGGCTCATAACCCGAAGGTCGTAGGTTCAAATCCTGCTCCCGCAACCACCTTCAGATAAAGGCCACTCAAACGAGTGGCCTTTTTCGTTTCCGAGTATTGATCTTCCTCAGCTTCACATAAGCCAAGCGGGCCTATGCTGGAGACACCTGCCACAGATGCAGGACATTACCGAGGAAGCCTGTATGAACTGGAAGAACACCCCACCACGTTATGGAAGCCTGTCCATTGGCCTGCACTGGCTGATGCTGATTCTGATAGCCGCCGTCTACGCCTGCATCGAACTCAAGGGCAATTTCCCCAAAGGTAGTGATACCCGCGAGCTGCTCAAGCAATGGCACTTCATGCTCGGTCTGAGCGTCTTCGCCCTGGTCTGGTTGCGCCTGCTCGCTCGTGCGCTGAGCCCTACCCCGGCCATCCAGCCCGCGCCACCGAGCTGGCAAAACCTGCTCGCCAAGCTGATGCACCTGGCCCTGTACGCCCTGATGATCGGCGCGCCGCTGGCTGGCTGGTTGATTCTCAGCGCCGCCGACAAGCCCATTCCCTTCTTCGGCCTGGAGCTGCCAGCACTGGTCGGCCCGGACAAGGCACTGGCCGGGCAGATCAAGGAACTGCACGAACTGGCTGGCAGCGCCGGCTACTGGCTGATCGGCCTGCACGCGGTCGCTGGTCTGTATCACCATTACGTGGTGCGCGATAACACCCTGACGCGCATGCTGCCGGGGCGCAATTGAGGTGAAGACGCCTCTGGTCAAGTGCCCGATCCGCCGCTAGAATTGCGCACTTTTTGATCAGAGGCGCCCACAAGGCGCCCGTTAGAGGTTAGCCCGCATGTCCACCGCCACCCCGAAAGTCGGCTTCGTCTCGCTCGGCTGCCCGAAAGCGACTGTCGACTCCGAACGCATCCTGACCCAACTGCGCATGGAAGGTTACGAGATCGTGCCGACCTACCAGGATGCCGACGTGGTGGTGGTCAACACCTGTGGCTTCATCGACAGCGCCAAGGCCGAGTCGCTAGACGCCATCGGCGAGGCGCTGGCCGAGAACGGCAAGGTAATTGTCACCGGTTGCATGGGCGTGGCCGAGGACAGCATCCGCGACGTGCACCCGAGCGTGCTGGCCGTCACCGGCCCGCAGCAATACGAGCAGGTGGTCAATGCCGTGCACGAAGTCATCCCGCCGAAGACCGAGCACAACCCGCTGATCGACCTGGTGCCGCCGCAGGGCATCAAGCTGACCCCGCGTCACTACGCTTATTTGAAGATTTCCGAAGGCTGCAACCACAACTGCAGCTTCTGCATCATCCCGTCGATGCGCGGTAAGCTGGTCAGCCGCCCGGTGGGCGATGTGCTCAGCGAAGCCGAGCGCCTGGTCAAGGCCGGCGTGAAAGAGCTGCTGGTGATCAGCCAGGACACCAGCGCCTACGGCGTCGACATGAAGTACAAGTTGGACTTCTGGAACGGCCAGCCGGTGAAGACGCGCATGCTCGAACTGTGCGAAGCGCTGTCGTCGATGGGGGTGTGGGTGCGCCTGCACTACGTCTACCCCTACCCCAACGTCGATGACGTGATCCCGCTGATGGCCGCCGGCAAGCTGTTGCCGTACCTGGACATCCCCTTCCAGCACGCCAGCCCGAAAGTGCTCAAGTCGATGAAGCGCCCAGCCTTCGAAGACAAAACTCTGGCGCGCATCAAGAAGTGGCGCGAGATCTGTCCCGAGCTGACCATCCGTTCCACCTTCATCGTCGGCTTCCCTGGCGAGACCGAGGAAGACTTCCAGTACCTGCTGGACTGGCTGACCGAAGCCCAGCTCGACCGCGTCGGCTGCTTCCAGTATTCCCCGGTCGAAGGCGCTCCCGCCAACGACATGGGCCTGGAAGTAGTACCTGACGACGTCAAGAAGGAGCGTTGGGAGCGCTTCATGGCCCATCAGCAGGCGATCAGCTCGGCGCGTCTGCAGGCCAAGATCGGCCTGGAGATGGACGTACTGGTCGACGAAGTGGATGGCGAAGGCGCCGTGGCGCGCTCCTGGGCCGACGCCCCGGAGATCGATGGCAGCGTGTTCATTGACTCCCCCAACGTCAAGCCGGGCGACAAGGTGCGTGTGCGCATCGTCGATGCCGACGAGTACGATATGTGGGGCGAGCTGGTCTGAGCCAGATCCCTGCATGACGGGCCCCGCAGCATGCGGGGCTTTTTCTTTCCGGCAGCGCAACGCCTTGTCGGTACAATGACCTTCTTTTTGTCGAGCGCCGTCATGAGCGAAGCCACCCGTCTGTCCAAGCGCGTCATCGAGCTGTTCGGTTGCTCGCGCCGTGAAGCCGATCTGTACATCACTGGCGGCTGGGTAACGGTGGACGGCCAGGTGGTCGAGGCACCGCAATTCAAAATCGAAGATCAGCGCATCGAGCTGCATCCGGATGCCACGCTTGAACCGGTAGAGCCCGTCACCTTGTTGGTGCATGGTGCGGCTGGCTGTAACGCCGCGCAGTTGCAACACCTGCTGGTGCGCGAACGACACTGGGAACAAGACCCACACGCCCAGCGCATCCTGCATGGCCACTTCCTGCGCCAGGAGCAGAGCCTGCCATTGCAGACCGGCGCCAGCGGCCTGATGGTGCTCAGTCAGGATTGGCGCACACAGCGCAAGCTGCGCGAGGATGCCGCCAAACTGGAGCAGGAATACCTGGTCGAGGTCGCCGGCGAGGCGCCCGCCAGCGCGCTGGAACGCTTGAAGAAAGGCTGGTTGTACAAGGGCACGCAATTCCCATCGTGCAAGGCCAGTTGGCAGAGCGAACAGCGCCTGCGCTTCGCCTTGAAGAATCCGGCTCCTGACCTGCTGCGGCAGATCTGCACGGCGCTGGGCCTGAAAGTGCTGAGCATGAAGCGCATCCGTATCGGCGGCGTACCCATGGCCAAGCTGCCTTCCGGGCAGTGGCGCTATCTGGGTGAGAAGGAACGTTTCTGAGGCCGTGTTAGGCTGTGTCCGTCACGCTCTGGAGACCACCCTCATGCGTACCCTGTTACTCACCGCCCTACTTGCCCTGAGCCTGCCCGCCCTGGCCGCGCCAGCACCCTTCTTCCTCTGGCAGAGCAAGGTCGACGGCCACCTGACCTGCGCCCAGGTCAGCCCTGGTGACGGCTGGATTCGTTTCACTGGCCCCTTCCGCGATGCCGGCTGCCGGGTAGCGCACGACGCGCCTGTGCGCAGCCGCTAAGAGGACGCCATGCAGCATCTGGTTTCGCCTGTCGGTATCGTGCGTTCCTGCTTCAAGGAAAAATTCGCCATCCCCCGTCAGCCGCAACTGGCGCCTGCCGCGCGCGGGGTACTGGAAATGCTGCCGCCCTTCGATCAGGGCGAAGCCGTGCAGGGCCTGGAGCAGGTCAGCCATGTCTGGCTGCTGTTTCTGTTTCACCAGGCGCTGGAGGACAAGCCACGGCTGAAGGTGCGCCCACCACGCCTGGGCGGTAATCAGTCGGTGGGCGTATTCAGTACCCGTGCAACCCATCGCCCCAATGGCATCGGCCAATCGGTGGTACGCCTGAACAAGGTCGAGCCGGGCCGGCTGTACCTGTCCGGCATCGATCTGCTCGACGGCACGCCCGTGCTGGACATCAAACCCTACGTACCCTACGCCGACTGCGTGAGCGATGCGCACAACGCCATGGCCGATGGCGCGCCAAGGCTGATCCCGGTGGAATGGCATGCCGATGCATTGCCGTCGGCGCGCCAGCATGCGCTGCGCCTGAACGAACCGCTGGTGGAGCTGATCGAGCAATGCCTGGCGCAAGACCCACGTCCGGCCTACCAACAGCCAGAGCCGGAACGCCGCTATGGCGCGCGCTTCTGGGATCTTGACGTGCACTGGCACTACCCCGAGCCGGGGCGCATCCGGGTGCTGGATGTGCAGATGGCGAGTCGCGGCTAAAGCCCCACCCACAAATGCGCGAGAGCCTCTGCATGAGCAAAGCCCACACAGGGCGCTGATTCCCTGGGAGGGCTTCAACCGCAACCAGACAAAACGCATGAAGCGTCATTTCGGCCGGCAATGATGCCTGCATTCCCCGCTGCCAGGCCCTAGGGTGAAGCCCTCACCATCTCGCGAGGCCTTTCCATGCATCCTTACTTCTCCCTTGCCGGGCGCACTGCCCTGGTCACTGGCGGCACCCGCGGTATTGGCCTGATGATCGCCAAGGCCTTCGTCGAAGCCGGCGCCCATGCCTATGTTTGTGCCCGTGACGGCGAAGCCTGCGCGCAAACCGCCGCTGAACTCTCGGCGCTGGGCCAGTGCACCGGCATCGCCGCCAACCTGGCCAGCGAGGAAGGCGTGCAGGCGCTGGCGCGCGAGCTAGGCGAACGTATCGAGCGCCTGGACATTCTGGTCAACAACGCCGGTACCACCTGGGGCGCGCCGCTGGAGAACTACCCGGCCAAGGGCTGGGAGAAGGTCATGCAGCTCAACGTCACCTCGGTGTTCGGCTGCATCCAGCAACTGCTGCCTCTGCTGCGCAGGGCCGGCTCGGCAGACTGCCCGGCGCGGGTGATCAATATTGGCTCGGTGGCCGGCATCAGCGCCATGGGTGAACAGGCCTACGCCTACGGGCCGAGCAAGGCCGCGCTGCATCAGCTGTCGCGCATGCTGGCCAAGGAACTGGTGGGCGATCACATCAACGTCAACGTGATCGCCCCGGGGCGCTTCCCGAGCAAGATGACCCGTTTCATCGCCGAGGATGAAGCGGCGCTGGCCGCCGATACCGCAGTGATCCCGATGAAGCGCTGGGGGCGTGAGGAAGAGATGGCCGCACTGGCGCTGAGCCTGGCCGGCAGCGCCGGTGCCTACATGACCGGCGCCATCATCCCCATCGACGGCGGTTTTCACCTGGGCTGAGGGGCAGCGCTGTAGGGCGTATTCGCTAAGCAGTACGCCGTCAGGACTTTTGCCACACCGAAGACGGCGGACTGTTCGCTGACGCTCCTGAGTCCGCCCTACGCCCGTCCGCAGCCGCGTACCGGCTCGCCCTAATCAGGTGCGGAACTGTCGCACCAACTCCCACAGCACTGTAGGACGCACTCGCTAAGCAGTACGCCGTCAGGACTTTTGCCGCGCCGAAGACGGCGGACTGTTCGCTGGCGCTCCTGAGTCCGCCCTACGCCCGTCCACAGCCGTGTATCGGTCCGCCAGCGTCAGGTGCGGAACTGTCGCACCATCCCCTGCAGTTCCACTCCCAGGCGAGCCAGCTCGGCGCTGGACGTAGCGGTCTGCTCGCTGGCAGTGGCGCTCTGCTCACCGATATCGCGCACGCGGGTGACGCTTTCGTTGATCGCCTCGGCCACCGCACTCTGCTCCTCGGCAGCGGCAGCGATCTGCTGGTTCATCTGCTCGATGGTGCTCACCGCCTGGGTGATACGACTCAGGGCATCGCCGGCTTCACCGGCCAGCTCGACAGTACGCCGGGTCAGATCGCGGCTGCTGTCCATCTGCTGCACCGCGCCTTTGGCCATGCGTTGCAGGCCGGCGATCAGGCTTTCGATCTCCTCGGTGCTCTCCTGAGCACGCTTGGCCAGCGCCCGCACCTCATCGGCGACCACGGCGAAACCACGGCCCTGCTCGCCGGCGCGCGCCGCTTCGATGGCCGCGTTGAGTGCCAGCAGATTGGTCTGCTCGGCGACGTTGCGAATCACCTCCAGCACACTGCCGATACGCGCGCTTTCCTGATTCAGGTCGGCGATGGCCTTGGCCGACTGTTCCACTTCGCTGGCCAGGCTGTCGATCTGATCCACCGCCTGCTGCACCACGCGATTGCCCTGCTGCGCCTCCAGGTCGGCATCGCGCGCGGCCAGTGAAGCCTGCTCGGCGTTCTGCGCCACTTCCTGCACGGTGGCGGCCATCTGGTGCATGGCGGTAGCGGTCTGTTCGGTTTCCAGTTTCTGCGTCTGCACCCCGGCGCTGGTTTGCGCGGTGATTGCAGACAGTTGCTCGGCAGCCGCAGCGATCTGCCCGACACCACCGCCAATACGGCCAACCAGATTGCGCAGGCTGACGGTCATGTCCTGCATGGCGGCAAGCAACTGGCCCACTTCGTCACCGCGGTCCTGCGGGATGTCCTGGCTGAGGTCACCGGCGGCGATACGCTGGGCGAAGGTCACGGTCTGGCGCAGCGGCGCGACGATCAGACGAGTAATCAGCAGCGAGGCACACAGGCCCAGCACCACGGCAGCCAAGCCCATGATGCCGAGCATCACCAGTGCGCGCTGAGTGTCGGCGAGCATCCGGGTCTCGGCGCCGGCCTGGGCCGACTCGGCCAGGTCGACGACCGAGCGTGCACGCTCGATCATGGCCTTCTCGGTGGCCTGGTTCTGCTCACGCAGCTGTTGGTAGTAGAGGAAGGAGCGCTGGTAGAGAGTCAACGCCTGCAGGGCAGTTTCGATGGAGGCTTTCTGATCATCGTTGAGCCAGACGGTCAGGCTGCGGGCAACGGTCTGCAAGTCTTCGCTGACGTACTCCCACTCTTCCAGCGCTTCGGGCGAGCCATCGATGATGTACAGGCTTTCCTGGCCGCGCAGGTCGAGCATGCGTTTGCTCAGGCCGGATGCGGTTTCCGCCAGGGTCAGGGGGTCGCTACCCCGCAGACGATCACCCTGCAGGCGCAGCTCACGCACGGCGTCATACATGTCCAGCTCGATCACCTCGAACTGGTCACGGGTTTCTCCAGCAGCAGTGCGCATGTCCTGGCGAGCCTCACGGGCCTTACCCTGCTGCTCGACATAGTTGTCGAACTGCTTCAGGTACTCGGCAGTGGCCTGCTGCATGGTCTGCACACGCGTGCTTTCGGTTGCATCCTTGCCCAGGTGCTCCAGCATACCCTGTACCTTGAGCAAGCTTTCGCGCACACGCTCTGCGCTCTCCTGGGTCTGTTCGATGGCGAAACTGCGTTCCAGACGACGCGCCTGGAGAATCTCCTGGTTTACCTGCGCCAACTGCCCAACCTGCTCATGCCCATGTAGTACCGCTTGAACCGCCAGATAGCCACTGACCGTCATGGCAGCGGTAAGCAACAGCACGAGGCCGAAACCGATAAAGAGTTTCTTGCCGACGGCAAGATTGGCGAAAAAGCGTGCGGCAGGCTTGAACATAACGGCGACTCCAGATTCTTCTTATACAGCCGCGCATCGTGGGCGCGACCTGGTCGACTGACTACGCAACTGCTGTGCCATGTCGAGTCCGGTTTATCGGCAAAGAGTGCCGCCGCTTGAGTGCTGGCAATTAGCCAACCCATGGTTATCAGCATAGCCAATGAAATGGCCAAGACAGGCAACTATCCGCTTATTGACGCCGAATAAATGGCGAAATACCGCCTGCTGAGGCGCCGTTTCTGGCTTATCGCAATAAAAAAGGCGCAGCTTCTGCCGAAGCTGCGCCTCTGGATTCGAGCCGCGATCAGCGCCCGGCAAGCGCCGGTACTACCCTCGGCCGCAGAACCTCCCCTGCCACAGCCAGCAGCCCGATGGCACCGGCAATCCAGTACCACTGCGCCACCGGGTCGAACATCAACCAGCCCAGCGCATGCAGAAACACCACCAGGATCAGCACAGGACTGACGTAGCGCACCATGAACAGCCACAGCGCATACCCCGCAGGCGGTAGATCCAGCTCGTCACGCATGATCTCGCCGCGCAGTGCGTAGCCTGCGAGTACGACCATGAAGATGCCACCCAGCGGCATCATCCAGCGCGAGGTGAGGTAATCCAGCCAGTCGAAGAAGTTCTTGCCCAGCGGCGTCCAGCCCGCCAGCAGGTTGAACGACAGCATTGCCAGCAGGCTGATCACCAGCAGCACCGCGCCGGCCCCGATGGCAGCGCGCAGGCGGCTGATGCCGTGCTTTTCGTTCAGGTAGGCCACGCTGGCCTCGATCATCGAAATCGCCGAGGTCAGTGCGGCGATCGATACCATGGCGAAGAACAAGACCCCGAACGCGGTGCCGAATGGCATCTGCTGGAAGGCCAGCGGCAGACTCATGAAGATCAGCCCCGGCCCGGCACTGGGGCTCATGCCGTTGGCGAAGATGATTGGGAAGATCGCCAGACCGGCCAGCAACGCCACGCAGGTATCGCAGAGTGCGACGATGAACGTGGTCCGCGCGATGGATTGACCTTCCGGGATGTAGGAGCCGTAGGTGAGAATGGCGCCCGAGGCCAGGCTCAGGGTGAAGAAGGCGTGCCCCAGTGCCGCCAACAGTGCCTCACCGGTGATCTTCGAGGCATCGAAGTGGAAGAGGAAGCCGAAGCCTGCACTGAAACTGCCACTGGTGAACGCATAGCCAACCAGCGCCACCAGCATCAGCGCCAAACCCGGCATCATCCAGCGTACGGCATTCTCGATGCCTTTCTGCACGCCCTTGGCGACGATCCACAACGTCAGCAGCGCCACCAATACACTCCAGCCACCGAGTTGCCAGGGATTGGCATTGTGCGCTTCGAACACCCCGCCCAATGCTTCGACGCTGGTGGCCGCCAGCGAACCGTCGAGCATTTTCCACGTATAGGCGAAGGCCCAGCCAGCAACGACCACGTAGAAGCACAGAATCATGAAGCCGGCGAGCATGGCCATACCGCCAACCGCCTTCCACAGCGGGTTACCACCGTTCTCGCGGACCACGCGGCCGATGGCGTCGATGGGGCTGCCACGGCCACGGCGGCCGATGGCGATCTCAGTCATCATCACCGGAATGCCGATGGCCAGGATGCACGCCAGGTACATCAGCACGAAGGCGCCGCCGCCGTACTCGCCAGTGATGTAAGGGAATTTCCAGATATTGCCCAGGCCGACGGCCGAGCCGGTTGCAGCGAGGATGAAACCCCAGCGCGAGAGCCAGAGGTTCTTCGGTTTTTCACGGGTCATGCGTCACCTGTTTGTTCTTATCTGTGACGGAATCGGACCCGCCGCGCTTATGGCGCAGCGGAATGCAAGGCTTGGGTGGAAGCCAAAGGTGTCAATGAGCGTCGGCTTGTGCCTCCGGCAAGGCCAGTTGGAAGGCCTCCAGGGGTTCACAGCGCGCCGCCATGGCGACAATGCGTGGGTACGCGGCAAGGTCACAGTTAAAACGCCGCGCATTATACAGCTGCGGAATCAGGCAGGCTTCCAGATATCCAGGCCGGTCGCCGAGCGACAGGCGACCGTCGAATGCAGCCAGGCCCTCCTCCACGGCGGTCAGACCGAGCGCGACCCAGTGCCGGTACCAGGCGTTCTTCGCCTCGTCGCCGGCACCCAGTTCGCTGGACAGGTACTGCAGCACGCGCAGGTTGTTCAGCGGGTGCACGTCGCAGGCAAGGTGCAGCGCCAGCGCACGCACCTGCGCACGCTCGGCCGGATCAGCCGGCAGCAGCGCCGGCACCGGGAAGATTTCTTCGAGGTACTCAATGATCGCCAGCGACTGGGCAATGCGCACGCCGCCGTCTTCTTCATCCACCAGTAGCGGCAACAGGCCCTGCGGGTTCAGCGCGCGATAGTCGGCGCCGTGCTGCTGGCCGCCGTCCTTGACCAGGTGCACTGGCACCTGCTGGTAAGCCAGGCCCTTCAGGTTGAGGGCGATACGCACACGGTAGGCAGCGCTGGAGCGCCAGTAGCCGTAGAGTTTCAACATTGCGGATTCCTTTCGAAACGCGGTAGGAGCGGCTTCAGCCGCGATCAGCTGACAACATCGCGGCTAAAGCCGCTCCTACGAATCAGCGGGCGTCGTAGTGCTCCACCACCTGATCGATGGCGCCGAAGATGCTCTGCCCGGCAACGTCGAACATCTCGATGCGCACCCGATCACCGAACTTGAGGAACGGCGTCTTCGCCTCGCCCTGCTCGACGATTTCCAGCATGCGCTTTTCCGCCAGGCAGGAAGAGCCCGCGCTGCGCTCGTAGTTCGACACGGTGCCCGAGCCGATGATGGTGCCCGCGCCCAGCGGTCGGGTCTTGGCTGCGTGAGCCACCAGAGTCGGGAAGTTGAAGGTCATGTCCACACCGGCGTTCGGCTGGCCGAACAGCGCGCCGTTGATATGCGACACCAGCGGCCGATGCACCTTGCCGTCCTTCCAGCTCTCGCCCAGTTCGTCCGGGGTGATGGCAATCGGCGAGAAGCTCGATGACGGCTTGCTCTGGTAGAAACCAAAGCCCTTGGCCAGCTCGCCGGGGATCAGGTTGCGCAGCGAGACATCGTTGACCAGCATCAGCAGACGGATATGGCCGCCCGCTTCGGCCGGTGTGGCGCCCATCGGCACGTCGTCGGTGATCACCGCCAGCTCGGCCTCCAGGTCGATGCCCCAGGCCTCATCGGCCAGGCTGATCGGACTGTGCGGCGGGACGAAGGCATCGGCGCCGCCCTGGTACATCAGTGGATCATGCCAGAAGGATTCAGGCATCTCGGCGCCGCGCGCCTTACGCACCAGCTCCACGTGATTGACGTAAGCGCTACCGTCGGCCCAGTGGTAGGCGCGTGGCAAGGGGCTGTGGCAGGCGGCCTGATCGAAGGCGAAGGCGCCCTCTTCCAAGCCGTCGTTGAGGCGCTGATAGACCGCTTCGAGCTTGGGCCGGGCCACAGCCCAGTCGTCCAGCGCAGCCTGCAGGGTGAAAGCGATCTGCGGCACAACAACGGCACGGGTGAGGTCGCGGGAAACGACGATCAGCACGCCATCGCGGCCTTGGTTCAGTGATGCGAGTTTCATCGGTAATCCTTCGAAATCTGAGGTAGGAGCGAACCCTGACCGAACAAAAAGCTTCGCGAGCAGAGCTCGCTCCCACAGCTTCGTTTAATCCTACAAACCCGGCGCACGCCAGGAATTGACGTACTCGGCCACGTCCACCGCAGCAGCGGCATCGCTCACTTCCAGGGCGCGGCGAGTGTCGATCATCACCGCCACCTCATCGATAAAGGTGGCCGGATCTTCCTGGCTCTTCTTCAGCGCCTTGGGGTGCGGCCCATGGGGGAAGCCGCACGGGTGCAGGGTGACCATGCCCTGCTCGATGTTGTCGCGGCTGAAGAAGTTGCCACGGTGGTAGAACAGCACTTCGTCGTAGTCATCGTTGTTGTGGAAGAACGGCACCTTGAGCGCGCCGGGGTCGGACTCCACCGGGCGCGGGGTAAAGGTGCAGATCACGAAGCCATTGGCGACGAAGGTGGTGTGCACCGACGGCGGCAGGTGGTAGCGATGGCTGACCAGCGGACGGATGTCGCGCCAGTTCAGGCGCACCACGGTGTTGTCGCCGTGCCAGCCGACCACGTCCAGCGGGTTGTAGGGGTAGGTCACGGTGCTGATCTGGCCGCGCCGCTTGATGCGGATCTGCCAGGTATTCTCGTCCTGCTGCGCCTTGAAGGCATCGTCGATATGCGGGTGCTCCAGCACCGCCAGGTCGAAGATCGCCTGCGGGCCGAGCAGGCCCTTGTCCGGCAACTGATACGCACCGTCGGTGTTCTCGATCAGCAGGAAGTAGCTCGGTGTGCTGGCTTCGATGCGCCAGGCAGTGCCGCGGGGTATCAGCAGGTAGTCGCCGTCGCGGTACTCCAGATGACCGAAATCGCAGTAGAAATGCCCGCTGCCTTCATGCACGAACAGCAGCTCGTCGCCATCGGCATTGCGCACCAGATGGCGCATGGCGCCGTGAGTGCGCCATACGCGCAGCTTGACGTCGGCGTTGTGCAGGGTCAGCGGCGCCGCCAGCGGGCAGTCGCGCTCGCTGGGAATGTCGTTGAAGTTGAAGGCATGCGGGCGCAGCGGGCCTTCCCAGTCGATCCAGCCGGTGGGCGGATGCTTGTGGTGCAGGTGCGCGGCGGGGCCGAAGAAGCCCTCACGGCCCATCTCGCGCTCGTAGGTGCCCTGCGGCAGGTCGCAGTGCGCCTGACGCGAGCACTCGCCTTCGCGCAGGGGAAAGCGGATCCATTGACGGCTCATGGCATCACTCCTCGGCGATCACACCGCGACGCAGCTGGTCTTCCTCGATGGATTCGAACAGCGCCTTGAAGTTGCCCTCGCCGAAGCCCTGATTGCCCTTGCGCTGGATGATCTCGAAGAAGATCGGGCCGATCACCGTGTTGGTGAAGATCTGCAGCAGGATGCCGTCATCCCCCGGCGCACCATCGATCAGGATGTTCAGCTCGCGCAATACGTCGGTCGGCTCGCCATG
Source organism: Pseudomonas sediminis (assembly GCF_039555755.1). Taxonomy (NCBI): domain Bacteria; kingdom Pseudomonadati; phylum Pseudomonadota; class Gammaproteobacteria; order Pseudomonadales; family Pseudomonadaceae; genus Pseudomonas; species Pseudomonas sediminis. The sequence continues at coordinate 4,539,932 of NZ_CP154631.1, forward strand.
GCCGGCGACGCGGGTATCGACCTTCTCGTAGTAGGTGTCCGGGGTGGTCATGAAGTCGACGCCATTGGCGCGTAGTTGGCGCACGGTGGCGTAGATGTCGTCGGTGCTCAGGGCGATGTGCTGGATGCCTTCGCCGTGGTATTCGCGGATGAATTCCTCTATCTGCGACTTGTCATCGGCCGACTCGTTGATCGGGATGCGGATCTTGCCGCAGGGCGCGGTCATGGCCCGGGAGAACAGACCGGTGAGCTTGCCTTCGATATCGAAGTAGCGGATCTCGCGAAAATTGGCGATGCGCTCGTAGAAGCCGGACCAGACGTCCATCTGCCCACGGCGCACGTTGTGGGTCAGGTGGTCGATGCACTGCAGACCGACGGAGTTGTCATTAGCGCTGCGGCCTGCGATGTACTCGAAGTCGACGTCGTAAATGCTCTTGTCGCCATAGCGGTCGACCAGATACAGCAGCGAGCCGCCGATGCCCTCGACGCAGGGAATGTTCAGCTCGCCAAAGTTGGCATGGCTGCCCACCAGCGTGGCGCCCTGCTGCTCGACGTAGGCAGCTGCCTGGGCCGCATTCTTGACCCGAAAGGCCATGGCGCAGGCACTGGGCCCATGCTTCTCGCCGAAGGCGCGCACATGCCCGGTGGGGCTGCCGTTGAGCACGATGTTGATGTCGTTCTGCTGGAACAGCCACACCTCTTTGGAGCGGTGCTTGGCGGTTTCGGTGAAGCCCATGGCGGTGAACAACTGGCGCAGTTGCTCGATACCTTCGGCACTCGGTGCGGTGAATTCGACGAACTCGAAACCGTCGGTCCCGATGGGGTTGTGCTGCTCGATCTTGGCCACGGCGGTCATCTCGCCTCCTGATTGTCATTGTTATGGCAGCCGCACGAATGCGTTGCGGACAACCTCATGACAACCGAGCGCAGACGCGCTCTCAAGATGGCTTGCGACACTTAGACACGTTAGCCGCGCTCAGCAGTGGCAAATTTTCCTTACGCCTTTCAGGCAAGGCACGCGAAGCCCTGACAACCGTAAAATAATCCTTACACGACGGTCAGCCGGCTTGCCACTATCACTCAGCTTGGGCGCGAGAATGTGTAGGCCCGTTCCACCTTGGCCACGCGAGTGGTGAAGGCGGCGTACCAGTCGGTGCGTCCCTGCTCGCGAACGGCGCTGTGCTCGGCATGCTCGCGCCAGCCGCGAATGGCCTCCTCACTCTGCCAGTAGGACAAGGTGATGCCCAGGCCGTCGCTGCGCGCCGACTCCACGCCGAGAAAGCCGGGCTGTTGTGCGGCCAACGCCAGCATGCGCTGTGCCGCCTCGGCATAACCGGTGTCCACGTCGGTACGCTCCGAGGTAAACATCACCACGTAATAGGGTGGCTCCGGCGTGGCCGCGATCACGCGACCGCTTCCTGCTGCGCCTCATGCACCGACTGCACCGCACAGGCGCCGACCAGGCCAGCGACCAGCGGCGGCAGGCGCCCTTGCAGTGCAGCGCGTTCGGGCTGGAACAGGGTGGCGATGAAGAACGGATGATCTTCCAGCTCGATGGCGCGCACGGCACCCGCCTCGTCATGCCCGGAAGCCTTCAGCGCCTGCGCCATCAGCGGCTCGACGAAGGCATCGGAAAGGCCGTAGCGACACAGGTACTGCTCGCTGATCTCGCGTACACCGTAGAGCTCGGCGATACGCGAACCGGAAACCAGGTGCACATGCTCGCTGACATCCAGCAAGGCGCAGCTCAGCGGCGCGATCAGAGGGTTCTGCGCTTGCGACGACAGCTCGGCGTGTTCGGCATCCTGCCACCCCAGCTGATTGCGTGCGTATTCCAGCAGCGCGTGCTGGAAGCCACCGCAGGTGCCGAGAAATGGCACGCCCTGCTCGCGGGCGAAACGGATCGCGCGCAGCGCACCCTCGGTAGCAGCATACGGGCTGCCCGGCACGCACCAGATGCCGTCATAGGCCTGCAAGGTTGCGTCATCGAGAATGCGCTCAGTGGCCAGCCAGTCATATTCGACCGCCACTCCCAGCGCGTCACCAACCAGGCGTAGCGCCTCTGGAATGGCACGGTGCGCGGTAACTGCCGCACTGTAATCACCTACCAGGGCGACCTTGACTCGACACTTGCTGTACATACGCCTATCCCCTCTTGCATGACCGTCTCCCTGCCACTATAAGATGGCGCTCGCGCAATAATAATTGGCGAATAGACAAGCAGAGATTGCAGCCATGCAATATCAGATCGACCATACCGACCTCTCTCTGGTGCTCGCCCTGGTGCGTGGTCGCTCCCTGGCGCGGGCGGCAGAATTGATGCAGGTCGACGTGTCCACAGTGTTCCGTGCCGTGCGCCGTCTGGAAGCCGCCCTGGGGGTGGCGCTGTTCGAGAAGAGTCGACGCGGCTATGAGCCCAGCGAAACCGCTCGGGCCCTGGCCGAGCAGGCCGAGCGCGCCGAACAGGCACTGGATGCCGCCCGTGTGGCGCTGGAGCTGGGCAAGCAGGTGGTCAGCGGCACGGTACGCCTGACTTGCACCGATGCTGTATTGAGCAGCCTGCTGCTACCGGCAATGGCGCGTTTCATGCCCAATTACCCGGCCCTGGCGCTGGAGTTGGTGACCTCCAACGACTTCGCCAACCTCAGCCGCCGCGACGCCGACCTGGCCCTGCGCCTGACCAACCAGCCGCCGGAGCATCTGGTCGGCCGCCGTCTGGCCAAGGTGTCCTACGTGGTTTGCGCACGCGACGATGGCCAGGATCGCAGCGACCTGGCGCGACAGAGCTGGATCGCCCCGGACGAGTCGATGCCGGATCACGCCACGGTGCTCTGGCGTCTGCGCGAATTGCCGAGCGTCACTCCCAACTATCGCTGCAGCAGCATGTATGCCGTGGCGCAACTGGCACGCGCCGGATTGGGCGTCGCCGCCCTGCCCGACTTCATCCTGCGCAGCCAGCCGGACCTACGTGCTCTGAGCGCCCCCTTGCCCGGCTGCGACACCGAACTCTGGCTGCTGACCCGCCCCGACTGTCGCGCCCTGCGCTCGGTGCAGACCCTGTTCGAGGAATTGAGCGAAGCCTTGATGAGCAGCGATTGAGATAAAGCGTCGCCGCTGAAGCGCTTCCCACAGAACGGGGGGCAGCCTGTCAGTGCAGCAGCGAAACCTTGTGGGAGGGGCTTTAGCCGCGACAGCCCAGGAAGCTGAGCCCGGATGCAATCCGGGAACATTGGTTGCGCAAAAGAGCATCGCGGCTGAAGCCGCTCCTACCTATCCCATAAAGGCGGCTTCTGATTCGTAGGGCGGGTGCAACCCGCCACCCTTTTATGGCGGGTTGCACCCGCCCTACACATTACATATGCCCAACTGCCTCGTAGGAGCGGCTGGGCGGCGTTACGCTTCAGCAGCGAAGAATTTCCCGAAAATCCTGATCGCTGCGGTGCGCACGGCGCACCACGACTCAGCCTTGCTGCAAATGCCCGTAAAGCTTGGCGTACAGGCCACCTTCTGCGATCAGTTGCTGGTGGTCACCATCCTCGGCCACGCTGCCGCCGTCGAACACCAGTACCCGATCGGCCTGCTTCACCGCGCTCAGGCGGTGGGCGATGATCAGCGTGGTGCGGCCTTCAAGGAACTGCGCCAGCGCTTCGTGCAAGGCGTACTCAGTGGCGGCATCCAGTGCCGAAGTGGCTTCGTCGAGGATCACCACCTTGGGCTCGGCCAGCACCATACGGGCAATGGCCAGGCGCTGGCGCTGGCCGCCGGACAAACGCACACCGCTACGCCCGACCACGCTGTCCAGCCCTTGCGGCAGTTGCGCAATGGTGTCGTGCAGCTGGGCGATGCGCAGCGCCTGCCAGCAGGCCTCATCGCTGCGCTCGCGGCCCATGGTCAGGTTGGCGCGCACCGTGTCGTTGAACAGTGCCGGGTGCTGCAACACTACCGCGACGTTGTCACGCACACAGTCCAGGCCGATCTCCTCCAGCGCGCTGCCACCGAAGCGAATGCTCCCGGCCTGCGGCGTGTACAGGCCCAGCAGCAACTGCACCAGAGTGCTCTTGCCTCCGCCCGAGGCGCCAACGATGGCCACCTTCTCGCCCGGGCCGATGGACAGATCGAGCCGATCCAGCACCGGCTCGTCGCCATAGCCGAAGGTCAATCCGCGCACCTCGATACCGACCGTGTCGCGCCCCTTGAAAGGGTCGACGCGCCCTTCGTACTGCGGCTCGTCCTTGCGTGCCAGCAGCTCGTTGATCCGCGTCAGCGCGCCACCGGCAGCGTAGAAGGCGTACTGCAGGCTGAGCAGTTGCTCCACCGGGCCGATCATGAACCACAGGTAGCTGAACACCGCGAGCATCTGGCCGATGGACAGGTCGGAGAACAGCACAGTGAGCATCGCCGCCGCGCGGAACACGTCGATACCGAACTGGAACAGCAGGCCGCTGGCACGGTTCGACGCGTCGCTCTTCCATTGCGAGGCCACGGCATAGTCACGCACCTCGCGCGCCCGCCCGCCGAGGCGGCCGAGGAAGTAGCCCTGGCGGTTGCCGGCGCGCACTTCCTGAATCGCTTCCAGAGTCTCGGTCAGCGCCTGGGTGAAACGCGAGGTGCTGTCGTTCTCCAGCTTCTTCAGGTGCTTGACCTTCTTGCCCAGCAGCACGGTGGCGTAGATCACCAGCGGGTTGAACAGCAGAATCAGCAAAGCCAGCTGCCAGTGCATCCAGATCAGGATGGCCGAGGTGCCAACCAGGGTCAGGATCGCCACCAGAAAGCGGCTCAGGGTCTCGCCGACGAACTTGTCCAGGGTATCCAGATCGGTGACCAGGTGGGTGGTCACGGTGCCGCCGCCGAGGCTCTCGTACTCGCCGAGTGAGATGCGTTTGAGCCGCTCGATCAGGCGCATGCGGATGCGGTAGACGATGTCCTTCGACAACCTGGCGAACAGGCGCGCCTGCAAGACGTTGAAGATCAGCGCCGAGCCTCGCAGCAGCAGGGTCAGCACCAGCATCAGGCCGATATAGCCGGCTGCCGTTTCCCACTCGGTCGGGAGGAAGTTGTCCATCACCTTGAGCGCGGCATCACCGTCATGCAGCAGCACTTCGTCCACCAGCAGCGGCAATAGCAACGGAATCGGTACGCTGCACAGGGTCGCCAGCACGGCGACCAGGTTGGCCAGGATCAGCGCTTTCTTGTGATGCAGGGCCAGGCGACGGATTTCTGCCCAGCTCAACCGATCAGGCATTGACAGCGCGCTCCAGCCAGCGCCCCAGCAGCGGCGATAACACCTCGAGCGGCTGATAGCCGTTGGTCAGCAGCGCCAGTTGGCCATCACGCTCGGCCAGCAGCGTCGGGAAGCCGGCGATGCCCAGGTCCTGCACCCAGGTGAAATCGGCGGCGGTCGCGTCCTCCATGGCCCGGCTGTCGAAGGCCTCGGCAAACTCGATGCGCGGGATGCCCGCCTGCTCGGCCAGTTGCACCAACACGCTGGCCTGGGTGACGTCGGCCCCTTCGGTGTAGAAGGCTTGCTGAATCAGCTTGAGCAGTGTCCAGGCGCTCTGCGCATCGAGATTACGTGCAGTGACCAACGCGCGGCAGGCAGGTTCGGTGTCATACACCATCCCTTCCGGCAGGCCGCGCTCGAAGTCGAACAGTTGTCCGGTGTTGGCATTAACCGCCTGCCAGTAGCCCAGGTAACGCACCCGTGCGGCGGCATCGACAGCCACCTGATCACGGCGCAAGCCGCCTACAACGATCTGCAGCGGCACATCGGCAGCGGCCGCCTGCTCGACGAGGATTTCGATTACTGGTGCAAAACCCCAGCACCAGGAGCACATCGGATCCATCACGTAGAGCAGGCGGCTAGCCATGGTCAGGCCTCGTTCAGTTGGCGGGGGTCGCGGCCGATGGGGTGCGGTTGATTGCGCGCACGGGCCAGTTCGATCTGTTTCTGCCGTTCGCGGGCGCCTTCACGGGTCTTCTCCGGCAGCGAATCCCAGCAATGCGGGCAACTGACGCCAGGGCTGTAGAACTCGGATTGGCGCTCTTCCACGGAGATCGGCGTGCGGCAGGCGTGACACTGATCGTAATCGCCTTCAGACAGGTCATGGCGTACGGTCACGCGATTGTCGAAGACGAAGCAGTCGCCCTGCCACTTGGTCTCTTCCTGCGGCACCTCCTCGAGGTATTTGAGAATGCCGCCCTTGAGGTGATAGACCTCTTCGAAACCCTCGCCGAGCATGTAGCTGGAGGCCTTCTCGCAGCGAATACCGCCGGTGCAGAACATCGCCACCTTCTTGTGCTTGCTCGGGTCGAAGTGCTCGCGGATGTACTCGGGAAATTCGCGGAACGACTTGGTCTTCGGGTCGATGGCGCCCTCGAAGGTGCCGATGGCCACTTCGTAGTCGTTGCGGGTATCGATCAACAGCACTTCAGGGTCGCTGATCAGGGCGTTCCAGTCCTGCGGCTCGACGTAGGTACCGACGCGCTGATTGGGGTCGACGCCAGGTACGCCGAGAGTGACGATTTCTTTCTTCAGTTTGACCTTGGTGCGATAGAACGGCTGCTCATCGCAATAGGATTCCTTGTGGTCGATATCGGCCAGACGGGCATCCAGGCGGAACCAGGCGAGCAGTGCATCGATAGCGGCACGGGTACCGGAAACGGTGCCGTTGATACCCTCCTCGGCGAGCAACAGGGTGCCCTTGATGTCGTTATCGATGAGGGTTTGCAGCAGGGGTTCGCGCAGCGCCTGATAGTCCGGCAGGGAGACGAATTTATACAGCGCCGCGACGACGATCTTGTCGGTCATGAACAGTTCTCTCAGTAGTCACCCACGTAAAGGGCGGACTGGCGGGACATGAAAAACGCCGGCTCAGCAGGCCGGCGCGAAGGGCGATTGTAGCAAAGAGGACAATTGCCGGGGCATGTTGGCGACAGGGCGCGACAGCCTGTCGCGTAGTCCGGATGCAATCCGGGAAATGATCGTTGCCGCGGATTGGGCTACATCAATGACCGCCGCGGCAGGTCGGCGAAGCCGGCGCCACGCCCTGCGCCGCCCACTCCTCCGGGGTGTAGGTGTGCAGCGCCAGCGCGTGGATCTGCCCCATCAGCTCGCCGACCGTCGCATACACCTTCTGATGCCGCTTGACCGCATTCAGGCCGGCAAACGCCGGGCTGACGATCACCGCCTTGTAGTGGGTCTCCAGACCGCGGCTGTGCATATGGCTCTCATCCAGCACATCGAGATACTCGGGTTGCAGCGCGGCCAGGGCGGTGACGATCAGGTCTTGCTTGGACATCTCGGGCTCCATCAGGGCTGTTTCGGCAGGCCGAGCTCGTTGCTCATGTCGGCCAGCAGCTTGTTCACCTCGGGCACGGCGGTTTCCAGCTTGCTCTGGGTGATCTGTGCGGATTGTGCGGTGAGGGTCGGCATCTTCTGCAGCACCTTCTGTCCCAGCGGCGACTCGTAGAAGGCGATCAGGTCCTTGAGCTCCTGCTCGTTGAAGTTGCTGGTGTAGAGCTTGACCATGTCCGGCTTGAGCTTGTCCCAGCCGACGGCTTTGTCCAGCGCGGTGTTGGCCTTGGCCTGATAACTCTCGAGCACTGCCTTCTTGCCGTTCGGGGCCTCGGCGAAACGCTGGGCGAACATCTGCTGCACCTGGCCGTACACCGGCACGGTCAGCTTGTCGGCGTGGGCCAGCTTGAGAAAACGCTCGGCATCGGCGGCGTGACTGGCAGCATCGGCCATGGCCAGGGATGCGCTCGCGCTGAGCAGAACGGCGGTGCAGAGTTTGGAAAAACGGAGCATGGAGAGCGTCCAGAGGTTGTGAATGAGTCTGGGTAGACTACGAAGGCGGCATTTTGTGCCCTGCGCGGAAATCCCTCAAGCGGAGCGCGTTGTGCGCTGGCTCACACCCGTCATGTTGACCGGCGCACCCACTGGTCAGTTGCCAAAATGCCAGTACTTGCTCATGCTCGGGTGGGCTCGGCATTCTTTGCGACCTCCTCATTATTCAACAAGGCGTGCGCACCTCAAGAGCCGGCAATTGATCGCCAGCCCGCGCACACACACGGACGTGCCCGATGACCAGCCTCACCTCACACGCGCCCCTTCCGCTCCAGCCGCTTTGCGACAGCAAAGGTCGACTGCTGGACGAGGCCATTGGTTGGTCCAATCGACCGCAGGTGGACTGTACCCTGCATGGTCACGCCGGGCGGCGCAAGCGCTGGAATCACTGGTGCATCACCACTCCGCAGTGGATGCTCTCGCTGACCCTCGCCGATCTCGATTACCTGGGCTACGGCGCCGCCTACTTTCTCGATCTGGAATCCGGTCAGGCCGTCGCCCATGCCCAGTTCCGCCCCTTCGCTCTGGGCTGCCAACTGCCCGACCTGCCACTGGAGAGTCACTCCTTCAGCCACTCTCGCCTGCAACTGCGCATAGACGAGCACCCCGGACGCCTGCGCCTCACCGCTGCCGCCCCGGATATCGGCGGCCAGCCCCTACAGGTTGCCCTGGACATTCAGCGCCCTGCCCATCTGCAATCGGTCAATCTGGTCGCACCCCTGCAGAATGGCGGCTTTCATGCCACCAGTCGGCAACTCGGCCTGCCCACCGCCGGCAGCCTGCAGTTGGGCGGCCAGCATTACAGCTGCGTGCCGGGCCAGAGCTTCGCCGCACTGGACTTCGGTCGCGGTGTCTGGCCGCTAAACACTTACTGGCAGCGCGCGGCCTTCGCTGCAGCGGGCGGCATCGCCGGTAACTTCGGTGCTGGCTGGCTCGATCACAGCGGCCTGTCGGAAAATTCCCTGTGGTTCGGCGGTGAAGTGCAATTGCTCGACAGCCCCCTGCATATCGAGCGCAGCTCGCAGGCGCCGCTGGCTCCTTGGCGTCTGGACAGTGAAGATGATCGTGTGGCCCTGCGTTTCACCCCCTGCCAACTGCACAAGGCCTGCCCCAAACTCGGCCCCTTCCACGCCAACACCGTACAGCGTTTCGGTCATTACGACGGCGTGCTGCGCGGCCCTAAAGGCGAGCGCGTGCCAGTGGACGGAGCACTGGGCTGGCTGGGTGAAACCCACGCCCGCTGGTAGTCGCTCATTCAACGGCTCCAATCAACCTGATAGATAAGTTGTGGAACCAGTCTCCAGCGGCGCGACCTAAACTGCCAGCAATCTTGCACTTGCCCCGGAGAACGCCATGAGCCGCACCGAAACCGACAGCATCGGTCCCATCGAAGTCCCTAACGACGCCTACTGGGGCGCGCAGACCCAGCGCTCGCTGATCAACTTCGCCATCGGCCAGGAGCGCATGCCGCTGGCCGTGTTGCATGCTTTGGCGCTGATCAAGAAAGCCGCAGCACGGGTCAACAGCCGCAGCGGCGAGCTGCCGGCGGATATCGCCCGGCTGATCGAACAGGCTGCCGATGAAGTGCTCGAAGGCCAGCACGACACGCAATTCCCCCTGGTGGTCTGGCAAACCGGCAGCGGCACGCAGAGCAACATGAACGTCAACGAGGTGATCGCCGGCCGAGCCAACGAACTGGCCGGCGGCCAACGCGGCGGCAAGACCCCGGTGCACCCCAACGACCATGTCAACCGCGCGCAAAGCTCCAACGACTGCTTCCCCACTGCCATGCACATCGCCGCTGTGCAGGGCGTTCGCCACGCCCTGCTGCCGGCTCTGGCCGAACTGCGTGACGGCCTGCAGGAACAGGCGCAGCGCCACGCCAACCTGGTCAAGACCGGGCGCACTCATATGATGGACGCCACCCCCATCACCTTCGGCCAGGAGCTGTCGGCCTTCGTCGCCCAACTCGGCCATGCCGAGGCCGCGATTCGCGCTGCCCTGCCCGCCGTCTGCGAGCTGGCCCAGGGCGGTACTGCCGTCGGCACCGGGCTGAACGCACCAGCCGGTTTCGCCGAAGCCATCGCTGCTGAACTGGCCGCACTCTCCGGCCTGCCGCTGACCAGCGCCCCGAACAAGTTCGCCGCGCTGTCCGGCCACGAGCCGCTGGTGCAGCTCTCCGGCGCGCTGAAGACTCTGGCCGTGGCCCTGATGAAGCTGGCCAACGACCTGCGCCTGCTCGGCTCCGGCCCGCGCGCCGGCTTCGCCGAAGTGCGCCTGCCAGCCAACGAGCCGGGCAGTTCGATCATGCCTGGCAAGGTCAATCCGACCCAGTGCGAAGCGCTGTCGATGCTGGCCTGCCAGGTGCTGGGCAACGACGCGACCATCAGCTTCGCCGCCAGCCAGGGCCACCTGCAGCTCAACGTGTTCAAGCCGGTGATCATCCACAACCTGCTGCAATCGATCCGCCTGCTCGCCGATGGCTGCCGCAACTTCCAGCAGCATTGCATCGCCGACCTGCAGCCGGATGCCGCGCAAATGGCTGCGCACCTGGAAAACGGCCTGATGCTGGTGACAGCGCTCAACCCCCACATCGGCTACGACAAAGCCGCCGAAATCGCCAAGAAGGCCTACGCCGAAGGCAGCACTCTGCGCCAGGCCGCACTGCAGCTCGGCTACCTGAACGAAGAGGAGTTCGACCAATGGGTACGACCGCAGGACATGCTCGGAGCCGGGCGGCATGACTGAAGGCAAGAGTGGCGCCACACCGCTGGAAGGCGATGGCAAACGCATCCTGCTGATTCTCGGCAACCCCAAGAAGGACAGCCTCTGCCACGCCCTGGCCGAGGCCTACAGCCTGGGAGCACGTAGCAAGGGGCACGTGGTGCGCCAGCTCAGACTGGGCGAAATGCAGTTCGACCCAATCCTGCGTGAAGGTTACGAGCAGAGCCAGAATCTGGAGCCGGACCTGCTCGAAGCTCAGCGTCTGATTCACTGGGCCGAGCACCTGGTGTTCGTCTACCCCGTCTGGTGGGGCGGCATTCCTGCGCTGCTAAAGGGTTTCTTCGACCGGGTGTTCCTGCCCGGCTTCGCCTTCAAGTACCGCAACCGCTCGCAACTCTGGGACAAGCTGCTCAGCGGGCGCAGCGCTGACCTGCTGGTGACCATGGACACGCCACGCTGGTATTTCCGCTGGATCTACGGAGCCCCGGCGCATCGGCAGATGGTGCGTACCATCCTCGGTTTCTGCGGGATCAAAACGCGGCGTCTGAGCGAGTTCGCCCCGGTGCGCCCGTCCAGCGAAGAACAACGCCAGAGCTGGCTGCGCAAGGCCGAGACGCTGGGCAGCAAAGCGTAAAATCCACCACACAGGCCCGGTAGACCTGACTCAGAGGCGCGAGCGTTCCTCGCGCCCTCTACCCGCCCACCACAACGCCAGCGGCCCGAGCGTCAGCAACAGGCCCATCAGCGCGAACGCCGCCCACCAGCCGAGCAACTGCTGATCGCCCAAAGCATCCAGAGTCATGCCGAACAGCAACGGACCGAGGAACGCGCCGGTAAAGCCGGTACAGGAATACAGCGCCATCGCCGCGCCACGGTGGCTGGCCGGGGCGACGCTGACCAGTCCGGCGGTCAACGAAGCCGAGTCGGCGGTGACGGTCACTGCGTAGATCAGAATCAGCCCCAGCATCGCCCAGAACGGCAGCGCCGCGCCCAGGCCGACCACGGCGGCCAGCAGCGCGGAGCTGAGCATCACACCGATCAGCCAGCGCTGACGCCCGAAACGCAGCGCCAGTTCGTTGCCGAGGATGCTCGACGGCATGCCGATGAGCGTCGCCAGCATCGCCACCCAGGTGCCCGACAGCCAGGGATCGACGCCCTGCAGATGTCCGGAGAACACCACGAAGGCCACCAGCCAGGCGCGCAGGGCGAACAGCTCCAGGTTGTGCATCGCATAGGCCAGGCAGTAAGCCAGCACCGCGCGATTTCTCAGCGGCGCCAGATCCAGCAGATTGCGCGGCGCGTGTGCCTCTACCGCTTTCGGCGCCAGCCCCCAGTACACCAACGCCCAGGCCAGCAACGCACAGGCACCACTGAGCAACGCCGGCAGTTGCCAGCCGCCGAGCTTGGCCAGCTCGCCAGACAGCGTGAACGACAGCGCCGTGCCCAATCCGAAGCTGGCGGTGTAGAAGGCGATGGCACGCGACTGCGAGGCACCGTCGATACGTTCCGACAGGGCTTTGAGCCCCGGCATGTAGGTGCCCGCTAGACCAATACCGGCGAGCACGCGCCAGAGCAATGCGGACCAGAAACCATCGGCGAAAACGAAACCCGCGCTGGCCACGGCCGTCAGCAACATGGCCGCCAGGTAGATAAGCCGGGCGTCGTGCCGATCGGTCAGGCCGGTGAGCACAGGCACGGCGAGCATGTAACCAAGAAAGAAGCCGCCGCCGATCCAGCCGGCCTCGGTATTACTCAAACCCCAGAGTGCCTGGAATTGCGGTAGCAGCGCGGCGAACAGGGCGAAACCGGCCATGCCGAGGGTTTCGGCCGTACACAGCAACAGGGTAATGCGGCGGGCGTTCATGCAACCTCTCTGCTGGCGGCGAACACGTTGGAAGGCCCAGCACTGTAACGGCAAGCCCGGCCAATCTGAAATCTTTGGTTACAGATAGCGGCCTGGACTCACAACACCAGGCCATCGCTTGCCAGCGTCACGCCTGGCGGTAAGGCGTCGGGATGCTCCAGCAGCCAGGCATCGAAGCTGTGGCCGATATGGGTCAGCACTGCCTGTGTCGGTTGCAGGCGCTCGACGACCTCCAGCGCACGGGTCAGATCGTTGTGGTTACGCGGTGCGACGGGTTGCGGCGCGGTGGAGCAATCGAGCACCAGCAGATCCAGTGGCGCGCGCTGCAGCTCGGCGCAACTCGCTTCCGGCACGCCGACGGTATCGGTGAGGTAGGCGATGCGCCTGTCCTGCCCCTTTAGTAGGTAGCCGAAGGTCGGCTTGGAGTGGGTCAGCGGTAGTGCGGTAACGCTCAGCTCACCCAGTTGGCGACGCTCGAAAGCGGCGAATGGCTGGCTGAAGTCGAGAATGCCCGGATGCTTGTACAGATCGGCCAAGCCCTCCGGGTCGTCCGGGCCATGCACGGGGATGATCAGCCCCTGCCCCCAGCGTAGGTGCAGCAGGCCCTGGGCGTGATCGGCATGGTAGTGGGTCTGCAGGATGCCGCTGAGGCTGTGTGGCGCAAAGCGCTCGGTAAGATCGGTGAGGCCACTGTCGATCAACCAGCGCTGTGCCCCACATTCGATCAGCGCGCAACAGGGGCCACGGCGACGCGCCGGATAGACACGGGACGCATCGCAGGCCGGGCAACTGCAGTTATAGACCGGCACCTGGCGGGCATCACCGGTGCCGAGCAGGGTCAGGCGCATCGGAGGGTCTCGTCGAGCAGGTGCAGCAGGCAATTCACGGTCTGTTGCAGTGGGCCGGAGTTGTCCAGAACGCAAATGTGCTCCTGCGCAACAGTCGCCGCTGAAGCGCCTCCCACAACAGCGAAACTGCGACTGCGAGCGAGGCGCTGCTCGATCTGCTCCGGCGTCTCGCGACCGCGGGCCAACAGACGCTGACGCAGCACCGCTTCGTCGACCTGCAGGAGAATCGCCAGCAGATCCGGGTAGCGTTGCCGCGCTGTGTCGAGATGACCGCGCGAACCGTTGATCAGCACATCCTGCCCGGCGTTCAACCAGTCATCGACCTCGCGCGGGATGCCGTAGGCCAGACCATTGGCGCGCCAGCTCAGGGCGAAGGCGCCCTCGCCCTCCAGGCGCTCGAATTCGGCCGGGGTCACCCCCAGCGCATCCTCCCCCACCGATTCGGCGCTGCGGGTGATCACCCGCCGGGCGAAACGGCAGCCGTGCGCCTCCAGCGGCGCACGTGCGGCTTGTAACAGGCTGTCCTTGCCCGAGCCCGAGGGCCCCATCAGATAGATCAACCTGCCCTGCATCAGAACACCCTTCGTGCTTGGCGCCACACCTGCTGGATCACCGGCTGCTGACCATGGGCCCTGGCCTGGACCAGGTCGGCGCGCAGGCCGACGCGAATCTCGCCGCGATCGTCCATCCCCGCCGCCCTGGCCGGTGCGCGGCTCACGGTGGCGATGGCCGCAGGCAAATCATAGTCGTTGTCCTGCCCGGCGAGCAGCCAGGCCGCATGCAGCAGGCTGGCCGGGTAGTAGTCGCTGGAAAGGATATCCAGCACGCCGTGGCGCGCCAGCTCGGCGGCGGCGATATTGCCCGAATGCGAGCCGCCACGCACCACGTTCGGAGCGCCCATCAGCACCTTCAGCCCCAGCTCGTGGCTGGCCCTGGCTGCCTCGAGGGTGGTGGGGAACTCGGCGATGGCCATACCGAAGCCGGCAGACTCCTGTACGTGGGCCAGGGTCGCGTCGTCGTGGCTGGCCACCGAGATGCCCCGGCTGTGGCAATCCTCGACTATGGCGCGACGCTGGCGGTCGCTGTACTGGCGCGAGTTGGCGATCTGTTCCTGGAGAAACTCCTCCATCTCCGCCGGGCTCAGGTGGTACTTGCCCATGTAGTACTCGCGGTACTTCTCCACCTTGGCGAACTGGCGCTGGCCGGGCGAGTGATCCATCACCGACACCAGCGCCACCAGCGGGTGCTCCACCAGGTCGCGGTAGATCGTCAGCGCATCGGGATGGCACAGCTCGCAGCGCAGGTGCAGGCGGTGCTCTGCGCGAGTCTGCCCGGCTGCCTCGCTGGAGGCGATGGCTTCGATCATCGCCGGCAATTGCTGCATGCGCCGGCCACGCGGGTTGATGTCGCCGATGGACAGCGCATCGAACACCGTGGTGATGCCAGCGGCGACGATCTGCGCATCGTGGGTCAGCACCGCCGAGGTCGACGGCCAGTCAACCCCGGGGCGCGGGCTCATGTGTTTTTCCAGGTTGTCGGTGTGCAGCTCCACCAGCCCCGGTAGCAGGTAATCGCCGCCCAGATTCTGGGCTTGCGGCAGGCGGCTGGCGCCCTCATCCACGGCGGCGATCAGCCCGTCACGCAGTAGCAGGGTGCCGAGGAACTCGCGCTCGGCAGTGACGATACGGGCGTTGTTGAGAATCTGTTCAGACGACATAGACGTACTCCGGTTGCGCCGCGGCGGCGCTCATGTCGAGGTAACGGTCGGCCACCGCCTCGCGGGCGATGCGGTCGTGGAAGATGCCGATCAGCGCGCTGCCCGCGGCCTTGGCCTCATTGATCAGCGCCAACACCACCTGGCGGTTGGCGTCATCCAGCGAGGCTGTGGGTTCGTCGAGCAGCAGCACCGGCCACTCGACCATGAAGCCGCGGGCAATATTGACGCGCTGCTGCTCGCCGCCGGAAAAGGTGCCCGGCGCCAGTTGCCAGAGCGCCTCAGGAACATTCAGCCGGCCTAGCAGCGCCTTGGCCCGCGCCTCGGCATCGCTACGCGTCCAGCCACGCGACAGCGCCGGTTCCATCACCACGTCCAGGGTCGACACGCGCGGGATGACCCGTAGGAACTGGCTGACGTAACCCAGACTCTGCCGACGCACCGCCAGCACCTGGCGCGGCTCGGCGCCGACCAGGTCAACTGGCTCGCCCTGGTGACGGATGCGGATGCTGCCGCCGGCCGCCAGGTAGTTGCCGTACAGAG
This sequence comes from Pseudomonas sediminis, assembly GCF_039555755.1. Taxonomy (NCBI): domain Bacteria; kingdom Pseudomonadati; phylum Pseudomonadota; class Gammaproteobacteria; order Pseudomonadales; family Pseudomonadaceae; genus Pseudomonas; species Pseudomonas sediminis. Next base: position 4,555,470 of record NZ_CP154631.1, read on the forward strand.
TGCGCAGCAGGGTCGACTTGCCGGCGCCGGACTGGCCGTGCAGCACCAGGCACTCGCCGCCGCGCACGGCGAAATTCAGGTCACGCAGCACCTGCAGGACGACGCCGTTCTGCTGGTGCAGGGTGAAGGTCTTGCTGAGGCCGCTGACCTCGATCGGGTTGTTCATACACACCTCGAATACAGTAGGCACGATCTGCCCCCTCTCCCATTTATTGGGGGCACGCCGAGTGGAGAGGGCTGGGGAGAGGGTGGTACAGGCGACTCGATGCAAGCGAAGCCCCTCTCCCCCGGCCCCTCTCCCGCAAGCGGGAGAGGGGAGACAAGCGCTCATCAGGGTTGCAAGACGGACGAAACCAGCAGCTGCGAATACGGATGCTGCGGGTCGTCGAGAATCTGGTCGGTCAGCCCCGCCTCAACCACGCGCGAGCGGCGCATCACCATCAGCCGGTCGGCCAGCAGCCGCGCCACCGCCAGGTCGTGGGTGACGATCACCACCGCCAGGTCCAGCTCGCGCACCAGGCCGCGCAGCAGGTCGAGCAGGCGCGCCTGCACCGAGACGTCCAACCCGCCGGTCGGCTCGTCCATGAACACCAGACGCGGCGCCGAGACCAGGTTGCGGGCGATCTGCAGGCGCTGCTGCATGCCGCCGGAGAAGGTGCGCGGCAGGTCATCGATACGCGCCGGGTCGATCTCCACCTGGCTCAGCCAGTCGAGCCCGGCGGCGCGCAGCTCGCCGTAGTGACGCACGCCCTGGGCCATCAGCCGCTCGCCGATATTGGCGCCGGCTGATACCGCCATGCGCAGGCCGTCGCGAGGGTTCTGCTCGACGAAGCCCCATTCGGTGCGCAGCAGCGTGCGCCGCTCGGCCTCGCTGACGCTGTACAGGTCGAGCCACTGGCCGTCGCGGCCGCGATAACTGACCGCGCCGCGATCCGGCGGGCAACGCCCGGAGAGCAGGCTGAGCAAGGTGGACTTGCCCGAGCCGGACTCGCCGACGATGCCCAGCACTTCACCGGGATAGAGGTCGAAACTCACGCCCTGGCAGCCCTTGTCCGGGCCGTACAGGCGGGTCAGATCACGCACCGAGAACAGTGGCTCAGCCGCTGCCACGGCAGGTTGCAGACGTTCGGCGGCGCTCATTGCAGGTTCTCCTCGGTGCGCTGACGGCAGTAGTCGGTGTCGGAGCAGACGAAGCGCTTGCTGCCGGCGTCATCGACGATCAGCTCGTCAAGGAAGGAATCGCTGCTGCCACAGAACGCGCAGCACTCGTCCCAGCGCTGCACGGCGAAGGGGTGATCCTCGAAGTCCAGGCTGACCACCCGGGTAAAGGGCGGCACCGCATACAGGCGCTTCTCGCGGCCGGCACCGAACAGCATCAGCGCCGGGCTCATGTCCAGTTTGGGGTTGTCGAATTTGGGAATCGGCGACGGGTCCATCACGTAGCGCTCATCCACCGTCACCGGGTAGGCGTAGGCGGTGGCGATATGGCCGAAGGTGGCGATGTCCTCGTACAGCTTCACGTGCATCACGCCGTAGTCCTCCAGCGCATGCATGGTGCGCGTCTCGCTCTCGGACGGTTCGATAAAACGCAGCGGCTCGGGAATCGGCACCTGATAGACCATGATCTGCCCGGCCGACAGCGGTGTTTCCGGAATACGGTGGCGGGTCTGGATCACGCTGGCCTCAAGCGTGCGCTCGGTGGTGGCGACACCTGCGGTACGGGCGAAGAAGCGGCGAATCGACACCGCATTGGTGGTGTCGTCGGCACCCTGGTCGATCACCTTGAGCACATCGTCTGCACCGAGAATGGCGGCAGTCAGCTGCATGCCGCCGGTGCCCCAGCCATAGGGAAGCGGCATTTCTCGACCGCCGAAGGGCACCTGATAGCCAGGGATCGCTACCGCCTTGAGCAAGCCACGGCGGATCATGCGTTTGGTCTGCTCATCCAGATAGGCGAAGTTGTAGGCCGACGCCTCGCGGGCGCCGCTTGCGGTGAAAGCGTTCATCAGCGGTTCTCCTCTGCCGGCGCCTGGCGGCGCAGCTTGCGGATCAGTTCCAGTTCGGCCTGGAAGTCGACGTAGTGCGGCAACTTGAGGTGCGAGACGAAGCCGGCGGCTTCGACGTTGTCGCAGTGCATCAGCACGAACTCCTCTTCCTGCGCCGGGCCCTGTACCTCCTCGCCGTACTCGGCGGCGCGCAGCGCGCGGTCTACCAGCGCCATGCCCATGGCCTTGCGCTCGGCGTAACCGAAGGCCAAGCCATAGCCGCGGGTAAACTGCGCCTGCTCGGCGCTGTCACCGACGAACTGGTTGACCATCTCGCACTCGGTGATCTCGATGTCGCCCAGCGGCACGGCGAAGCCCAGTTCGGCGGGCGTCATCCACACCTCGACATCGCCGATGCGGATCTCCCCGGCGAAGGGGTGATTACGCCCGTAGCCGCGCTGGGTCGAGTAGCCGAGCGCCAGGAGGAAGCCTTCATCACCACGGGCCAGCGCCTGCAGGCGCTCGGCGCGGCTCGCGGGAAAAGCCAGCGGCTTGCGGGTGATGTCCGGCACCGGTGCGCCGTCGTCCTGCTCGCGGGCCATCAGCCCCTCCTCGGCGAGAAAATCCAGCACCCGAGGACCGGGCTTGGGCTCGTCTGCGAGCGCGGTTTCCGGCGCCGGATACTCGCCCTCGGCCAGCAAGGTGAAATCCAGCAGACGGTGGGTGTAATCGAACGTAGGGCCGAGCAACTGACCACCGGGCAGATCCTTGAAGGTCGCGGAGATACGCCGCTCCAGCTGCATCTGCGTGGTGTCCAGCGGCTCGCTGGCACCGAAACGTGGCAGCGTGGTGCGGTAGGCGCGCAAGAGGAAGATGGCCTCCATCAGATCACCGGCCGCCTGCTTGATCGCCAGTGCGGCCAGCTCCTCGTCGTACAGCGAGCCTTCGCTCATGACCCGAGCCACGGCCAGCGGCAGTTGCTGGCGGATCTGTTCAACGCCCAGTTCAGCGATCGTGGTATCGCCACGCCGACGGCTGGCCAGCAGTTGATGGGCATTGTCGATGGCGCGTTCGCCACCCTTGACGGCGACATACATCAGGCAGCCTCCTCGGTTTCGATCAGCACGCGGGTGCTGCGCGGCAGGCCAATGACTTCGCCGGCAGCGGCAAAGAAGCAATCCAGGCCACGGGGAAAGGCGCTGCGCGCCTGACGCTGCTGCCAGAACGAGGCCGGCAGCGGCAGGTTGACGCCGCGCACGTCCTTGATGCCCGGCCCGCGCCAGCGCAGAGGGACACCGGCGCGCAGATCGTCGAGCTGGATCAGCAGCGTGCAGGACTGGTCCGGGTAGCGTTCGCTGCCATTGTCGAAGTCCGACAGATCGCTCAACTCGCCCTCATCAAGCAGGGCGAACAAAGCGATCTCACGCTCGGCGACAATCGGGCAGCCGCAGTGGAACGCCAGGTTGGCGCGAATCAGCGGCGTGTCGAAACGCGGCGCCAGCCACAGAGGCGTATCGCTGTCGAGGAAGGCCAGACACAAGCCATAGGTAGCCGGGGCCAGATCGCCCAGGGCATGGGCACGGTCCATGGCGCGTGGCAGCCCCGGTTCGGCCAGGGCTCCGAGGGCGGCGCGGAAGCTGACCTGGGCGTCCAGCACCGGGTCGTCAAAAGCCGGTTGCAGCCAGTGCGAGCTGTGCGGCGTAGTCATCAGTCCTCTCCTCTGACCAGGGTGAAAAATTCCACCTGAGTGGTGGCGGTACGGGCGGCCCGGTTCAGGCGCTGTTCGCGCTGCTCGCGGGCCAGGGGTTCGATCAGGTCATCCAACCAGCGCGCCTGGTCGTTGCCCTGCAGGTGCGCGTCGGCCAGGGCGGCCAGCTCGGCGCGGCGCTTGTCACGGCCTGCCAGATAGCTGTAACCGGTTCGGCCGTCGGCAAGACGCACTACACAGCGGGTCACGGTCATCTCGCCGAGGTTGAAGGCGCTACCGGTGCCGCCCATGCGCCCGCGCACCAGGGTCATGCCCACCTCGGGGGAGCGGATCAGTTGGTAGGCGCTGTCTTTCAGCGCCGCCTCATGGCTATCGAGAGCGCTGCCGGCGCGGGCCAGGACGCCCATCCAGCGCTGACGCGCGGCGATGTTCGGATCGGTTTCGTTCATGCGGGTCTCCATCAGGTCGCTACCTGGTACTGGAAGCGGTCGGCGCGGCTGCTGGACTGCGCCAGCTCCACCGCCCGGCCAGCGGGATCGCGGGACAAAGTGAGTACGCTGAGCAGCGGCGCATGGCGCGGCATCAGCAGGTGCGCAGCCTCCTCGCGACTGGGTAGGCGCGCGCCGATCAGGCTGAAGGTGCGTGTCAGCGGCAGATCGCGCTCGGCCAGGTACTGGCGCAGCGAGCCGCCCTGATAGTCAGCCAGCAGCGGCGCCAGGCTGATGCAGAAGCGATGACGAATCAGACTCAGCGGCTGGCCGTCGAGCAGGCGCAGGGTGACCAGCTCGAGCAGTTCGCTGCCATCGGGCAGTTGCAGGTGGCGGCACTCCTCGTTGCTGCCGCTGCGACGCAGACGTTCGATCAGTTGCGCCTCGACGCGGTGACCAAGCGCAGACAGCGACTGGCTGAACGCACTACCCGCCTCTACCGGATACACCAGCGGCTTGGCCAGCACCTGTGTGCCCTTACCCTGGCGGCGCAGCAAGCGGCCTTCGAGCACCAGCTCGTCGACAGCGCGGCGCAGGGTGTGACGGTTGACGGAAAAGCGCGCGGCCAGTTGCATCTCGCCTGGCAGGTAATCGCCCGGGCTCATGTGCTGCACGTCTTCGCGCAGCACGGCGGCCAGCTCGCGGTACAGCGGTTCGCTTTGTCTAGACAAGTTCATCGTTTGAAAAGGGCGCACGCAGGCGCCCTCCCTCTCCTTCAGATAAAGAGCTTGCGCAGGCGTTGGGACAGGATGTCGATGGCGCTCACCACCAGGATGATCACGATCAGCAGCGCGCAGGTCTGGGCGAACTGGAAGCCGCGTATGGCCTCCCAGAGGATCACGCCGATGCCGCCGGCGCCGACCATGCCGACCACCGTGGCCGAACGCACGTTGGACTCGAAGCGGTACAGCGAGTAGGAAATCCACAGCGGCAGCACTTGCGGGATGACACCGAAGATGACCTCCTGCAGGGCACTGGCGCCGGTGGCACACACGCCTTCGACCGGACCTGGATCGATGGCCTCGACCGCCTCGGCGAACAATTTGGCCAGCACCCCGGTGGTGCTGATGAACAACGCCAGCACGCCGGCGAAGGGGCCGAGGCCTACCGCGACGACGAAGAGCATGGCGAAGACCATTTCGTTGATCGAACGGCAGGCATCCATCACCCGGCGTACCGGCTGGTACACCCACCAGGGCACGATGTTCTCGGAACAGAGAATGCCCAGCGGAATGGCGCAGACGATGGCCAGCACCGTGCCCCAAAGAGCGATCTGAACGGTGACGACCATCTCCTTGAGGTAATGCTGCCAATTGCTGAAATCCGGCGGGAAGAAGTCGGCGGCGAAGGTGGCCATGTTGCCGGCATCGCGCACCAGCGCCAGCGGGTTCATTTCCGCACCCTGCCAGGACCAGGCGAGTACGGCGAAGAACAGGCCCCAGCCGATCAATTGCAGCCAGCTGCGCTTGCCCTCGGCGACCGGGGTGGCGGTGGTCAGTGTGGTCATGGGTAACTCTCGTTCCTGTGGGAGGCGCTTCAGCGGCGAGCTTTTCATGAACCGCCCCACTTTCGCGGGGCGGCTCCGAGGCTCAGCCGGCGCTGGCGCCGTTTTGCTTCTCACGCTCGGCCATGCGCTGCTCCAGCTTGGCCAGCTCGGCGTCCAGCGCCTTGAGTTGCGCCTGCTTGTCGGCGTCCTTGAGTGCGGCGTTGTTGGCCACTTCGCTGCGCTTCTTGAACAGTTCGAGCTGACGAATCGGCAGCAATTGATCGTTGTCCGACGGCTTGAACTGGCCCCACTGCAGGCCTTCGAGCACCTTCTTCTCTTCCGGCTTGGCGCCGTAGGTCATGAAGAAGTTGCGCAGCTTGTCGCGGGTTTCCTGCGGCAGGTTCTTGCGCCAGACGATGGGGTCGGAAGGGATCAGCGGCGAAGTCCAGATCACCTTGAGCTGCGCCGCCTTGTCCGGCGCGGTCACTTCCAGGCGTTCCATGCCTTCGCTGTTGAAGGTGCCGACATCGACCTGCTTGTTGGCCACCGACAGCGCGTTGACCTCATGGCTGCCATTGAGCGAGCGCTTGAATACCTTGCCGGCGTCGACGTTGTTCTGGGCGAACACGTAATAGCCCGGTACCAGGTAGCCGGAGGTGGAGTTGGGGTCGCCGTTGGCGAAGGTCAGGCTCGAAGCGTTCTTGAGCATGTCCTCGACCGAGTTGATCGAGCTGTCCTTGTGCGCCACCAGCAGGCTGTAGTAACCCTGCGCGCCGTTGGCCGCCACGGTCTGGGCGAAGATCTCACCGCCGGCGCGATCAACCGCCTCCATCGCCGACTTGTTGCCATACCAGGCCACGTCGACCTTGTCGAAGCGCATGCCCTGGATGATCCCGGCGTAGTCAGGGGCGAAGAAGGCGTTGATCTTCACCCCGGTCTGCTTGCTCATGTCAGCCAGGAACGGATCCCACATGGCCTTGAGGTTCTGCGAAGACTCGGTGGAAATGATGCCGAAGTTGAGTTCCTCGGCGGCCTGGACCGAGCCCAGCAGGGAACCGGTGACGAGCGCGGAAGCAGCCAGCACCTGGCCGATGCGTTTGAACATGGAGCACACTCCTGTTGCTAGTTGGCGTTGTTGTTTCGAATGAGGGTGCTGAGATCAGGCCTTGGCCAGTGTCAGCGGACGTTCCACGGCTCGTGGGCGCTGCCCTTGCGGCAGCAGCAGGCTGATATCGAGATCGCCGCCGTAGAGGTCATTGAGGAAATCTGGGTTGAAGCCCGCCGTCGGGCCGTCGAAATGAATGCGCCCACCCTTGAGCGCCACGGCGCGCTGGCAATAGCGCACCGCGTAATCGACCTGATGCAGGGTCACCACCACCGTTTTGCCGTCGCGACGGTTGATGTCGGCGAGGATCTCCATCACCTTGCGCGCCGACTCCGGGTCGAGCGAGGCGATGGGCTCATCGGCGAGAATCACCTCGGCCTGCTGGCACAACGCACGGGCGATGGCCACGCGCTGCTGCTGGCCACCGGACAGGGTCGAGGCACGCTGCGCGGCGAACTCGGCCAGCCCTACCCGCTCCAACGCCTGCAGCGCACGCTGCTTCTCTTCGGGATTGAACAGGCTGAGGCTGCCACGCCAACGCGGCATGCGCCCGAGGCCGCCGAGCAGCACGTTCTGCAGCACGCTAAGACGGCCGACCAGATTGAACTGCTGAAAGATGTAGCCGATATCGGCGCGCTGGCGGCGCACATCGCCATTCAGGCGCCCGTCGCTCTGCACCTGACGCCCAAGCACTTCGATGCTACCGGCGTCACCGCGCGCCAGGCCGGCCAGATGCCGCAGCAGGGTCGACTTGCCCGAGCCCGAGGCGCCGATCAGCGCCACCATCTCGCCCGGCTGTACGGATAGCGCCAGATCGAACAGCGCCTGCTTGCGGCCGAAACTTTTATTCAGACGATCGACTCGAATAGCTACGCTCATGTGCTGGCCCTCTACTATCATTTCGATAAGAAGGCCGCTAGCCGGCGCCTTCTGGTGTAGACCAAGGTAGGCGCACGCTGTGTCAGACCCGTGAACCGGGGATGACGATTGAGTGAATGAAACTTGAAACTTTTATGCTCGAGCGAAGCAACAGGATGAGTTCTGCCGAGTACCACGCATTTCAGACAATCGGTGCTGGCATAAAGCCGCTACCTGAATCACAATGTGACACGCATTTGGCGTCAAGGAACTGTTCATCTGACCTTATGGTCATACGACGCAGAACGCGGTACCGGTTGAACGGCTAGTGCGAAACACTGTCAAACCGGTGACAATCTCGACACTGACTACCAGTATCGCTCCCTGAACTAACCGGTAATGTATGCGCCCTATGAAACAGGCTATTTATTCCAGCCGCACGGCTGACAAGTTTGTCGTTCGCTTGCCAGATGGCATGCGTGAGCGTATCGCTGACGTAGCACGCAACCATCACCGCAGCATGAACTCGGAAATCATCGCCCGTCTGGAGCAAAGCATGCTTCAGGAAGGTGCTCTGGATGACGATCTCAGCCTGCGCCTCGACAGCCCCGAACTGAGCCTCCATGAGCGTGAATTGCTGCAGCGTTTTCGTCAGTTGTCGCGCCGCCAGCAGAATGCACTGGTCGCTCTGATTGCCCACGACGTGGAAATGGCCGCCGAAGAAGCCTGAAGCGAGCCCATAAAAAAACCGGCCTTGCAGACTGTGTGAAAACGTTCTGAACTGAACCGGTTCAATACAAACGCCTCGATTGATTCGGGGCGTTTGTGTTTTTACTGGTGCAATGATGCAAAGTGCAGCGCTCAGGTCAGCAGCTCGATCATGCGGCGTGCCCCGAGTACCGAAATAGCACGTTTGAGGTTGTAGGCTTGCACGGCCATCGCCATCTCAGCTCTCACCCCGCTGAAATGGCGCACTAGAAAACGACCGTTGCCCAGAATCCATTGTTTGAGATTGCCAAAAGGGTGCTCGACGATTGCTCGTCGCCGTCCCATCATCTCAGGGTGAGTTTCGAGTCGTTTCTCCATCCGCGCGAACGCCTCTTCGTTGGGATGGCGGCTGATATGACGCCGTTGGGCCTGTGTGCACTTGGCTTTTAATGGGCAGTTCCCGCAGTCCTTGGCACGGGCTGCGTAAAGGCGAGTGCCACGATTGAGCTGTTTGAGCGACAGGGTCTTGCCCGCAGGACATTGGAAGCTGTCGGTCGCAGGATCGTAAGTGAAGTCCTGACGCGCAAACAGTGTGCCGCCGCCCTGGTTGTTGGGCGCGCGATTCACGGGGACGAAAGCCGTAATGCCCGCTTCTTCGCAGGCCTGAAACTGCGCCCCGTTGGAATAACCTGCATCAGCCGTGACGGTCAGCTCAGGCTGCTGCAGAACCGCCTGAGTCGCTTTGGCCATCGGCTCCAACTGCTGGTTGTCGGTGCAGTCATTGGTCACTTCGTGATGCACGATCAGGCCATGCTCGGCATCGACAGCGCTCTGCACGTTGTAGGCCGCGCAAGGACTCTTGCCTGAGCAGCGCATCTTCTTGGCATCCGCTTCGCCTTCGACGAACTGTTCCAGGCCCTGCGCCTCCATCAGCGCTTTTACAGTCAAGTTATCGGCATGGCGATCCTGTAGCTGGCGTAGCGCCTGTTTCACCGCTGCCCGGTCAATCGTCTCTTGCGCGTCTTGTGCATCACCCTCATCAAGCTGGGCCAGGTACTGGGCAATGTGTTTTTCCAGCTTCGCTTGTTGACGCTTGAGCTTCTCCACGCTCAGGTGCTTGCGCAGCGAAGCTACCGCTTGGAACTTGCTGCCATCGATGGCCACCAGCTCCCCACTGATCAAGCTCGCCTGGCGACAGAACTGGACGAAAGCCTTGCAAGTCGCCTGAAAGGCCACGCTGTTGTCTTTGCGAAAATCCGCGATGGTCTTGAAGTCCGGCGCCAGACGACCCAGCAACCACATCACCTCGATATTGCGCTGGCACTCCGCCTCCAATCGACGAGAGGAGCGAATGCGCTGGAAGTAGCCATATAGGTATAGCTTGAGCAAATCAGCTGGATCGTAGCCAGGGCGCCCAGTCTTGAGCGGCTCAGCCTTGCTGAACCCCAGTACCTTCAGATCCAGACGAGCCACATAGGCCTCGATGACTCGAACTAGATGATCCTCAGGAACCAGCTCTTCCAATGTCGGCGGAAACAGGCTGCTTTGTTGCCGATCTTCACCTTGGATATAGCCCATAAACGACAATGCCCCTATCGACCGATAGAGGCATTGTCTTCAGCTTGCTCTCAGACTGCTAGGTTTTCACACAGTCTGCTTGAGCCGGTTTTTTATTGCCTGCCATTGCTGGCGGCGGTCATGACATCCCTTGCTCAGCCAACGAAGCTGAGCAGCACCCCCGCCGCCACGGCCGAGCCGATCACCCCAGCCACGTTCGGGCCCATGGCATGCATCAGCAGGAAGTTCTGTGGGTTGGCCTCCAGGCCGACCTTGTTCGATACCCGAGCGGCCATTGGCACTGCCGACACACCCGCCGAGCCGATCAACGGATTGACCTTGTTGCTGCTGAACAGGTTCATCAGCTTGGCCATCAATACACCGGCCGCCGTACCCGCGCAAAACGCCACCATGCCCAGCATCAGAATGCCCAGGGTCTTGAGCTGCAGGAAGGCCTCGGCCGACAGCTTCGAGCCCACGGTCAGACCGAGGAAGATGGTGACGATATTGATCAGTGCATTGCGCGAGGTATCAGCCAGACGCTCGACCACCCCAGCCTCACGCAGCAGGTTGCCGAGGGCGAACATACCGATCAGCGGCGCGGCGTCAGGCAGCAGCATCCCGATCAGAATGCATAGCACGATGGGGAAAATGATTTTCTCGGTCTGCCCCACCGGACGCAGCTGCTGCATGACGATGGCGCGCTCTTCCTTGGTGGTCAGGGCGCGCATGATCGGCGGCTGAATCAAGGGCACCAACGCCATGTAGGCATAGGCCGCAACTGCAATAGGACCAAGTAGATGCGGCGCCAGCTTGGAGGTCACGAAGATCGAGGTCGGGCCGTCAGCACCGCCAATGATGGCGATGGAGGCAGCCTCCTTGAGGGTGAACTCCATACCGGGAATACCCAACGCAGTCAGTGCCAAGGCGCCGAGCAGCGTACCGAAAATACCGAACTGCGCAGCAGCACCCAACAGCAGTGTTTTGGGGTTGGCTAGCATCGGACCGAAATCGGTCATGGCGCCGACGCCCAAAAAAATCAGCAGCGGGAAGATACTGGTGGGCAGGCCTACCTCGTAGATCAGGTGCAGAAAACCCGCACCCTCCGCCATGTTGGCCACCGGAATGTTCGACATCAGCCCGCCGAAGCCGATAGGAATCAACAGCAAAGGCTCGAAGCCTTTCTTGATCGCCAGGTAGATCAGCAGTATGCACACCGCGATCATGAACGCCTGACCGGGTTCCAGGTGATACAGGCCGGTGCTCTGCCAGAGCTTGAGCAGCTTTTCCATTATGCGCCCCTCAGCCGATGGTCAGCAGGCTAGCGCCCACTACCACGGTATCGCCGACCTTGACGTTGACGGCACCGACAGTACCGGCCTTGAAGGCGCGGATCTCGGTTTCCATCTTCATCGCCTCAAGAATGATCACCAACTCGCCTTCCTCCACGGCCTGGCCTGACTGCACCAGCACCTTGAAGATATTGCCAGCCAGCGGTGCCGCCTGCGGCTCGCCGCCATCCACTGCAGCCGGAGTAGCCGCCGGTGCAGCGCTCGCCGCGCCACCGACGGGCTTGATTCCCTCGATATCACCGCCGTCGCTCACCTGCACGACGAACGACTTGCCATTGACCTCGACGGTGTAGACCTCAGGCTTGCCAGCCTCGTGAGCAGGCATTTCCTTACCAGTCGGAGCGGGTTCGAAGACCGCCGGATTGCCGCGGTTCTCCAGGAATTTCAAGCCGATCTGCGGGAATAGCGCGTAGGTCAGGACGTCGTCGATTTCGTCGGCGGCCAACTTGATGCCTTTCTCCTGAGCGATGCCCTTGAGTTCGGCGGTCAGCTTGTCCATCTCGGCTTCGAGCAGGTCGGCCGGACGACAGGTGATAGCCTCGGCACCATCGAGCACACGGGCCTGCAGTTCGGCATTGAAGGGAGCAGGAGCTGCGCCATACTCGCCCTTGAGTACGCCGGCGGTTTCCTTGGTGATCGACTTGTAACGCTCGCCGGTGAGCACGTTGATCACTGCCTGGGTACCAACGATCTGCGAAGTGGGCGTCACCAGCGGAATGAAACCCAGGTCTTCGCGCACGCGTGGAATCTCGGCCAGCACCTGGTCGAACTTGTCCTGAGCGCCCTGCTCTTTCAGCTGGCTTTCCATGTTGGTGAGCATACCGCCCGGCACCTGGGCGACCAGGATGCGCGAGTCGACGCCCTTGAGGTTGCCTTCGAACTTCGCGTACTTCTTGCGCACCTCGCGAAAGTACGCGGCGATTTCTTCCAGCAGCTCCAGGTTGAGCCCGGTGTCGCGCTCGGTGTTCTGGAACATCGCCACCACCGACTCGGTCGGCGAATGACCGTAGGTCATCGACAGAGAAGAAATTGCGGTGTCGACGTTGTCGATGCCCGCTTCCACCGCCTTCAGGATGGCCACCGACGACAGCCCAGCCGTGGCGTGGCACTGCATATGAATCGGAATGGCCAGGCTGGCCTTCAGACGTGAGACCAGCTCGAACGCCGTGTAAGGCGTAAGAATCCCGGCCATGTCCTTGATCGCCACCGAATCGGCGCCCATGTCTTCGATCTGCTTGGCCAGATCGACCCACATATCCAGCGTATGCACCGGGCTGGTGGTGTAGGAGATGGTGCCCTGGGCGTGCTTGCCCTGCTGTTTGACGGCCTTGAGCGCCGTTTCCAGATTGCGCGGATCGTTCATCGCGTCGAATACGCGAAACACATCGACGCCGTTGACGGCGGCACGCTCGACGAATTTTTCCACTACGTCATCTGCGTAGTGGCGGTAGCCCAACAGGTTCTGCCCGCGCAACAGCATCTGCTGGCGGGTATTGGGCATGGCCTTCTTCAGCTCGCGTATACGCTCCCAGGGATCTTCGCCGAGATAACGAATGCAGGCATCGAAGGTCGCGCCACCCCAGGACTCCACCGACCAGAAGCCCACCTGATCGAGCTTGGGCGCGATCGGCAGCATGTCTTCAAGACGAACACGCGTCGCCAGGATCGACTGATGCGCATCACGCAGCACCACATCGGTGATTCCGAGTGCTTGTTTCACGGCAGTCATGCAGGTACTCCCTCTGAACCTGATCAACCGCGGCGTGCGCGGTGCTGGGCAATGGCGGATTGGATGGCGGCCAGTGTTGCTGCGTCCGGCTCATGGCTGGCCGACCTGGCACTAGGTGCTGGAGAAGAAATGGCCGGGCTCGGCGCGGGCGGTGCGAAGGTCGCGATCAGCCGTGACATCAGACTGACCACACCCACCAGCAACACCAGAAAGACAAAGACGAAGCCCATGCCGAACAGCATGAGTTCGACACCCTCGAGCAGCAGTTCACTGGGGGTCATCTTGGCTCCTTTGGCCAGCAGCTCGCGGGCTGCGTTCATTATTGAATAGGAGCGCCCAGCGTCAGCGCCTGGGCAAAGCTGGCGAACCTTAGCGTGAAACGAGCGTTTGAAGCAAACGCCAAAAGGGCCGGACGGGCTATTTATGTAGTGGTTTATCGGCATCCACTACCAAAGAAGCAGAAAGGCCCTGCGAGGGAAGTATCAGGATGCGGAGCGCGCCACGCCAGCAACGGCAGGAGCAAGCCTCAGCAGGGTCTTGAAGTGACGCGTCTCATCGCCAGGGTACGCCCGAACAGGCGCTTGAACTCTCGACTGAACTGCGACGGACTTTCATACCCGACACGCAGCGCCACACCCAGCATCGGCTCTTCGGCGCTGGCCTCGGTCTCGATGGAAAATGGCAAAGGCAGCGCCAGCACCAGATAGTGCTGCGCGTCGTATACGTACAGGTTGCCGTCGTGCAGCCCGCTCTTGCGCCCCTGGATCACGATCACGATGCTCGGCTCATACAGTGCCGGGGTAATCGGTAGCGAGCGATTGGAGCGCATCAAGGTAACGCCGTCGAGCTGCGCCGCGGTGTACCCCTCCTCGGGGGCCAAGCGCAGCATCAGCTCGACCATACGCTGCTTGATGCGCTCAGGACTCATGCTCATGCGCTGCTTTCGACTCGTTATCAATACCCGGACATTGTAGGAAGCATTCAATAGAAACAGGCAATATCGAAAGAGTAACGGGACTTAGCAGCCGGCCGCCCCCTGCCTAGCATGGACTCTCCAGAACGCAATGGAGATCGACATGAGCAAAGTCATCCTCGTCACCAGTGCCAGTAGCGGTATCGGCGAAGCCATCGCCAGACACCTGGCAAGCCTGGACCATCACGTGGTACTCGGCGCCCGGCGCATCGAGCGCCTGCAGGTGCTGGTAGAAGAACTGCAAGCACAAGGTCAGCACGCCTCCTGCCTCACCCTCGACGCCAGCCAACTGCATGAGATGCAGGCCTTCGTCGAATATGCCGAAGCGCAGCACGGCCCCGTCGACGTGATCATCAACAATGCCGGAGTCATGCCGCTGTCGCCGCTCAACGCCCTGAAGGTGGACGAGTGGAATCGCATGATCGACATCAACATCCGGGGCGTGTTGCATGGTATTGCCGCCGTACTACCAGGCATGGAAGAGCGCGGGCGCGGCCAGGTCATCAATATCGCCTCCATCGGCGCCCACGCCGTATCGCCGACAGCAGCGGTCTACTGCGCCACCAAGTATGCCGTCTGGCCTGCGCCAGGAAAGCGAGCGTATACGCGTCACTACCATCTGCCCCGGCGTGGTCGAGTCCGAACTGGCCGACAGCATCTCCGATGCCAGTGCGCGCGAGGCGATGAAAGCTTTCCGTCGCGTCGCCATCACGCCAGACGCCATCGCCCGCGCCGTGGCCTATGCAGTCGAACAACCCGCTGACGTCGACGTCAGCGAGCTGATCGTGCGCCCAACCGCCAGCCCTTATTGATGGAGAACACCATGCCAGCGAAGAACACCGTCGCGGCAATGCTGATCAGCGGCGCCCTGCTACCCGACGCGGTAATGGCAGCATCCGAGCCTTTACATCCTTATGTAGGCATGTGGGTAACGGACGACGGCCATGTCCGCCATGAGCTATTGGCCAACGGCCGCTATGACGAGGCACGCGGGAATCGCGAGAGCGCCTACCAGGGCAACTACCACGTCACCGGCAACCACATCGACTACGTCGACGACACCGGCTTTACCGCCGACGGGGAATTCATCGACGACGTGCTCTATCACGGCAGCATGGTGCTGCGCCGCAAGAACACTTCAACTGACGAGTAACGCCACCCATCAGCCAAGGAAAAAACCATGAACACGCAAAAAATCATCATCGCACTGCTGCTGAGCGCCTCACTCTGCCTCCCGGCCTGGGCAAACGACAGCACCGCGGCCAATCAGGCCCTGATTCAGAAAGCCTTCGATGATTGGCGCTCCGGCCAGGGCGGTATCTTCCAGTTGCTCGCCGATGACGCCGTCTGGGTCGTGGCCGGTAGCAGCCCGTCCTCCGGGACTTACCGCACGCGTGAGGCGTTCATGGAAGATGCGGTCAAACCCATCACTGACAAACTGGCCACGCCCATCATACCCACCGTCCGCCAGATCGTGGCGCAAGGGCCTTACGTGGTCGTGCACATGGATGGCGAGGCGACTGCCAAGGACGGCAGCCGCTACGAGAACAGTTATTCCTGGCACATGCAGCTGGAGAATGGCCGGATCACTCAGGTCACGGTCTTTCTCGATACCTGGCGGCTGGTCGAGCTGATGAACTGATTACAGCAGGAAGATCGACGCCAGCCCCAGGAAGATGAAGAAACCACCGCTGTCGGTCATGGCGGTGATCATCACACTGGCCCCCATGGCCGGGTCACGCCCCAGGCGTGCCAGCGTCATGGGGATCAGCACGCCCATCAACGCCGCCAGCAACAGGTTGAGGGTCATTGCCGCGGTCATCACCACGCCCAGCGACCAACTACCGTAGAGCCCATAGGCAACGGCGCCGATCACACCACCCCAGAGGATGCCGTTGATCAGGGAAACACCCAGTTCCTTGCGTACCAGACGCTTGGTATTGCCAGTGCTGACCTGATCCAGCGCCATGGCGCGTACGATCATGGTGATGGTCTGGTTACCCGAGTTGCCACCGATACCGGCAACGATGGGCATCAGCGCCGCCAGCGCCACCAGCTTTTCGATCGAGCCTTCGAACAGGCCGATCACACGCGACGCCAGGAACGCGGTGACCAGGTTGATCGCCAGCCAGGCCCAGCGGTTGCGAACCGACTTCCACACCGAGGCGAAGATGTCTTCCTCCTCGCGCAGACCGGCCATGTTCAGCACTTCGCTTTCACTTTCCTCACGGATCAGGTCGACCATCTCGTCGATGGTCAGGCGACCGATCAGCTTGCCGTTCTTGTCCACCACCGGGGCGGAAATCAGGTCGTAACGCTCGAACGCCTGAGCGGCGTCGTAACCGTCCTCGTCCGGGTGGAAACTCACCGGATCGTCGGCCATGACTTCGCCGACCTGCTTCTCCGGATCATTGACCAGCAAACGCTTGATCGGCAGCACACCCTTGAGCACGCCGTCGTAATCGACCACGAACAGCTTGTCGGTATGGCCCGGCAGCTCCTTCAGGCGGCGCAGATAACGCAGAACCACTTCCAGGCTGACGTCTTCGCGGATGGTGACCATCTCGAAGTCCATCAGCGCGCCGACCTGATCTTCCTCGTAGGACAGGGCCGAACGCACACGCTCACGCTGCTGAGCGTCGAGCGACTCCATCAGCTCATGAACGACGTCGCGCGGCAGTTCCGGGGCCAGGTCAGCGAGCTCGTCGGCGTCCATGTCCTTGGCTGCAGCGAGAATCTCGTGATCGTCCATGTCGGCGATCAGGGTTTCTCGTACCGCGTCGGAGACTTCCAGCAGGATGTCGCCATCGCGCTCGGCCTTGACCAGTTGCCAGACGGTCAGACGCTCATCGAGCGGCAGGGCTTCGAGGATGTGGGCGATATCCGCAGGGTGCAGATCTTCGAGCTTGCGCTGCAGCTCGACGAGATTCTGACGATGCACCAGGTTCTCGACCCGGTCGTGATGCTGGCCTTCCTGACGGTGAGTCAGGTCTTCGACCAGTTTGTGCCGATGCAGCAGTTCGATCACCTGGGCCAGGCGATCCTGCAAGCTCTCTTGCGGCTTTTTGGCTTCTACTTCTGTCATAGCGCGCTCCACCCCCAGCTGGCGGGCACGCCAAAGGGGATCAATCAGGTCTTACACGATTGTGCGAGGGGAGTATTGAGTAACTACTGGGTAAGTCCATGGTGGTATTCCACAAGCCCCGGCGGGGCTGACGCGGCGAATCATAACACCGCAAAACAGCTTTGTACGTGACAAAAGCACGGCAAGAACAATTGCTTGCATCACAAACTTCGATCTCGCATGAAAACCTAGTTATGCGACGCCAGCCATCCGCACCAGGACACCCTGGCGAGTACGAAAAAACGGTCTAACCTGAAGCAGGCAAACGTCAGGGAGGACGACTCATGCGAGGACTGCACTTCGCAGCGCTATTGGCCGCTGCATTTCTCTACCCTATTGCAGACAGCTCAGCGGCCAGTGTGTTCCGCTGCGTGAGTGCAAATGGCCATGTCACCTTCACCCGCCACGGCTGCGCCGACGATCAAGAGCTGCACCTGCAGGATACGCGCAACCACACCCCCAGCAGCGGCAAGGCAATCCCTCTTGCGGACCCAGGCCGGCGCGCAGCAACCACCTCGACCGGCAGTGGCGAGCTGGTCATCGTTGGCCAACAGGACGATGGTTGCGACAACCTGCTGACCAGCCGCGAGAGACGCCAGGCGATCATCCGCAAGGAAGTCCGCCCCGGCATGAGCCGCGCCGACGTGGAAAGCAGCCTGGGCAAGCCAGATAGAGTCACCAGCAGCAATGGGCAGCAGCGCTACCATTACCGAGAGAAACGCAAAGGCGGGAACAGCCGACAGATCAGCTTCGACGAAGCCGGCTGCGTGAAGAAATAACGCACAAAGAAAAAGGGCCTGCATTGCTGCAGGCCCTTTCGGTATGGCGGACTCAGGAGGATTCGAACCTCCGACCGCTCGGTTCGTAGCCGAGTACTCTATCCAGCTGAGCTATGAGTCCATTTGGCGCTTTTTGACCAGATCACCGCTGGCTGAAACATGACCTTGCATCGCTGCAGTGCCATTTAATATGGCGGACTCAGGAGGATTCGAACCTCCGACCGCTCGGTTCGTAGCCGAGTACTCTATCCAGCTGAGCTATGAGTCCACTTTTGGCGCTTTTAGACCAGATCACCGCTGGTTGAAACAAAATGGCTTGCAGCGATGCAAGCCATTTGAATATGGCGGACTCAGGAGGATTCGAACCTCCGACCGCTCGGTTCGTAGCCGAGTACTCTATCCAGCTGAGCTATGAGTCCACTTACTTGGTGCTTTTATACCAGATCACCTCTGGTGATTCGCCAGCCCGACTTACGCCCGACTCGCTGAATAATGGCGGAGAAGGGGGGATTCGAACCCCCGACACCCTTTTGAGGTGTACTCCCTTAGCAGGGGAGCGCCTTCGGCCACTCGGCCACCTCTCCGCAACACGGGGCGCATGATAAACATGTTTTCCCCGTTTGCAAACAAAAATTTGTAGAAAAATTAGTGGCTTGGTTCGTCACCCTTCTCTTTCTGGATGCGCTGGTAGATTTCTTCACGGTGCACGGCAACCTCCTTCGGCGCATTGACACCAATGCGCACCTGGTTACCTTTCACACCCAACACGGTGACAGTCACATCATCACCGACCATCAGGGTCTCTCCGACCCGGCGAGTCAGAATCAGCATTCCTTTCTCCTCAACGGATTACATTTCTCAGGACAACAGTCTGCAAAAAGAAAATGGTGCCGGCTTCCTGCTAAATCAAGCATGAAAGCCTCCACCCAAGTATTGACCAGCCTGCGTAGAAAGAAAGTTCCCGCATGCCAGTCAAAAAGACGAAAGGCGCGGAACCAGCCGCGCCTTTCAAATCAGTGGAATTACTCGCCCTGCCGGGCTGGAGCATCCAGCTCGAAGGCGGTATGCAGTGCGCGTACCGCCAGCTCCAGGTACTTCTCTTCGATCACCACGGACACCTTGATCTCGGAGGTGGAGATCATCTGGATATTGATGGTCTCCTTGGCCAGGGCCTCGAACATACGACTGGCAACACCGGCGTGGGAACGCATACCGACACCGACGATGGACACCTTGGCAATGTTGGTGTCGCCGACCACTTCACGCGCACCCAGTTCGTCTGCGGTCTTTTGCAGCACGTTCAGGGCGTTGTTGTAGTCGTTGCGGTGCACGGTGAAGGTGAAGTCGGTGGTGTTATCGTGCGAGACGTTCTGCACGATCATGTCCACTTCGATATTGCCGGCGCTGATCGGGCCGAGAATCTTGAAGGCGATGCCTGGGATATCCGGCACCCCACGGATGGTCAGCTTGGCTTCGTCGCGATTGAAAGCGATGCCGGAAATGATCGGCTGTTCCATGGATTCCTCTTCATCAAGGGTAATGAGGGTGCCCGGGCCCTCCTGGAAGCTGTGCAGAACGCGCAGCGGGACGTTGTACTTGCCGGCGAATTCCACCGAACGAATCTGCAGCACCTTGGAACCTAGGCTGGCCATTTCCAGCATTTCTTCGAAGGTGATCTTTTCCAGACGCTGGGCCTTGGGCACCACGCGCGGGTCGGTGGTGTAGACACCATCGACGTCGGTGTAGATCTGGCACTCCTCGGCTTTCAGCGCTGCGGCCAGAGCCACACCGGTGGTATCGGAGCCGCCACGACCCAGGGTAGTGATGTTGCCGTGCTCGTCGACGCCCTGGAAACCCGCGACCACGACGACGCGGCCGGCCTTGAGGTCGGCACGAATCTTCTGGTCATCGATCTGCAGAATACGCGCCTTGTTGTGCGCGCTGTCGGTGAGGATGCGCACCTGGTTGCCGGTGTAGGACACCGCCGGCACGCCGCGCTTGATCAGCGCCATGGCCAACAGGGCAATGGTCACCTGCTCACCGGTGGACACCATCACATCCAGCTCACGCGCAACCGGCTCGCCATCGGTGATCTGTTTGGCCAGATCGATCAGGCGGTTGGTTTCGCCGCTCATGGCGGAAACCACGACGACGATGTCGTCACCGTTCTCGCGGAACTTCTTCACCTTGTCGGCCACCTGCGCGATACGCTCGATGGTGCCGACGGAGGTGCCCCCAAACTTCTGTACGATCAAAGCCATTTCAAAAAGCCGCCTGATTCCTCGAAGGGCGCCCATTAAACCCGCATCGGGTCATACTGCCAAGGCCCGCCGGACGCACTGCGGGCCCCGCTTTCTCGCTCGTTACGAAGCCTGCTCGACCAGGGTTGCGGCCAGGGCCAGGGCTTCATCCAGCTTGCCGGCATCGACGCCGCCACCCTGGGCCATGTCTGGGCGACCACCACCCTTGCCGCCCACTGCTGCGGCGGCCTGCTTCATCAGGTCACCGGCCTTGAGCTTGGCAGTCAGGTCCTGGGTCACACCGGCGACCAGTACCACCTTCTCGTCGAACACGCCGCCGAGCAGGATCACAGCGCTGCCCAGCTTGTTCTTCAGTTGGTCGACCAGCGCCAGCAGCGCCTTGCCGTCCAGACCATCGAGACGCGCAGCCAGCACCTTGGTGCCCTTCACGTCCACGGCCGAACCAGCCAGGTCATTGCCAGCAGCGCTGGCGGCCTTGGCCTTGAGCTGCTCCAGCTCCTTTTCCAGCTGACGGTTGCGCTCGATCAGGGCCGAGAGTTTGTCCAGCACGTTGTCGCGGCTGCCCTTGACCAGGGAGGCGGCTTCCTTGAGCTGTTCCTCGGCACCGTTGAGCCAGGCCAGCGCGGCGGCACCAGTGACCGCTTCGATACGACGCACGCCAGCGGCCACGCCGCCTTCGCTGGTGATCTTGAACAGACCGATGTCGCCGGTGCGCGATACGTGAGTACCGCCACACAGCTCGACGGAGAAATCGCCGCCCATACTCAGCACACGTACCTGATCACCGTACTTCTCGCCGAACAGCGCCATGGCGCCCTTGGACTTGGCGGTCTCGATGTCGGTTTCTTCGGTCTCGACCTCGGAGTTCTTGCGAATCTCAGCGTTGACGATGTCTTCCAGCTGCTTGATCTGCTCGGGCTTGATCGCCTCGAAGTGGCTGAAGTCGAAACGCAGGCGCTGACTGTCGACCAGCGAACCTTTCTGCTGCACGTGATCGCCCAACACCTGACGCAGCGCGGCGTGCAGCAGGTGGGTCGCGGAGTGGTTCAGCGCGGTGGCCTGACGCACACCCGCTTCGGCTTCGGCCTTGACGCTGGTGCCGACACTCAGGCCGCCTTTGGCCACCACACCGTGGTGCAGGAAGGCACCTCCAGCCTTGGTGGTGTCGCGCACGTCGAAGCGTACGCCAGCACTTTCTAGATAGCCGCAGTCGCCGATCTGGCCACCGGACTCGGCGTAGAACGGGGTCTGATCCAGCACCACCACGCCCTCTTCGCCTTCGGCGAGGCTGTCGACTGCAGCACCGCCCTTGAACAGGGCAATGATCTTGCCGCTGCCGCTGGTGCCTTCGTAACCGAGGAAGCGGGTGTCGCTATCAACCTTGACCAGGGCGTTGTAGTCCATGCCGAAGGCGCTGGCGGAACGGGCGCGCTCACGCTGCGCTTCCATTTCACGCTCGAAGCCCTCTTCGTCCACCGACAGCTCGCGCTCACGGGCGATGTCGGCGGTCAGGTCAACCGGGAAACCGTAGGTGTCATACAGCTTGAACACCACGTCGCCCGGGATTACCGAGCCCTGCAGGCCGGCCAGATCCTGCTCAAGGATCTTCAGGCCCTGCTCCAGGGTCTTGGCGAACTGCTCTTCTTCGGTCTTGAGCACGCGCTCGATATGCGCCTGCTGCTGTTTGAGTTCGGGGAAGGCTTCGCCCATCTCAGCCACCAGCGCAGCGACGATCTGGTAGAAGAAGCTGCCCTTGGCGCCCAGCTTGTTACCGTGACGGCAGGCGCGACGCACGATGCGGCGCAGCACGTAGCCACGGCCTTCGTTGGACGGAGTCACGCCGTCGGCAATCAGGAAGCTGCAGGAACGGATGTGGTCAGCCACCACTTTCAGCGAGGCCTGGCCTTCGTTGCTGCAGCCGATGGCCTTGGCCGAGGCGGCCAACAGGTTCTGGAACAGGTCGATCTCGTAGTTCGAGTTGACGTGCTGCAGCACGGCGCTGATGCGCTCGAGGCCCATGCCGGTGTCCACACTCGGCGCCGGCAGCGGGTGCAGCACGCCATCTGCAGTGCGGTTGAACTGCATGAACACGTTGTTCCAGATCTCGATGTAGCGGTCGCCATCTTCTTCCGGGCTGCCGGGTGGGCCGCCCCAGATGTGCTCGCCGTGGTCGAAGAAGATCTCGGTGCACGGGCCGCACGGCCCGGTATCACCCATTGCCCAGAAGTTGTCGGAGGCGTACGGCGCACCCTTGTTGTCGCCGATGCGGATCATGCGCTCGGTGGGGATGCCAACTTCCTTGGTCCAGATCTCGTAGGCTTCGTCATCGGTGGCGTAGACAGTGACCCAGAGCTTTTCCTTGGGCAGGTTCAGCCACTTGTCGGAGGTCAGGAATTCCCAGGCGTAATGAATGGCATCGCGCTTGAAATAGTCGCCGAAGCTGAAGTTGCCCAGCATTTCGAAGAAGGTGTGGTGACGCGCGGTGTAGCCGACGTTTTCCAGGTCGTTGTGCTTACCGCCGGCACGCACGCACTTCTGGCTGGTGGTGGCGCGAGTGTAGGCGCGTTTTTCCAGACCTAGGAAGCAGTCCTTGAACTGGTTCATACCCGCGTTGGTGAACAGCAGGGTTGGGTCGTTCGCCGGAATCAGCGAGCTGGAAGCGACACGAGTGTGCCCTTTTTCTTCGAAGAAGCTCAGGAAGGCTTCACGGATTTCTGCGCTTTTCATAGGGATATCCACGGAATCAGGCGGCCACGGCAAAGCCGGCAAAGGGACGCATTATATCGGCCCCATCGCCCGCGGCTAGTGCCTTGTTGATAGCGTGCGCCTATCGGCAGCGCACGCCTGACGCTTAATGCGAACGGAAAGCAGCAAATGCCCTGATCACCCGCTCGATTTGTTCGGCGCTGACGTCCAGATGAGTGACCAGACGCAGGCGTGGCGCGGCACTGACGGCGATGCCGTGTTCGGCCATGAAGGCCTTAACTTGCCCGGCACGCTCGCCAAGTTGCACATAGACCATATTGGTCTGCACCGGCTCGACGCTATAACCCAGCTCGGTCAACGCCTCGCCCAGGTGTGCGGCCTTGGCGTGATCCTCGGCCAGACGCTGAACCTGATGCTGCAGCGCATACAAGCCTGCTGCCGCCAGCACGCCGGCCTGACGCATGCCACCACCGACCATCTTTCGCAAACGGCGTGCTTTGGCGATCAACGCCGTACTGCCACAGAGCACCGAACCGACCGGCGCACCGAGCCCCTTGGACAGGCACACCGAGACCGAATCGAAGTGCTGGGTGATCTCGCGCGCCGGCACACCGAGCTTGACCGCCGCGTTATACAGGCGGGCGCCATCGAGGTGCAGGCTCAAACCACGACGGCGAGTCAGTTCGCGGGCGGCAGCCAAATAATAGAGCGGCAGCACCTTGCCCTGCATGGTGTTTTCCAGGGCCAGCAGGCGAGTGCGGGCGAAGTGGAAGTCGTCTTGCTTGATCGCCGCCTCGACCCTGCTCAGATCCAGCGAGCCGTCGGCTTCACCCTCGATCGGTTGCGGCTGGATGGAGCCGAGCACGGCGGCGCCGCCACCCTCGTACTTATAGGTGTGCGCCTGCTGGCCGACGATGTACTCGTCACCGCGTTCGCAATGAGCCATCAGGCCGAGCAGGTTGCTCATGGTGCCGGTGGGGACGAACAGCGCCGCCTCGAAGCCCAGTTCATTGGCCAGCCAGACCTCCAGGCGATTAACCGTGGGGTCTTCGCCATACACGTCATCGCCCAGCTCGGCAGCCATCATGGCTTCGCGCATGGCAGCAGTGGGTTGGGTAACGGTGTCGCTACGCAGGTCGATCAGGGGCATGACAGGCTTTCCCGGCAATTGGCGAAAGGCCCATGCTAAAGAGGTCGCTCGGACGGTGGAAGATACAGTTGAAGGCAAAATCGCGGGATGCCGTGGGAGGCGCTTTAGCGGCGATCAATACGACGCAACGTCGCGGCTAAAGCCCTGCAACATACGCCGCTATGCCAAACCGGCGCCATCGTCGGGGACGATCAGGATGGCGGCGCGGTGGCCATTCTTGACCTTGGGATTGGGGAAGATGATGCGCGCGCCCTGCTCTTCCACGATCCAGCGGATATCGGCGATATCCTCGGCAAGCAGGTAGCCGGGCTCCAGCTCGGTGAAGTTCTCGATATCCGCAGGCACATGCAGTTGAAAACTATCGCTGTGCTTGATCACCTCGCGCGACACGGCGAACAGCTGCATGCCATCGAGGGTCGGCTCGCCAGTGATTACCTCGGGCCCTTCGATCAGCGCGTGCAGCGCGTTCTCCAGCAGATCGAGGTTGACCAGTTCGTTCTGACCGAAAGCACGCGCCTTGCCCAGCTCCAGGGTGAAGGCCTCGGCGCCGAGTTGCGCGTAGGTATAGGCGCTGAAGGTAATCGACGACTTGTTCTGCAGCAGTACCGCCTCGATGCCGGCAGCACGCAGACGCTCCAGCTCGCGACGGGAATGTGCACGCCCCTCCTGCCACGGATAGAGGGCGAACTGCTCGATTTTGGACGCGCGGATGGCGGTATGCAGGTCGTAGTGCAGGCGCGTACGACCGGTGTCCTTGCCGAAGAAATTGACGGCCAGGTGCTCAAGGTCGCAGGCCCTGATGGCCTCGAAGCCACTGGACTGCTCGTGACGGCCGCTGAACAGACGATTGAGGTCCTGCTCGACGTAACGCTCGCCACGGCGCATGGCCTCGGGGTTACCGAACAGAAAGAGAATGCGCGCCGCCGGATGCAGCTCGTTGCGCGCGATGCCACGCAGCAGGCGGTCGAGCAGCTCGATCGGCGCTGTTTCGTTACCGTGGACGCCGGCCGACAGCAGCAGGTCGAGGCCATTGTCGCGCGCTGCAGGCGGAGTCACCTCCAGCGCACCTTCATCGAGCCAGCGCAGACGCGTGCCATCGGGCGTCAGTTGAATCTTCGCCGACGGCTCGTGGCCGGCCAGGGTCAGTTCAAGCAGTTTGCCGAGGGCAAGCATGGGGACTCCTTGGTTCGCAGCATTTTGGTAGAAGCGAGCGTCGCGAGCGAACAAGCGTTTTCGCGAGCAAAGCTCGCTCCTACAAGGTTCGATCAGTGATTGCAGTCCGGGCCATGAACATGATCGTCCTCATCGGCGATCATCGGCTCCATCTCCAACTGGAGGCTGACCAGGTTGGTGGCCTGCGGACGCAGCAGCAGGTTGACGTACTCGGTATCGCCCTCCTCCACGTCGACGCCGATCAGCAACTGATCGCCAACGGCCTGGACCCACAGCTCCTTGCCCTGCCAGACCACAGCAAAGCGGCTGCAGGAGGTCTCCAGCTGGGTGCCGTCGTTATCTTCAAGAATCAGTTGCAGAGCGTCGCTCATAAAATCTCCGGGAATCGAGGTCAGGTTCAGGCTATCTGAAAAGGATAGACCGAGCCCAGTTTAAGGATCTGCGTCAGTTCATCCAATGCCGCACGGCATTCGGTCAGCAATTGCGGGTCGGCCAGGTCGGCTTCGCTCAAGCGGTCGCGGTAATGCTTGTCGACCCAGGCCACCAGGGTATCGTGCAGCGCGTCGCTCATCACCACGCCAGGATTGACCGCTGCCAGTTCCTGCTCGTTGAGCGCCACGCGCAGGCGCAGGCACGCCGGGCCACCGCCATTCTGCATGCTCTGCTTGAGGTCGAACACGCGCACCTCGCGGATCGGCCCGCCGCTGGCCGTCAGCTGCTGCAGATAGCGCCAGACGCTGGCATTGTTCCGGCATTCCTCCGGCACCACCAGCAGCATGCTGCCGTCGGCACGGCTCAGCAGTTGACTGTTGAACAGGTAGGAGCGCACCGCGTCCTGCACGCTGACGGCAGAACCAGGCACGCATACGGCCTGGAAGTTGCCGCCACGACGAGCCAGCTTGTCGCCCAGCTCGGCCAGCACCTTGTCTGTTTCGAGGAAAGCATCCTGGTGATAGAACAGCACCTCGCCGTTACCCACGGCGATCACGTCATTGTGGAACACGCCCTGATCGATCACCGCCGGATTCTGCTGGGCGTAGACCACACCCGCCTCGCTTAGCCCATGCAGACGGGCCACCGCCTGGCTGGCCTCAAGGGTCTGTCGCGCCGGATAGCGCGCCGGCGCCGGATAGCGAGCGTCGAAGGCGCTGCGCCCGTAGACGAAGAACTCCACCCCGGCGTCGCCATAACCCTTGCAGAAGCGCGTGTGGTTGGCTGCGCCCTCGTCACCGAACTGCGCCACTGCCGGCAGCGCCGGGTGGTGAGCGAAGTGCGCCGGGTTGGCGAACATCGCCTGCAGCACGCGACTGGTGGTCGGGTGCTCGATGCTACGGTGGAACTTGCAGTTGAGGTTGGCCGCGGTGAAGTGCACGCGCCCGTCCGCCGTGTCGGCACTAGGGCTGACGGTGCAGGCATTGGCCGTCCACATGCTCGAGGCCGAGCAGCTCGCCACCAGCAGTGGCATGGCCTCGCGTGCCGCACGCTGGATCACCTCGACATCGCTGCCGGTAAAGCCCAGGCGGCGTAACGCCGCGACATCCGGACGCTCCTGCGGGGCCAGTACGCCCTGCTTGAAGCCCATGTCCATCAGCGCCTTCATCTTCGCCAGGCCCTGCTTGGCAGCCTCCTTGGGGTTGGATGCCGCCTGACTGTTGCTCTGCGAAGCCACGTTGCCGTAGGACAGCCCGCCGTAGTTGTGAGTCGGCCCGACCAGGCCGTCAAAGTTCATCTCATAGGCAGCCATTACAGGGTCACTCCCGGAGTCAGGGTCGCGGGCAGGCTCAGGCTGTCGCTTTCCAGCCCGGCCACCGGGTAGGCGCAGTAATCTGCCGCGTAGTAGGCACTGGCTCGGTGGTTGCCCGACGCCCCGATACCACCGAACGGCGCGGTGCTGGCGGCACCGGTGAGCTGCTTGTTCCAGTTGACGATGCCGGCGCGGCTATGCAGCCAGAACTGCTCGAAGCGTGCACGCGAGTCGGACAGCAGGCCAGCGGCCAAACCATAAGCCGTGGCATTGGCCTCGGCGATGGCCGATTCGAAGCTGTCGTAGCGGATCACCTGCAACAGCGGGCCGAAGAGTTCTTCGTCAGGACGGTCGCTCACGGCCGTGACATCGAGGATGCCGGGCGTCAGCAGTGCGGCATCGGCTTGTGGCTGGGTCATCGCCAGCAATGCCGTGGCGCCGCCCGCCAGCAGGTGCTGCTGCGCCTGCATCAGTTGTGCGGCGGCCTGCAGGGATATCACCGAACCCATGAACGGCGCCGGCTGCTCGTCGAAGCGACCGACCTTGATCTGCCCGACGACCTGCACCAGGCGCGCCAGCAGCGCATCGCCCCACTCCCCTTGCGGCACCAGCAGACGGCGCGCGCAGGTGCAGCGCTGGCCGGCAGAGATGAACGCGGACTGGACGATGGTGTAGACCGCTGCATCGACATCCGTGACCTGATCGACGATCAGTGGGTTGTTGCCGCCCATCTCCAGCGCCAGGATCTTGTCCGGGCGCCCGGCGAACTGGGCGTGCAGCAGATTGCCGGTGCGGCTGGAGCCGGTGAAGAACAGCCCGTCGATACCGGGGTGGCCAGCCAGGGCAACACCGGTTTCGCGACCACCCTGTAACAGGTTGAGCACACCCTCGGGCAGCCCGGCCTCGATCCAGCATTGCACGGTCAGCTCGGCCACCTTCGGCGCCAGCTCGCTGGGCTTGAACAGCACGCAGTTACCGGCCAGCAGCGCCGGCACGATATGCCCATTGGGCAGGTGACCCGGGAAGTTGTAGGGACCGAACACCGCCACCACCCCATGTGGCTTATGCCGCAACACCGCGGTGGCGTCGCCCAGCGGGCCGCTCTTCTCGCCAGTGCGCTCACAGTAGCTCTGAATGGAAATGGCGACCTTGCCCACCATGCTGTTCACTTCGGTGGCGGCTTCCCACAGCGGCTTGCCGGTCTCCTCACCAATCGCTCGGGCGACTTCGTCGGCGCGTGACTTCAAACAGGCGGCGAAGCGCTCCAGCACGGCGATGCGGCCGTCCAGCGAGTGCGCGGCCCACAGCGAGAACGCGCCCCGTGCAGCGCTAACGGCGGCATCGACCTGCGCCGCCGTGGCGCCCTGACCCTGCCACAGCACGGCCTGGCTGACCGGGTCGAGCGATTGCAGCGACTCGCCCTGACCGGGCTGCCACTGACCTGCAATGTAATGAGTGTTCATCTTGTTTTACCACTCCCAGCATTTTCCGGCGGCCGGCTTGGGCCGCCGCGCAAAACCAATAACTCAGCGGTGCGCCGACAGCGTCACAGCACGCACCTGATCACCCGCGGAAAGGCGCAGACGCTTGGCGGTCAGCGGATCGACCACCAGGGTGCCGGCAGCCAGGCGTGCAGGCGCAGCGGTGATGCGGCAATCCTGGCGCTTGCGGTTGTGTATCAGGAAAGGCTCGGCGTCATCGCCTGGCGTGCCGATGGCCAGCACCAGGTTCTGGCTGCCGTGCACGGCGCGGATCTTCGCGGTTTCTGCCTCGATAGCCGGGCCGGCATCGAAGATGTCGACATAGCCCTGGTAGCTGAAGCCCTCGGCCTTGAGCATGGCCAGCGCCGGCTCGGTATCCGGATGTACCCGACCGATCACGGCGCACGCATCTTCGGACAGGAAGCAGGTATAGAGCGGAAACTTGGGCATCAGCTCGGCGATGAAAGCCTTGTTGCCAACGCCGGTGAGGTAGTCCGCCTGGGAGAACTCCATCTTGAAGAAATGCCGACCAAGACTTTCCCAGAACGGCGAACGCCCGCGGTCATCGGACATGCCGCGCATCTCGGCGATCACCTTGTCGCCGAACAGCTCGCGAAACTCGGCGATGAACAGAAAGCGCGCCTTCGACAGCAGGCGGCCGTTGAGGCCGCTGCGGTGATCGGCATGCAGGAACAGCGAGCACAACTCGGAATTGCCGGTCAGGTCGTTGGCCATGAACAGCGTCGGCACCTGGCGATGGATGTTCAGCTCCTGCGAAGCACTGACCGTGAGGCCGACGCGGTAGTTGTACCAAGGCTCACGCAGGCCGACAGCACCGGCCACCGCAGAAATGCCCACCACCTTGCCGGCATCGTCTTCGAGTACGAACAGGTAGTCGGCATCGG
The DNA here is from genome assembly GCF_039555755.1 of Pseudomonas sediminis. NCBI lineage: Bacteria > Pseudomonadati > Pseudomonadota > Gammaproteobacteria > Pseudomonadales > Pseudomonadaceae > Pseudomonas > Pseudomonas sediminis. The sequence continues at coordinate 4,584,742 of NZ_CP154631.1, forward strand.
CACGTTCGGCCTCGCCGCGAAAGGCCTTCTCCGCCCAGCCGACCCGATGCGCCAGGCGCTCCTCGTTGGCCGGCAGCGTGGTCAGGCCGGCGCCGGTACTGCGAGCCAGGTCGATCAGGGCCGGCAAGTCGGCGCTGCGCACGGGACGAACGATCATAAATCCTCCAGATTCCTCAAGAGTACCGTCGGCACTCTCATCCGCCCTCGAAGGGGCGCCCGCTCCAGCCGGAGCAGAGCCTGTTAAACAGCGACCAACCTGACGCTGGCACCTTCCCCAACCCCCAGCACCTCGGCCGCCTGCACACTGAGCACCACGGGCTTGCCCGGCACCCAGTCGAGGTCGGCGACGATGGCGCGGAAGTCCTGCAGTTGGCCATTGCTGACCAGATACTGGCGGCCACCGGCCTCGGCGTCGCCGATCTTCACCGGCACCAGGCGGCTCTGCGCGATGCTGCGAATGCCCGACGTGCGCGCATGCAGGGTCGGGCCACCGTCGAAGATGTCGATGTAATGGTCGGTCTCGAAGCCTTCGCGCATGAGGATGTCGAAGGTGATCTGCGCACGCGGATGCACCTGGCCCATGGCCTCCTGCGCCTCGTCCGAGAGCAGCGGCACATAGATCGGATAATGCGGCATCAGCTCGGCGAGAAAGGTGCGGCTTTTGAGGCCGCACAGGCGCTCGGCCTCGGCGTAGGTCATGTCGAAGAAATTGCGCCCCAGCGCGTCCCAGAACGGCGAATCACCGTTCTCGTCGCTGTGGCCGACGATCTCCACCACCACGGCATCGGCGAAGCGCTCCGGGTGCCCCGCCATGAACAGCAGGCGCCCGCGCGAATTGAGCTCGGCGTACACGCTGCTGACCAGCGGGCGCTCGACGTAGAAGCTGGTGAGCAGGCTGTTGCCGGTCAGGTCGTGACACAGCGACAGCACGTGGATCTTGTTGTGGATCTTCAGCTCGCGCGAGTTGTGCACGAAGGTTTCGTTGCGAAAGCTGTAGAAGGGTTCGGAGTAGCCCGCCGAGGCAACGATGCCGGAACAGCCGACCAGGCGGCCGCTCTCGGTGTCCTCGAGGACGAAGAAGTAGCTCTCCTCGCCATTGAAACTGACTTCGGCGGCGAACGACGCATCCGAGGCGGCGATCTTGTCGCCCAACCGGCCTGCATCGTCCGGCAAGGAAGTGACACCCACCGGGCTGTCAGCAGCCAGTCGCTGCACATCCGCCAGGTCCGCCATTTGCGCAGGGCGCATCACCAGCATGGGTCACTCCTTCTAAAACACGGGATCTATAGGACTCGCAGCCAGGGTCAGGCGGACAACCGTGGGAGGTGCTTCGGCTCTGGCATCCTGCTTCGCTCTAGCTCCTGCATCCATGCCGTCGCAGCCGCGATTGTCGCGGCTAAAGCTCCACCCACAGCAAGTCAGCGAAGACTCAGGCTGCCGTCAGTTTGCTCAGCGCACGCTCGAAACGGGCCAGGCCTTCTTCGATATCGGCATCTTCGACCACCAGGCTCGGGGCGAAGCGCACCACGTCCGGACCGGCCTGCAGAATCATCAGGCCTTCGGCTGTGGCGGCATCGAGCACCTGCTTGGCCTTGCCCTGCCACGCGTCATTCAACACGCAACCAAGGAGAAGCCCCATGCCGCGCACCTGCTCGAACAGGCCGTACTGTTTGCCCAGCGCCAGCAGACGGGTCTTGAACTGTTCGCTCTTGGCCTTGACGCCGTCCAGCGTCTGACGGGTGTTGACGATGTCCAGCACTGCCTCACCAACAGCACAGGCCAGCGGGTTACCACCGTAGGTGGTGCCGTGGGTGCCGGGCGAGAAATGCTTGGCCAGATCGGTGGTGGTGAGCATCGCCGCGATGGGGAAGCCACCGCCCAGGCTCTTGGCGCTGGAGAGAATGTCCGGCACCACGCCGTAATTCATGTAGGCGAACAGCTCGCCAGTGCGGCCCATACCGCTCTGCACTTCATCGAATACCAGCAGCGCGTTGTGCGCGTTGCACAGTTCGCGGGCACCTTCCAGATAAGCCTTGTCCGCCGGCAGCACGCCGCCCTCACCCTGGATCGGCTCCAGCACCACCGCGCAGGTCTTGTCGGAGATGGCGGCTTTCAACGCCTCCAGATCGTTGTACGGCACATGGGTGATGCCCTGGATCTTCGGCCCGAAACCGTCGGAGTACTTCGGCTGGCCACCGACGCTGACGGTGAACAGGGTACGACCGTGGAAACTGTTGGTCGCCGCGATGATCTCGTGCTTCTCCGGCCCGAAACGGTCATGAGCGACACGCCGCGCCAGCTTGAACGCAGCCTCGTTGGCCTCGGCGCCGGAGTTGCAGAAGAACACGCGCTCGGCGAAGGTCGCTTCGACCAGCTTCTTGCCCAGACGCAGGGTCGGCTCGTTGGTGAACACGTTGGAGATGTGCCACAGGGTATGGGCCTGCTCGGTCAGCGCCGCGACCAGCGCCGGGTGGCAATGGCCAAGCACGTTGACGGCGATGCCGCCAGCGAAGTCGATCAGCTCTCGACCGCTCTGATCCCAGACTCGCGAACCCAGGCCGCGCACGGGTACGAAGGCAGCTGGGGCGTAGTTGGGGACCATGAACTGATCGAAATCGGCGCGTTGCACCGCATCGTGCTGAACGGACATCAAAGCTCTCCTGATGAGAAATACCGGCCGCTGGCAGGCGGCAAAGCGCCCGAAACGACAGGGAATGCAAGGATTGTAGGGACTGAATCGGGGCCGGCATTGTCGCCATGCGACAACTTCTTACAGCGCCACCCCAGGTTTTCCGCGGGTTTTCGTCCAAGCGACAGAAAGCGTCGGAAAGGCGCAGTTTAATCGCAGATCGCCGCTTGGAGCACGCTGCCAGAAAAAATCTCCGCAGGCTGACTGGCCGGTATCGAAAGTCCTGCTTGCGTAACCATGCACGACCTACTCCCTCTCCCATTTATGGGAGAGGGCTGGGGAGAGGGTGGCTCAGGCAACTCGGAGTGTCGGACAGCCCCTCTCCCCCGCCCCTCTCCCGCAAGCGGGAGAGGGGAGACAAGCTTGTAGAAGACGCCGCCTCAGCCCCGCTCGACCGGCGTCGACGTCAGCTCGAAGGGGCTGTTGCTGCGACGCTGGTTGCGATCATCGCGCGGCGTGGCGCCGAAGAAGTTGCGGTAGGCACTGGAGAAATGCGGCCCCGAGGAAAATCCGCAGGACAGGCCGATTTGGATGATCGACTTGCTGGTCTGCATCAGCAGCTGGCGCGCCTTGCTCAAGCGCAACTCCAGGTAATACTGGCTGGGCACGCGATTGAGGTACTGTTTGAAGATGCGCTCGAGCTGACGACGCGACACACACACATGCTGGGCAATCTCGTCGGTGGTCAGCGGCTCCTCGATGTTGGCTTCCATCAGCAGCACGGCCTGGGTCAGCTTGGGATGGCTGGAGCCGAGGCGATTCTGCAGCGGAATACGCTGACGCTCACCACCCTCGCGAATGCGCTCGACCACCAGTTCCTCGCTCACCGCACCGGCCAGCTCGGCACCGTGATCGCGCGCCAGCACTGCCAGCAGCAGATCGAGCACGGCCAAGCCACCACAGGCGGTCAGGCGATCGCGATCCCAGTCGAACAGATGGCTGGTGGCGATGACCTTGGGGAAACGCTCGGAGAAATCGTCCTGCCAGCGCCAGTGCACTGCCGCACGATAACCATCGAGCAAACCGAGCTGAGCCAGCGGATAGACCCCGGCAGACAGCCCGCCGATCACGCAACCGCTGCGCACCTGCTGCTTGAGCGCCGCCGCCAGGCCCGCGGACACCTGCGCCGGCGGCGTATCGGCGAGCAGAAACAGCTTGTCCAACCCTTCCAGATGCCCGGCCCAGGGCTCGCCCGGCAGACGCCAGTCACCCGCAGCCAGCGGCTCGGCCTGGAGGAACACCAGCTCGTACACCACGTCCGGATGCACGCGCTGGGCAACACGCAGGGCTTCCTCCGCCAGAGACAAGGTCAGGGCTTTGGTGCCAGGCCAATACAAAAAGCCGATTCGATGAGGCGTCATTAGTGTCTGTTCAGGTCCGCTGTGCACCGGTTCAGTGCGCAGTCTAGCTTCTTATTATTTGAGACTGCCGGAAAGAAACTGCTGCAGTCGTTCGGATTGCGGATTGGCCAGCACTTCCTTCGGGCAACCGCGCTCTTCAACCAGCCCCTTGTGCAGGAATACCAGCTGGTTCGACACCTCGCGGGCAAAACCCATTTCGTGGGTCACCACCACCATGGTGCGACCTTCGGTGGCCAGGTCCTGCATCACCTTGAGCACTTCGCCGACCAGTTCCGGGTCGAGCGCCGAAGTCGGCTCGTCGAACAGCATCACCTCCGGCTCCATGGCCAGGGCACGGGCGATGGCCACGCGCTGCTGCTCACCACCGCTCATGTGCGCCGGGTAGGCATCCTTGCGGTGCGCCACACCGACCTTGGCCAGGTAGTGCTCGGCCTTGTCGCGGGCCTCGGCCTTGCTCACGCCGAGCACATGCACCGGCGCTTCCATGACGTTTTCCAGGGCGCTCATGTGCGACCACAGGTTGAAGTGCTGGAACACCATGGCCAGGCGCGAGCGCATGCGCTGCAGTTGCTTGGCGTCGGCGGCACGCAGCGAACCATCCTTGGCCGGCACCAGCTTCAGCTCTTCGTTGTTAAGCAGAATCTTGCCGGCATGCGGCTGTTCGAGCAGGTTCAGGCAGCGCAGGAAGGTACTCTTGCCCGAGCCGCTGGAGCCGATGATGCTGATCACGTCGCCCGCCTTGGCTGCCATCGACACGCCCTTGATCACCTCATGGCTGCCGTAGCGCTTGTGCAGGTCCTGAACTTCGAGTTTGTACATGTTCGGGTTCTCTTGAATCGTCATGGCATCAGCCCTTGCGCGGGGCCATGTAGGCCAACCAGCGACGTTCGGCCAGCTTGAACAGGCGCACCAGGATGAAGGTCAGCGCCAAGTAGAACAGGCCGGCGGTGATGAAGGCTTCGAACGGCATGTAGTACTGCGAACTGACGGTACGCGCCGCGCCAGTGATGTCGATCAGGGTCACGATCGACGCCAGCGACGTGGTGTGCAGCATCATGATCACTTCGTTGCTGTACTGCGGCAGCGCACGGCGCAGCGCCGACGGCAGCAGGATGCGCCGGTACAGCTTGGCTCGCGACATGCCCATGGCCTTGGCCGCCTCGATCTCACCCGGCGGCGTGGCCTTGAGGCTGCCGGCGAGGATTTCCGCCGTGTAGGCGCTAGTATTGATGGCAAACGCCAGGCAGGCGCAGAAGGTGGCGCTGGAGAAATACGGCCACATGAAGCTGTCACGGATGAACTCGAACTGAGCCAGGCCGTAATAGATCAGAAACAGCTGTACCAGCATCGGCGTGCCGCGAATCACGTAGGTGTAGAGCCAGGCCGGGAAGTTGACCCAGGGCGATTTCGACACCCGCATCAGCGCCAACGGCAGCGCCAGGCTGAGGCCGACCGCCAGGGAGATCAGCAGGATTTTCACGGTGACCAGCACGCCGCCCCAGTACAGCGGCAGGTTCTCCCAGATCATTTGATAGTCGAAGATCATAGGTCAGCCGCCTTGGTACCTACCGAGTAGCGTTTCTCGAGGAACCGCAACGCCAGCAGGGACACGCTGGTCAGCACCAGGTACAGCCCCGCTACCGCCAGGTAGAAGGTGAACGGCTCACGCGTCGCGTCAGCCGCGCTCTTGGCCTTGAACATCATGTCCTGCAGGCCGACCACGGAAATCAGCGCGGTGGCCTTGGTCAGCACCAGCCAGTTGTTGGTGAAACCGGGAATGGCGAAACGGATCATCTGCGGCACGAGAATGCGGAAGAACACCTGCATCCCGCTCATGCCATAGGCCGCGCCGGCTTCCGCCTGCCCCTTGGGGATCGCCATGAAGGCGCCACGGAAGGTCTCCGACAGGTAGGCCCCGAAGATGAAGCCCATGGTGAACACGCCGGCGACGAAGGGGTTGATGTCGATGTAATCGTCATAGCCGACCATGGGCGCGATGCGGTTCACCATGTCCTGGCCGCCGTAGAAGATCAGCAGAATCAGCACCAGATCGGGGATGCCGCGAATCACCGTGGCATAGGTATCGCCCAACGCCGCCAGCCAACGCACCGGTGACAAGCGAAAGGCCGCACCCAGCAGGCCGAGGAAGATCGCCACTGCCATCGACGTCAGCGCCAGAAGCAGAGTGAGCCAGGCACCATCGAGAATGGTCGAGCCGTAGCCTTGAAGCATGCGCTAATACCTCTCAGGCACCCCAGGCGCCGCCTAGCACAAAGAAAATTCATGTCGCTCACGCGACGGGTCGCACGGTTGGCATTCAGCCAAAGCCAGCAAGAACCAACTCCGCAGAACCAAGAAAAAAGTGGCACCAACCCTTTTCAGGTTGTGCCACTTTTTTTGCCTGGGACGCTTACTCGCCGTAAACGTCGAAGTCGAAGTACTTGTCCTGCACTTCCTTGTACTTGCCGTTGGCGCGGATGGCCAGGATGGCAGCACTGATCTTGTCGGCCAGCGCCTGGTCACCCTTGCGCACGGCAATGCCCTGACCTTCGCCGAAGTACTTCACCTCGGTGAAGTCCGGGCCGGCGAATGCGAAGCCCTTGCCAGCGTCGGTCTTGAGGAAACCGTCGTCGATGTTCACCGAGTCAGCCAGGGTGGCGTCCAGACGGCCGGACTGCATGTCCAGGAACACTTCGTTCTGCGAGCTGTAACGGACGATCTCGGCGCCGGCCGGAGCGAAGATGTCGGTGGCGTAACGGTCATACACGGACGAACGCTGCACGCCGATCTTCTTGCCTTTCAGGTCGACCAGCGGGTCCTTGATCTCGGTACCGGCTTTCATCGCCAGCTTGGCGGGGGTGGCGTAGTACTTGCCGGTGAAGTCCACGGACTTCTTGCGGTCTTCGGTGATCGACATGGACGACAGCACGGCGTCGAACTTGCGCACTTTCAGGGCCGGGATCAGACCGTCGAACTCCTGCTCGATCCACTTGCACTCGACCTTCATCTCTTCGCACAGGGCGTTGCCGATGTCGTAGTCGAAGCCGGAAATCTGACCATCGGGAGTCTTGAATGCGAAGGGCGGGTAGGCCGCCTCGATGCCAATGCGCAGCGGCTTCTCGGCCATGGCCAAGGGCGACATCAGGGACAGCGCCAGGGCGCCAAGCAGTGCGATCTTCTTCATTCTTTGCTCCTTCGAATTGGGTATGACATCGATGGCAGTGAGGGGCCCGGGCCTTTTATGGATTGTAGAAGGCGGTGCTGCGCTGTCGTGGTGGACAAGCGACAAAGGGGCCTTGGCTGGGTGTGCGGCATTCTAGCGGCAGGCAATGAGGCGATATTTCCTCAATGCGACAACTAATTACAGAAGCACCAGAAGCGCCGGGCGCAGATATTGACAGCCCGCAAAAGGAGTGATCAAGCAGAAAAGGGTAAACGGATATCTACAGCAATACTCAGGCCATCAATCAGCAAAAGCCCGTTTCATGGGCTTTAACGCCGCTTTCGCGTGTCATTCAGCGTTGTAAATGGCACCGTATCGGCGCACCAACGTTCCCTAACCGCCCAATCGGGTGCGCGCTGTTACCGTGGCGCTATGCAAACCGTAGGGTGCGCATCGGTACACGACCACGCACTGGAGTAGCCGTCATTCCCGCGAAGGCGGGAAACCAGGCGTTACGCAACACCTGGGCTCCCGCCTTCGCGGGAGTGACGATCAATAGCGCACGAGTCACTCACCCACACGCAAGCCAAGCCGCGCTATCACGCGGTTTTCCTCGGCGCGGTCCAGCCCGGCTTCCTCGACGCGCACGCCCTGCTCTTCCAGCGCCTGAATCCAGCGCAGCAACTGAGCGAACGCCACCGGCTGCAGGTTGACCTGCACCGCACCAAAACCCTCGGTATCCAGGCGCTCGATCACCAGCCCCTGCTGCGCCGCACTCGCCGTGACCACGCCCTGCAGGCGCGCCGGGTCGAGGCTGGCGCGCGGCTGCAGGTCACGCCCCTGCACCTGCGGCGCACGGCTTTGCAGATAGGTATAAAGCGCGCGCTGCTCCTCGAACGTGGCGCGCGCGGCCTGGGCATGGCGCTGCGCCGGTTGCCACAACGCCAGGTAGAACACCACCAGCAGCAGGAAGACGCTCAGCGCCGCCAGCGCCAGGCGATCACGCGCCGGCAGCGCCTGCCAGCGTTGCGCCAGCGGCGAACGCTGCCAGTGCAGTTGCAGACTCTCGCTCAACCCTGTTCTCGACATGCTGCTCATCCTCCTATTACCACGCGCGCGCTGACGCCTTCGGCCTCGCGGCTGGCCGAACCCATTTGCACCGACAATCCTGCCGCCTCCAGGCGCTCACGCAAACGCTCCAGCTCGGCGAAGCCCGGTGCCTGCAACTGCAGCGACATATCGGTACGGGTCGCGCTGTAGTCGAGCTGATTGACCTGTACCTGCGGCGCGCCCTCGGCATGTAGCGCCGCTGCCACCTCGGCCAGCAGGCCGAGCACCGGGCTGGCGCTGCCCGAAGACTGCGCCAGATGCTGATCGAACTGCGCGCGGAGATTGATCAGCTTGCTGTCCTGCGGAAACAGCTCGCGGTACAGCGCCTCGCTGGACGCGGCATAGGCATCGGCCTCACGCTGCAAGTACCAGCCCTGCGCGAGATTGAAGCCCCACTGCAACACAAGACACAGCGCCAGCACCCCGGCCAGCGGCCGCCAACGCAGCCAGCCGTCACCGCTCTGGCGCAGGGCGAACTCCCCTTGCGCGAAGTCGACACTCGCGTGCTGACGCACCAGCCACTGATGCGCATCTTCCAACAGGTGCACTTCATCGACCGATTCGGGCAGCGCCTGCCCCGTCGGCGCACTGGCGATATGCGGCGTGGGGCAGCGCCCTGCCAGCACCGGCCAATCCTCGCGCTGCAAGGCCAGACGCCAAGGCGCCTCGCCACCGAGCAGCCACCGCGAGTGCAGCCAGAGCAGTTGACTGCCCTGGGGCGGCAACAGATCGGCATCGACCCGGATCGCCTGCGGCGGCTGCGCCGCGAACAGCGCCAGACACTCGCGTAACCAGCTGGCGCGCAGCGCGTAGACACGGTGACGGCCATCGGCCAGTTGCTCACCCAGGGCCAGATGCATCAGTTCGACATCCTCGGCCAGTAGCTCCTCCACCGCGAACGGCAGCGCCTGGCGCATCCAGCGCGCCTTCTGCGTCGGCAATTGCACGGCGCACGCGGTGACCGCCTCAACCGGCAGCACCAGCTCCCAGTGTGCCGGCAGATCGGCCAGTGCCTCGGCCAGGCTCAAGGCGCGACTGTCATCTGCCGTAACGCGCATGACGGGCAGGTCCGCTGACAGGTCGTGGCACGCCTCGGGCGGCAGGAATATCCATGTCGAGTTCATTCTTGTTCTTCCTCAATAGGACGTGGCGGCATACCGCCCTGCCCCAGATCACGCGCCAGGACACTGACCTGGCCATCATTGCTGCGCTGCAACAGGCTGCGCAATACCACCCGGCGTTCACCCAGGCTCACTTCGCTGAACACCTCGAAATACTGGCTGCCGACCGCCAGCCCCTGCACCACCTGCTCACCCAGGCCAGCAAGCGCAGGCTGGGCAGCGAAGGCCGCAGCGCTGGGATAGCCTTCGGCGCCGCGCCCGGCAATCAGCGACACGGCCGCATCCGGGCTCAAGCCGTCGGACAGACTGGAGAGCACCATCGCACTGGCCGTGTTGACATTGAGCAGCGCCTCGCTCGGCAGCGCGCTGACGAAGGGTCGCAGGCGGCGGTAGTCGGCCTCCTCCATCTCCAGCAGCAGGCGCAGTTCGGACACATCAGTGATCTCGCGATTGGCAGTGCGGTAAGGTGGTGTCGCCAACAGGTACTGGCCATCCTCCGCGCCATTGCCGCCCTGCAGTTCGCTGTCGCTATCGAGCCAGTCCAGCAGGCGCTCGGCATAAGGTTTGTCGATTCCCAGGCGCAGCAGCAGGCGACGCAAACGCAGCACCGCCAGCTCGTTGGGTCGGCCCTGGCGCACCAGGCTATTGAGATTGAAACGACCGCTGGGGTCGACGATACGCACACGCAGCTCGCCACCCTCATCCAGCGGGAACGGCGCCAGTGGCCGGGCCCAGGGCTCCAGCGGATGATCCACCGGCTGGCGCGGATCACCCTGACGCAGATCGCGTTCGAGAATCGCCTTGGCCAGGGTCTCGCCGCCCAGTGCGTAGTGCCAGGCTTGGGTCACGTGCAACTGGTTGGCGCTGCTGCGGATCGACAGCTGCTGACGAGCGATCAAACCAGCGCAGACCACCGTCACCACGGCGACCACCAGCAGCACGGTAATAAGCGCCACCCCACTCTGCCGCCTCATGTCTGCGGCACCTCATTCGGCTCGTCCGGCGACCCGCCAGCACGGTTCTCTGCCGGCAAATCCGGCAAGCGCAGCAGGCGACGCAATTCGCCATAACGGCGATGCTGCAGGCGCAGCTCGATGGCGCGCGGCAAGTCGGTGAGCAGGCCATCGCCAGAGGCATTGGCCGGCGGCCAGTCGGGCTGCCACTGCCCGTCCTTGTCCAGATAGCGCAAGCTCAGCGATTCGACGCCATCGAGTGCCTGCTGGATTTGCGGTGCGCTGTCCTGCGCGCGGTCCAGCACACGCCAATAACGGCGCTGCCATTGCTCGCCACTGAGCTGCCAGCGCACTCGCTGCACCTCCGCTCGCGGTTGGCCCAGCGGATTGCGCCAGCCAGCGCGGGTCAGCTCCAGCGCCGTGGCATCGGTCAGGTCGCTGTGCAGCGCTGGCTGAGCATCGCCGAAACCATCGCGAATCGGCCGCACCGTCACCTGGCGCAGGTCGCGCTCGAAGGCAGACAGGGCACGGGTCAGCTCGCGCAACTGGCGTTCGTGCTCGCGGGTAACGGCATCGGCGCTGAGCACGCTGTCGAGCATGCGGTAGGTGGCCAACCCCAGCAGGGCGAAGATGGCGATGGCGATCAGCAGCTCCAGCAGGGTGAAGCCGCGCTGCGGACGATTCACTGCGGCGCCCCCAGAAAACCGCTGAGCGTGACCTGCGCGCGCTCACGCAGATCGCCACTGGCGCCGCGCTCTTCGGCGGCGACCCACAGCGTCACACGGCGCATGGCAGGCTCGCTGGTGGCCTGGATTTCGCTCTGCCAAGACCAACGGCGCCCAGCGAACTCCACCTGGCCCTGGTCGCGGCCATCGGCGGGCGGGGTCTCGGCCAGTTGCAATTCCGCCATGCGGTTATCGGCCACCCACATGGCCAGGGTCTTGTCTTCCAGCTGGCTGGCGGTACGCACGCTACGTGCACTGGCGGTCAGCACACTGGCGGCGACCAGGGCAAAGATCGCCAGTGCCACCATCACCTCGAGCAGCGTAAAACCGCGCGCGCCCTTCATCCGGCACGCCCCGCACCCAACTCCTCGACACGCGGCAGGCCGAAGCCATCACTGGACAATTGCAGGCGCAGGCCGTCGCGGCGGCGCTCGGCCAGGCGCAGGCGAAACGGCGTCAGCTCGCCGCTTGAGAGAATCAGCAACTGCGGCGTATCAGCACCAGCCTCGGTCGTCAGGCTCAGGGCCTCGCCCTCCACTTCAAAGGCCAGCTCGGCCCACTCCGGCAGGCGATGAACCTGACGATCCAGCGCCTGCCACTCGGCGCGCTGCGGGTCATAGCGCAGGACTCGATAGCCTTCACGGGTGAAGCTCAAGCCGTACTCGCGGTTGTCCAGCACCGCCTCGTCGAGCAGCACGCCGATCAGGCCACTGAGGCGTTCGGCCTCGCTGCGCAGCTCGCGCCCCGGCCCGGCGATGCCGGTGCTGAATACAGCCAGGCCGATCAGGCTGCCGAGTATGACCAGCACCACCAGCAGTTCGATAAGGGTGAAGCCGCGTTGCGCCTTCAATGTAGGAGCGAGCTCTGCTCGCGAACATGGACGATGTCGAACGCTTCGCGAGCAGAGCTCGCTCCTACAGGCGAACGGCGGCATGGTCGAGTCAGATATCCCAGTTGCCGATATCGGCGTTCAGGTCGCTGCCGCCCTGCTTGCCGTCCGCGCCAAGCGAATACAGGTCGAATGCGCCCTTGGTACCAGGTGCAAGGTATTGGTAAGGGTTGCCCCACGGATCGATGGGCAGGCGCTTGAGGTAGCCGTCCTTGTTCCAGTTCTTCGCCGGCGGGTTGCCGCTCGGCTTGCTCACCAGCGCTTCCAGGCCCTGCTGAGTGCTGGGGTAGTTGTGGTTGTCGAGCTTGTACATATCCAGCGCCGCACCGATGGCCCGGATGTCGTTCTGCGCGGCGGTGACCTTGGCCTGATCCGGCCGGCTCATCACCTGCGGCACCACCAGCGCTGCCAGAATGCCCAGAATCACCACCACGACCATGATTTCGATGAGCGTGAAACCTGCTTGTCTGCGTATCACCTAATTACCCCACCATTTGGTTCAAAGAAAGAATCGGCAACAGGATGGCCAGCACGATCACCAGCACCACTGCCCCCATGAAGACCAGCATGAACGGCTCGAACAGCCCGACCAGCAGGGCGATCTGCGCGCTGAGGTCGTTTTCCTGGTTCTTCGCCGTACGTGCCAACATCTGATCCAGCTCGCCGGAGCGTTCGCCGCTGGCGATCATGTGCAACATCATCGGCGGGAACTGCCCGGTGGCCTCCAGCGAACGGGTCAGGCTGCCGCCCTCGCGCACCTTCTGCGCCGCCACCAGCACCTCGCCACGGATCACCCGATTGCCGATCACCTCACCAGCAATCGCCAGCGCCTCCACCAGCGGCACGCCACTGCGAGTGAGGATGGCCAGGGTCGAGGCGAAACGCGCGCAATCGGTGGCGCGACCCAGCCGGCCTATCAGCGGGATACGCAACAGAAAACGATGCCAGCGCAGGCGGAAGGCCTCGTCACGCAGCGCGGCGCGCAAGGCGATCACCGCCAGTACCAGCGCCACCAATGCAACCAGCCCCCAGGCCTTGACCCAATCACTCAGGGCGATCAGCCCGCGCGTGAGCGCCGGCAGGGTCTGCCCGGAATCGACGAACACCTTGACCACATCCGGCACCACGTAGCCAAGCAGAAAGCCGACGATCAGCAGCGACGCGCACATCAGAATCACCGGGTAAAGCAGCGCCAACTGCACCTTCTGCCGCGACTGCTGGCGCTGATCGGTGTAATCGGCCAACTGCTCCAGCACCGGGCCGAGATGCCCGGCATGCTCACCCGCCGCCACCGTGGCGCGATACAGCTCAGGAAAAGCGGCCGGAAATTCCTTGAGGCTGCCGGCCAGGCTGTGCCCCTCCAGCACGCGAGCGCGCACCGCCAGCAACATGCCCTGGATACGCGAATTGGTGGATTGCGCAGCTGCTGCGCGCAGCGCTTCCTCGATCGGCAACGCCGCCTGGATCAATGTCGCCAACTGGCGGGTGACCAGCGCCAGATCTCGCGCCGACAGGCCGCGGGCAAACCCCAGGCGCGCCTGGCCACTGCCCTGCTCGCGGCTGCGCGTGGCCTTGACCTCCAGCGGCGCCAACTGGCGATCGCGCAGCAACTGGCGTACCTGGCGCGCGCTATCGGCCTCCAGCACGCCCTTTTGCTGACGGCCACGCCCATCCAGGGCGATGTATTCAAAGGCCGCCATCGACAAATCGCTCCGGTTGTTCCTGTAGGAGCGGCTTCAGCCGCGATGTACACCGCCTCGCGGCTGCAACGGCATGCCGCCCAGCCGCGCCCACAAGAGCCATTGCCAACGCCCCTATCGCCATCATTCTTCTCGCGTCACGCGCAGCACTTCCTCGACCGTGGTCACCCCTTCCAACACCTTGCGCCGACCATCGTCACGGATGCTCGGGCCCAGCGTGCGGGCGTGGCGGGTCATGTCCTGCTCGGAAGCGCGGCTGTGCACCAGGGTGCGCATGGTTTCGTCGAACACCACCAGCTCATAGATGCCGGTACGCCCGCGATAGCCCTGCTGATGGCAATGGGCGCAGCCGCGTGCATGGTAGAGCGTCGGCGGCGAGCTGGCCGGCACGCCGAGCAACGCGCATTCGGCCGCATCGGCGGCATAGGGTTCCTTGCACGACGGGCACAGCACGCGCACCAGGCGCTGGGCCAGCACGCCGAGCAGCGATGACGACAGCAGGAACGGCTCCACGCCCATATCCACCAGGCGAGTGATGGCGCCGATGGCGCTGTTGGTGTGCAGCGTGGACAGCACCAGGTGGCCGGTCAGCGAGGCCTGTACGGCGATCTCTGCGGTTTCCTTGTCACGGATCTCGCCCACCATCACCACGTCCGGGTCCTGGCGCAGAATGGCGCGCAGGCCCCGGGCAAAGGTCATGTCCACCTTGGTGTTGACCTGGGTCTGGCCGATGCCTTCGAGGTGGTACTCGATGGGGTCTTCGACGGTAAGAATGTTGCGCGTGTGATCGTTGAGGCTGACCAGGCTGGCGTACAGCGTGGTGGTCTTGCCCGAACCAGTGGGGCCGGTGACCAGCAGGATGCCGTGCGGCTTGCGCACGGTGTCTTCCATCAGCGCACGATCCTCGGCACGCATGCCCAGGTGCTGCAGAGACAGGCGCCCGGCCTGTTTGTCGAGCAATCGCAGCACCACCCGCTCGCCGTTGGCCGAGGGCAGTGTCGATACACGAATGTCCACCTCGCGCCCGCCGACCTTGAGCGAGATGCGCCCGTCCTGCGGCACGCGCTTCTCGGCGATATCCAGGCGCGCCATGACCTTGACCCGTGACACCAGCAAGGCGGCCAGCTCGCGCTTGGGCTCGAGCACCTCACGCAGGATGCCATCGACGCGAAAGCGCACGACAAGACGTTTCTCGAAGGTTTCCAGGTGAATGTCGGAGGCGTTTTCCTTGATCGCTTCGCCGAGAATGGCGTTGATCAGGCGAATGATAGGCGCATCGTCTTCCTGCTCCAGCAGGTCTTCAGTTTCCGGTACCTGATCGGCCAGCGAGGCCAGGTCGAAGCTGCCGCCGATATCCTCGGCCAGTTGCATGGAAGCGGAGTCGTGCTGATAGGCAGCGCCCAGCGCCTGGGCGAACGCCTGGGTATCGAGCACCTGCAGCGGCAGGCTGCGCCCGGCGAAACGCTGAGCCTCGGCCAGGGCAGCCAGGTCGCAGTCGGCGCGATGGGCCAAACTGGCGTGCCCGTCATGCATGACGAACACCAGGCCATGACGCTTGGCGAAACTGAAGGGCAAGCGGCGCAATGGGGTTTCCAGCAGCGAAGCGTTCATGCGAGACCTTAGAACAGAACCTTATCCCGGTATTACAGCCTAACCTGGCCGTTTTGGCCCAATGGGCCACCTCTGGGACGGTCTTCTTGTATGTTTATGCGATTATCTTTAACACATTGCCAGGAACAGCACACCCACCCTATTTGGGGGATGCCAAGCGCGTGCAGGCTGCTATGATCAGCGCGCGACGCCCCGCACATAAGAAGAACTAGAACGTCGTTTTCCGGAGTGATGCTTTTGCCCATGTCGGCCCTTTCCCAGCGGCTCAAGGACAATGCCCCGAGCCTGATCGGCATGCTCGTGCTGATCGCCCTGAGCGTCAGCCTGGCCTGGCAGAGCGCCGAACTGCTGCGCCTGGTGCGCGGCCCCGTGCAGCAAGCGCCCAGCCAGAGCAAGCCCAGCCCCGAACAACGCGCGCAGGCGCCCATCGACCAGCTGTTCGGCACGCCACGCCAGGCCGACAGCGGCCCGCCGCCGGCCACCAACCTGCAACTGACGTTACTTGGCAGCTTCGTGCACAGCGACCCGCAACGCTCCAGCGCGATGATCCAGCGTCAGGGCCAGAGCGCCCAGCGTTTTGCCGTAGGCGCGGACGTGGACAACGGCGTGCGCCTGGATGCCGTCTACGCCGACCGCGTAGAGCTGGTGCGCAACGGCCGCCGCGAAAGCCTCACGTTCCCGCGCCCGAGCAGCAGCCAATACAGCTACACCCCGCCGGTTGAAACTGCAGCGCCAGACTCGCTGCAACAGCTCGATCAACTCGACCAGGACAACCTCGAACAACTGCGCCAGCGCATGCAGGCGCTGCGCGAGCAGATGGAAGCCTCCGGCACCCAGCCTGTGGAAACGCCCCCTGATCAGCCCATGGAAAGCGACTGAACCGATGCATTTCTTCCGTAGCCGACTGACCCTCGCCCTCCTCGCCGCCGGCCTGGCCACCGCACCGCTGCCCCTGCTCGCGCAGATCCAGCAGGTGCCGGCCAGCGCCAACCAGCAGGAAGAAAGCTGGACCATCAACCTCAAGGGCGCGGACATCCGCGAGTTCGTCGACCAGATCGCCAGCATCACCGGGCAGACGTTCGTCGTCGACCCACGCGTGAAAGGCCAGGTCAACGTGGTGTCGAGCACGCCGCTGGGGCTGTCCGAGGTCTACCAGCTGTTCCTCTCGGTCATGGCCACCCACGGTTTCAGCGTGCTGACCCAAGGCGACCAGGCGCGCATCGTGCCCAACGCCGAGGCCAAGGCTGAAGCCGATGCCGGCCGTCCGGCGCCGGATCGCCTGGAAACCCGCCTGATCCAGGTGCAGCACGCGCCCGTGGCGGAGCTGATCCCGCTGATTCGCCCGCTGGTGCCGCAATACGGCCACCTGGCCGCCGTCACCTCGGCCAACGCGCTGATCATCAGCGACCGCAGCGCCAACATCGCCCGCATCGAAGACCTGATGCGCCAGCTCGACCAGAGCGGCGCGCAGGACTTCAGTGTGGTCACCCTGCAGAACGCCTGGGTGATGGACGCAGCCGAGGTGCTCAACACCGCCATCGCCCGTGGCCAGGCCAAGGGAACCAGCGCTACCCAGGTGGTGGCCGATGCGCGCACCAACCGCTTGATCCTGCTCGGCCCGCCGGACGCCCGCGCCAAGCTCGCCGACCTCGCCCGGTCACTGGATACGCCCACCAGCCGCTCGGCCAACACACGGGTGATTCGCCTGCGTCACAACGACGCCAAGTCCCTGGCCGAAACCCTCGGAGAAATCTCCGAAGGCCTGAAGAACCAGCAGAACGGCGAAACCACCGGCAAGCAGTCGAACATCCTCATCCGCGCCGACGAGAGCCTCAACGCCCTGGTGCTGCTGGCCGAACCAGACCTGGTGGCCACTCTCGAAGACATCGTGCGTCAGCTCGATGTACCGCGTGCGCAGGTGATGGTCGAGGCGGCCATCGTCGAGATTTCCGGCGACATCACCGATGCTGTCGGCGTGCAGTGGGCAGTAGACGCACGCGGCAGTACCGGTGGCCTGGGTGGAGTGAATTTCGGTGGCACCGGCCTGTCGGTCGGCACCGTGCTGCAGATTCTGCAGGATGGCGAAATTCCCGACGGCACCACCCTGCCCGACGGCGCCATCATCGGCATCGGCAGCGACCGCTTCGGCGCGCTGATCACTGCTTTGTCGGCCAACAGCAAGAGCAACCTGCTGTCCACGCCGAGCCTGCTGACCCTGGACAACCAGAAGGCGGAAATCCTCGTCGGCCAGAACGTGCCGTTCCAGACCGGCTCTTACACCACCGACGCCTCCGGTGCCGGCAACCCCTTCACCACCATCGAGCGCCAGGACATCGGCGTTACCCTCAAGGTCACGCCGCACATCAATGAAGGCGCCACCCTGCGCCTGGAGATCGAGCAGGAAATCTCCTCCCTCGCTCCCAGCACCGGGCTCAACGCCCAGGCGGTCGACCTGGTGACCAACAAGCGCTCGATCAAGAGCACCATCCTCGCCGACGACGGCCAGGTGATCGTGCTCGGTGGCCTGATTCAGGACGACGTCACCCAGGCCACCTCCAAGGTCCCGCTGCTCGGTGACATTCCGCTGATTGGCGGGCTGTTCCGCTCGACCCGTGACTCGCACATCAAGCGCAACCTGATGGTGTTCCTGCGGCCCACCGTGGTACGTGACGGCGCCGGCCTGGCTGCGCTGTCCGGCAAGAAGTACAGCGACATCCGCATCCTCGGCGATGGCAGCAACGGCCGTCCAAGCATCCTGCCCAGCACCCCGGACCAGCTGTTCGACGGCCAAGGCGCACCGGCGGTGGATTTGCGAGAGTAAAGATCGGGCGCTGGGTGCAACACGCTGAATCGTGGAGCGCCACAAACTGTGGGAGGCGCCTTAGCGGCGACGATCTCTGCACTAGTCGCGGCTAAAGCCCCTCCCACGGGGGCCGCTGGGTCACCTCACAACGCTGGCGTACGCGGTGGCACCAGGCGTTTGCTGCCGGTCGCCTCATAGGCTGCCGCCAGTTGCAGCAACACCGAGTCGTCATAGGCACGGCCGGCGAAAGTCAGGCCCACTGGCATGCCGATATCGGCCATCACGCCCATCGGCACGGTGACGGTCGGCACGCCCAGGTGACGGATCGCCAGGTTGCCGTTGGCCACCCACACACCGTTGCTCCAGGCAATATCGGCGGAGGCCGGGTTCACATCGGCATCCGCCGGGCCAACGTCGGCCACGGTGGGGAACAGCACAGCGTCCAGCCCCAGTTGATCCATCCAATCTTCCAGATCGATCTTGCGAGTGTGCTCCAGGCCGCGCAGGCCGTCGGGCAGCGTGGCGATCTGGTCCCAAGGTTTGATGCCGCGCTTGGCCATGTTGACGTATTCGTCCATGCCCGCCGCCAGATCGCCCTCGCGATTCGGCAGCGTGCCGGGGTCGTGCGGGAAGATCTGCGGGCCATCGACATCGGCTAAACGATTGAGCTTGGGATCGCCATTGGCCTGCAGGAAATCGTCGAAGGCCCAGCCACTCAGTTCCCACAGCTCATCGTGCAGGAACTCTGGCGTGACAATGCCGCGATTGAACACGGTCGGCGCACCGGGGCGATCCCCCTCGCAGTTGGACACCAGCGGGAAGTCGACTTCCACCACCTCGGCGCCGGCCACTTCCAGCGCCTGGCGCGCTGCTTCCCACAGGGCGATCACCGTCGGCCGGGTGTGAATGCGCTGGCCGGTCGGGCCACCGATGCCCGGGTTCTCGCTGGTGCCGGCGGCTTCGTCCTTGTTGATGAACATCTTCGGCACACCCAGGCGCTTGCCCTTGAGCGTATCGGCCTTGGCCGCCAGCGCCAGGTAGGACGCGGGACGCACCTCGGAGGCTTTCGGGATCGGCACCCAGGGCTGCAAACGCCACAGGTCGCCACGGCTGTCGGCATCGTCGGCCACCACCACATCGAGCACTTCCAGCAGATCGGCCATGGTCCGGGCGTAAGGCACGACCACGTCCATGGTCGGTGTCAGCGGCCAGTTGCCGCGTACCGAGATCACCCCGCGCGACGGCGTGTAGGCGCACAGGCCGTTGTTCGACGCCGGACCACGCCCGCTAGACCAGGTTTCCTCGGCCAGGCCGAAGGCGGAGAAGCTGGCAGCGGTCGCCGTGCCGGCGCCGTTGGACGAGCCCGAGGCGAACGGCGCCGTCAGGTAATCGGCGTTGTACGGGCTTTCGGCACGGCCATAGACGCCGCGCTGTATGCCGCCATTGGCCATCGGCGGCATGTTGGTCTTGCCCAGGCAGATGGCGCCGGCCGCGCGCAGGCGCTCGACGGTGAAGGCATCACGCTGCGCCACCAGATCCTTGAACGCCGGGCTGCCAGAGGCCGCCGTCAGGCCCTTGACCAGGTAGCTGTCCTTGGCGGTGTAGGGAATGCCATCGAGCGGGCTCAGCGTCTCGCCGCGAGCGCGGCGTGCATCGGAGGCCTCGGCCTCTTTCAGTGCATCGGGGTTGCGCACCACCACCGCGTTGAGCCGGGTCGGCGTGTCCACGCCGTCATAGGCGTCGATACGTGCCAGGTAGGCCTTGACCAGTTCGACCGCCGTGGTGCGGCCGGACTCCAGCGCGGCGCGCAGCTCGGCAATGGAAACTTCGGTTACCTCGATCATGGTGTCATCACTCGCAGATAGCGGGCCGCGTCTACGGCCACGGATACGAAAACAGCGTGTGCACGGCCGACGCTCATGGGCAGATTCAGTCATGCAACCATGTGCCCGATGATACATCCCACCAGGCCTTCGCAGCAGCCCGCGCCAATGGCCAGGACGCGAGCCAGCCATTACAGTCTCGCCACCGATTACGCTGCATTGGGCAGAACAGGCTTATGACCCGCGAAGAACGCATTCATCTGTGGTCGGCGCTGTCGGACGTATTCGTCGACACCGAAGTCGACTACGGATACATCGCCCGCCAGGTGGCAGGTTTCGACCGCGCCACAGTACAAGCCGCCTTCTACCAGGACGTCGCGCCTGCGTGCTACTCCAACATGCTCGCGCCCACCCCACCGATCTGGACAGGCTTCGACAGCGCCTCGCTCAGCGCAACCATCGAGCAAACCCAGGCGGCGCGACAGAGCTCCACCCTGCGCCGCCTGCGCGACCGACTCTTCATCGCCTACCTGCGCCGCGCCCTGAAAACGGAATGGGCGAAGATCGAGCAGGAGCTGGATCGCAGCCTTACAAAACCGTAGGAGCTCGCTGGCGGGCGATGCTCTTCTCAGGATCGCCCGCCAGCGGACTCCTACAGAATAAGCCACCTGCTATGTTCTCAGTCCCTGCACACGAAACAGGAGAACATCGCCATGCCCAACCTCACCGGCGGCTGCCTCTGCGGCCAGGTGCGTTTCGAAACCAGCGGCCAGCCTTATCGGGTCGGCGTGTGCCACTGCATGGATTGCCGCAAACACCACGGCGCCCTCTTCCACACCTCGGCGATATTCCCGCAGGACGCGGTGACGGTAGAGGGCGAAACCGGCCAGTACGCCGGCCGCCACTTCTGCCCGCGCTGCGGCTCGCCGGTGTTCGCGCGCTCGGGGGATGAAGTCGAAGTGAACGTCGGCTCGCTGGATGAACCGAACCAGTTCACCCCCACCTACGAGCTCTGGACCATCCGCCGCGAAGCCTGGCTACCACCCTTACCCTTTGACCGCCACTACCCACGCGACCGCGACAGCAGCACACGCCACGAGTAGAGCCACTCAAGCATCGGCTTCTCGCCGGCTTACCCAGCCGTGCATCAGCCCGGCCTGGAAGAACTGCACCGGCGCCTCGAAACCAGCGGCCTGGATGATGCCCGCCACCTGCTGCGCCGGTAGCACCGCCACATCGCGAGCGTAGGCTGCACGCACACGCTCCAGCATCTGCGCATCGACCCCGGCCGCTGACATCAACGTCATCCAGCCTGGCAGCAATACCTCATAGGCCGGCGACTGGATATCCGCTGCCAGGTCGACACTGGCCAGTAGCCCGACGGGTTTCAGGCGCTGTGCGATCTGGCCGAAGAACCCGGTACGCACCGCGGGTTCGAGTAGGAACTGCGACACCAGAAAACAGGTAGCGCCGTCATAGACCGCCCCAGGCGCCAGCGTATCCAGATAGCCCTCGTGAAAGTCGCAGCGCTGGGCAAAGCCGCCGTGCTCCGCGCGCTGACGGCATACCTCGAGCATCGCCCCGGACGGGTCGAGCGCGGTGAATCGCCAGCCCGGAAAGCGCTCGGCCAGGTGCGCGATTTCCGCCCCCGTGCCGGTGCCCACGCACAGTATCCGCGCGTCGGCCGGCAGGTCGATGAACAGCGCATCGAGCAGCAAATACAGCGTCTCACGAATCGGCGCCATCCCCGCCCATTGCTTGTCGTAGCCCGCTGCCTGCTGATCGAACAGCGCCTTGATTTCCTCGTCACGCATGACCATGCCTCCGTCTCGAATGATCCCCTCACGCCTTCCAGTATCCCAGAGCTGTCAATCCCCCCAGCGCGCGACTACAAGCCCAATCCAACTTTGTGGGCACTTTGCCAGAACATCAGGGGACTAAGTGGCATGTCCCTTCCAAGCAAACCCAATATGCAGAGCCCGACCTTCGAACAGAAAGCCTTCATCCTCCTGCTCGTACTGGTGACCATCGCCTTCTTCTGGATACTGCTGCCGTTCTACGGCGCGGTGTTCTGGGCCATGGTCCTGGCCGTGGTGTTCGCACCGTTGCAGGAGCGCCTGCTGCGGCGCACTGGCGGCAGAGGCAACCTGGCCGCCCTGCTGACGCTGATCATCTGCTTGCTGGTGGCGATTCTGCCGGTGATCTTCATCACCTCCGCCGTGGTGGCCGAAGGCACCGCCCTGTACCAGAAGCTCGAATCGGGCGAGCTGGATACCGGCGCCTACGTCACCAGCTTCATCCAGATGCTGCCGCCGTCGATCCAGGAACAGCTCGACCGCGTCGGCATAAGCAACCTCGAAGGCCTGCGCGAACAGATCTCCAAGGGCGCCATGGCCGGCAGCCAATACCTGGCGACCAAGGTGTTCGCCATCGGCCAGGGCACCTTCGAGTTCTTCATCGGCTTCTTCGTGATGCTCTACCTGCTGTTCTTCCTGCTGCGTGACGGCAAGGATCTGGTGCATAGAATCCGAGGCGCCATCCCGCTGGCCGACACCACCAAACGCCGCCTGCAGATCAAATTCACCCGCGTGGTGCGCGCCACGGTGAAAGGCAACGTGGTGGTCGCTGCCGTACAGGGCGCGCTCGGTGGCTTCATCTTCTGGGCGCTGGGCCTCTATAGCCCACTGCTGTGGGGCGTGCTGATGGCGTTTCTATCACTGCTGCCGGCAGCCGGTGCTGGCATCATCTGGGCACCGGTGGCCATCTACCTGATGCTTAGTGGCAGCATGGTGCAAGGCATCATCCTCACCGCCTTCGGCGTGCTAGTGATCGGTCTGGTGGACAACATCCTGCGCCCCATTCTGGTCGGCAAGGACACCCGCATGCCCGACTACCTGATCCTCATCTCCACCCTCGGCGGTCTCTCGCTGCTGGGCCTCAACGGCTTCGTGATCGGCCCGCTGGTGGCGGCGCTGTTCGTGGCCAGCTGGAACCTGTTCGGGGCGAAGAAGAAGGTCAGGTTGCCGGCGTGAATCGAGCCCGGTTCATTCCGGGGCTCGAACCCAGAAGGCAATGCGGCAGTTCGCCCTGGCGCGTATTAAGCAAGGTGGTGATAAAAGACCGAGACGCCACTTTGCTATGTCGGCGTATCTGGCTGAGCGCTTCTCAAGCAACGCGCGTGTCGAGCGGATGGAGGGGCTTTCTCATTATTCCTGCCTGTATGCCGCAGCGCCCAGGATTAATCCCGTGACAGGGGGTGGCAATCCAAGCGCTAGCCTCTGTTCGAAAAGGTGATGCTGCGTTAGAAACAGACAGAGCGCCAACCCGGTCGAATGCCCATTTACAGTACGTAAACTCGAGCGCGAGCCCTCTCCGTTCTGCGCCTTTTTTTGCCTGGCTCGACACTTATTCGACGACTTTCCATGCATATACCAGCACGGCGGAGCGCTTCGGCCACTTCAGCTAGCGTAAGATCATCTTTGCCTTATGCACTAACGAATACATCGTTGCCCTGCGCAGAGCACTGGCGTACGTCAACCTGCGGTAGTTTGCCAAAGACGAAGTAGAGCTGTACGCCGAACGTATCTGCGACAAACAGCCGCTAGCCTGCACGCTCGGATTAACGCCCTGCTATGAGTAGAGGTACTCTTTACCAGCTGCGCAGGTTTGACCCCGGAATCAAAGGCTACGCGTCTGCCTATACTGGTTGCAGCGACCTGAGCAGCATCGCGCCATTGATCGCCTGCGCGCGGGATGAGGCACATAGACCCGGATTGTCGAACGACTGGTAAGCCATGCCGATCAGCACTGTACCTCACAAGCGCTTCACTACTTATCTCTACACCATGCTCGGCGTCGTGCTGCTGCTCGGCCTGGCTTTCGTAGTGCTTTTACGCGAACAACTCCGGTATCAGGAACCTATCCAGCAACGCGAGCTGTCCCTGCATCTGGCCGAGGAACTGCGCCAATCGTCGACAGACCTGGCACGTCTGGTGCGTAGTTATGTGATCACGGGCGATATTCACTATCGCGAATACTTCGACAGTGTCGTGGCCATTCGTGATGGCCTACAACCACGTCCTGCCGACTACCACCTAGCCTATTGGGAACTGAAAGTCCTGGAAAACAATGGCTTTATGCCAGCCCGCAAGGAAACGGGAGAAACCATCGCCCTGCTCGAGCTGATGCGCCGAACCGGTTTTACCGAAGTAGAGCTGAGCAAACTGGTGGAAGCCAAGCGGCATTCAGATGAGCTAGTCGCGATCGAGAGGCAGGCCATGCAGCTGGCTGATCGCGAACCACGCCAACCGAGCAACCGGGATAAAGCCCTGTGGATGCTGGCCGACTATAACTTCATCGAGCTCAAAGCGAAGGTTATGCAGCCGATCATCGACGCTCAGCAAATGGTCATCTCACGCACACAAAATGCGGTAGACATAGCCAAGCAGCGCCTGTCTATCGCGACCTCTTTCCTGTTCGTCATGAGCGGTACACTGGTGCTGCTCATTCTGCTGCTGGGCAGGGAGATTCGACGCCTGATCGGCTGCTCGGTGCAGGACCTGCAAAGCACCCTGACCCGCCTCGGTCAGGGTGATTTTCTGACGCCCATCAAAGCACAGGACCAGAACAGCGTACTTGGCTGGATCGCGCACACCCAGCGTCAACTGGCCTCGCTCAACCTCAAGCATTTCAAGGCCATCATCGAGTCTTCCGATGACGCCATCATCAGTAAGAACACAGAAAGCATCATCGCCAGTTGGAATACAGGGGCGGAACGCATGTTCGGTTACAACGCCGAAGATATGATCGGCACCTCCATTCGTCGCCTGATCCCGCAGGAGCGAGAGCTGGAGGAAGACGAGATTCTCGAGAAAATCACTCGTGGCCAGAAGGTTGAGCACTTTCATACCCAACGCCTGCATCGCGACGGTCATTTGATCGACCTGTCCGTGAGCATTTCTCCGATCTATAACGAACATGGCCATGTGATCGGCGCATCGAAGATCGCCCGCGACATCTCACGTGCCAAAGCGGCGGAAGCCGAAATTCATCGTCTGGCGTTTTACGACACGCTCGGCCATGAAGCGGGCGACACGCTGCTCGAAGAAGTCGCCAGACGCTTGCTGGAAGCCGTGCGCAAAACCGATATAGCGGCGCGCCTGGGAGGCGATGAGTTCGTCCTGCTGATCAACCTGCACCAATTGCCGCAAGCCAGCACGCAATGACTGCGCACAGTGGTGGAAAAACTCAGAAAGAGCATCGCGTCCCCCTACTCGATCCAGGGCACCTCGCACACCTGCACCACCAGTATCGGTGGCGTAATCTACAGCGGCCAGGATTGCTCGGCGGTGACGCTGCTAAGCCAAGCCGATCATGCGATGTATCAGGCCAAGCGCAAGGGTAAGAACCAGTTCTATCTCTATGATGGCAACTGATGTTGCGAGCTTTATGAATTTGCGTTGATGTTAAATGGGCCGGCGCCCCAAATTACCTACCTGCGCTGTAGTGAGGCGTGCGGGGGTGTTGGCATCACGACTGCCATCATCTGCACATCCATGATCCTCGAACGCATGTTCAGCGACAGCCTGAGCCAGCCCGCGTCAGTGATGCTCGATGCGATTGCGCCCGCCGCGCTTGGCGCAATACAGGGCGATATCGCTACGTGACAGCGCGGCCTCGACGCTGGCATCGCTGGCGTTGAGCGAGGAAATGCCAACGCTGACGGCGAGGAAGATCGGCTCCCCGGCGTGCATGATCGGCGCCTTGGCCAGTTCGTTCTGGATGCGCGTAGCGAAGTGCATGGCCTGGTCCAGATCCGCCTCGCTGAGCACCACGGCGAACTCTTCGCCACCCAGGCGCCCGGCGGTGTCGGTCTTGCGCAACTGGGTGCAGAGAATCGCCGCGAAGTGACGCAGGGCCTGGTCGCCGACGTTGTGGCCCCAGCGGTCGTTGATGGTCTTGAAGTAGTCCAGGTCGAACATCAGGATCGCCGCGCTCTGCTCGGGGCTGCGCTGCAGGCGCGCCAGTTCGGCTTCGAGCTGGCGCATGAAGTGCCGACGATTGGCGAGCTGGGTAAGGAAGTCGGTGGTGGCGAAGGCCTGCAGCTCGGCTTCGATCTGCTTGCGTTCGGTGACGTCAGTCATGAAGCCATGCCAGATCACGCTGCCGTCTTCTTCGCGGCGCGGGCAGGCTTCGCCCTGGCACCAGGCGATTTCACGCCCCGGTACCTGCACGCGAAACTCCAGATACCAGTCCGTCAGTTCTTCGGCCGATAGTTGCAGGGAGTCGATGAAGGCCATGCGGTCGTCCGGATGGACGATGGCCGTCAGCGCCTGAGCGTCCTGCATCAGTTGTATCGCACTGAGCCCGCAGATGGCTTGCGCGCCGGCGCTGACGTAGGTGAAGGCAGAGGTGCCGTCGGCCTGCCGGCGGAACTGGAAGACCATGCCGGGGATTTCATTGGTCAGGTCGGTCATCAGGGCCGCAGTCTGCTGCACCTGATCGGACAGGCGGCGCATGGCGGTGATGTCGGTGGTGGTGCCAATCATGCGCAGCGGTTTGCCGTGCATGTCGCGCTCGACCACCTTACCGCGGCTGCATACCCATTTGTACTGGCCGTCGCGGCAACGCAGGCGGTGCTCGACTTCATAGGCGTCAGTGCGCTGATCCAGATGCGCCTGGATGGTAGCGCGCACGTAGTTGAGGTCAGCCGGGTGCACGCGGGTATAGCTCTCTTCGATGCGATTGCCGATTTCGTGGTCGGCATAGCCGAGCAGCGCCTTCCAACTGCTGGAGTAATGGATGTCGCCAGTGGTGATGTTGCGGTCCCAAATGCCTGTACCGCTCCCGGCGATGGCCAGTGCCATGCGCCGCTCGCTGGCATGCAGGGCGGCGACTTCATGGCGCTGGCGGGCCTCTTGCGCTTCGCGCGCCAGCAGGTCGAGGGCCAGTGCGGCGAAGTCCTGCAGGGCTTCGTGCTGCTTGGCGTCGAGCGTGCGGGGCGGGTCGAAATGCAGGTAGAGCGTGCCGAGCCTGACGCCCTCTTGCATCAGCAAGGGCCAGACCAGGGAGGTGGGTGAGGTTTCGCGAGTGTCGATGAGCTTCGCCAGACGAGCGTCGCTCAGACCAGGGCTGGCCCATATATGCCGTGCAGCCCCAACGCCGGAGACCAGCGCGGCGGCCGAGTCGAAATAGCGGCTAAGCAGACGCACGAAGCCATCGAGCCGCTCATCATTGGCGCTGGTGGGCGCGTTGACCGAACACAGGGGCTGCATAGTGGTTCTGCTTGGATAGAAACGCGGAAGGCGCCTGATATTGATACGCCATTACTGAGCCGGCGTCTAATCGTTCGTGCACCTAAAGCCACTATTTATCAGCCTTTGCGCCGGATACTCAACCCCCGATCAGTCTGGCCAGGGCCTGCACTGGCTCTGGTTGCGGTTTTTCAGAGTAGCCGTGCGCCTTAAAATTGTTATGATATAACATCTTTAAGATAAATCATTTACCGATACATCCCGCGCTGCTGTCTGGACGTCGCCAGCCGCCCCAGTAGGCCAACGCACACCCCTCCCTCACTTAGAAAACGCAACGCTAGGAATACCCATGAAAGCCACTTCGGCCTCCCTCGCCGTCATGACCGCCCTGGTCACGCCTCAGATTCACGCTGCCTCGTCCGGCAACTCCACCGTTTCGCTCGGGTCGGTCTACGTCACCCCGGAGGCCAGCGGCACGCTACGCACCGACAGCATTCTGTCCTCGGTCGACATCATGAGCAGCGACAAGATCGAGGATAAGAACGTGATGAACAGCTGGGAGCTGGTGGGCCAGATGCCCGGCATCCAGCTGACCGAGACGCGCATGGGCGCCGAGTCCGGCAAGGTGACCTTCCGTGCGTTCAACGGCGAGGGCTACATCAATGGCATCAAGACCCTGATCGATGGCGTGCCGAGCAACGTCAACAGCGGCAACCAGCGCTTCATCGACATGGTCTTCCCGCTGGATCTGGAATACATCGAGGTGGTGCGCGGCACCAATGATCCGCGCTACGGCCTGCATAACATCGGCGGCAACATCAATTTCGTCACCCGCCAGGGCGGCAACTACACCGACGGCCGCCTGACCTACGGCAGCTTCAATACCCGCGAATTCCAGTTGGCCGTAGGCCACGAAGAAGGCAACTTCGCGCAGAACTACTTTCTGGCCAAGCAGGATTCCGACGGTTTCCGCGACAACAGCAACTCCAACAAATATTCCC
Organism: Pseudomonas sediminis; assembly: GCF_039555755.1. NCBI lineage: Bacteria > Pseudomonadati > Pseudomonadota > Gammaproteobacteria > Pseudomonadales > Pseudomonadaceae > Pseudomonas > Pseudomonas sediminis. The sequence goes on from NZ_CP154631.1 coordinate 4,612,944, forward strand.
TGGGCGGCAAATGGTTCGTCACTGATGACGAGCAGACCATGAAGCTCGGCATAGTCGCCCGCCTCTATCACCACCAGGCCGAGGAGCCGGGTTTTCTCACCGCACAGGAGCTGGCCGCGAGCCGCACCCAGTCACCGGAAAAGAACGCCAACGACGGCGACGACCGCGACATGAAGCATCTCAGCGCGCATGCCGATTTCCAGCTCAGCGATGACCTGAGCCTGAGCAACAAGCTGTACTACAACAGCTACGACGATGACCGCACCGTCACCTTCACCAGCTACCCGGTCGGCAATGCCCCGCGTCAGCGCCGCCAGTGGGAAGAGCGCCAGACCGGCGTGCTGAGCAACCTGACCTGGCGCGCCCACGAGATGCTGACCCTCGACGGCGGCATCAACTATGAGCAGCAGAACAACGAATACAGCCGCTACCGCTACAACTTCGGCATCCCCACCGATTTCGACGCGCCGCCGGCGCGTACGCAGAACGACGACAGCTACACGCTGTACAACACCGGCGCCTATGCCCAGGCGATCATCCAGCCCATCGAGCAGCTGAAGATCATCCCGGCGTACCGCGTCGACAAGTTCTCCGGTAATACCGAGCTGATGAACGGCGAGAAGGCCGAGCTGCAGGACTACGGCTGGATCGAACAGCCCAAGCTCAGCGTGGTGTACAGCATCACCCCGGACATCAACGTCTACGCCAACTGGGGGCGTACCTTCCAGATCCTTACCGGCTCCACCGCACCGGCCTACATGACCGCCGGCCAGGCCTCGTACAAACCGTCGATCAACACCGGCAAGGAAGTGGGGGTGAAGTTCAAGCCGTTCGCCGGCTCGGAAGCGCGCATCGCCGTGTGGCAACAGGAGGCCACCGACGAAGTGGCCAACATGCCCAGCACCGGCACCACCGTCGGCCTGGGTGAAACCAAGCGTCGTGGCATCGACATGCAGCTCACCGCACAGCTGAACGATCAGTGGACGGTGTGGGGTTCGCACGCCATCCAGGAAGCCAAGGTGGTCAGCGCCTTCACCGCTGGCGGGCAGTCGCTGGCGGGCAAGGAGGTGTTCTCCACGCCGCGCTACATCAGCAATGCCGGGGTCGACTACCAGTTCAACGACGCCTGGCGCTTCGGCCTGTCGGCCCGCGCCCAGGGCGACTACTACATCGACGAGCTGAACCAGCAAGGCAAGTACGGCGGCTTCGCGGTGCTCGATGCCAACGTGCGCTATCAGGTATCGGCCACCACCAGCCTCGACCTGCAGATGAAGAACCTGACCGACCGCGACTACGAGTACGTATGGTTCGACAACTTCTTCTGGGGCGGCGATGACCAGCCGATGTTCTCCCCTGCTCCAGGCCGCTCGGCCTATCTGTCGGTGAACATGAAACTCTAAGCCGCCCGGCTGCAACCTGGCCTGCAGGAGCTCGAAAACGGACTCCTGCACGCACAACATGGTGTGACCAGCGAACGTAGGGTGCGCCGTGCGCACCGCCAGGGCACCTCGACAGCATCGGTTGCACACGGCGCAAATCATCAATGAAAAGGCCAGGGACGAACCCTGGCCTTTTTGCGTTCAAGGGGCTGACGGTCAGCACCGGCGTGGTGACGGCTTGCCCCGGTGCGCGCGGCGCACCCTACGACAGAGGTTCCTAGAGGTACTTCAACCAGCGAATGTCGCGGCGCCGCGCCTTCAGCCGGGCGAACCACTGCGTGGGCGCAAACAGCACGAGCGTCAGCAGCACGGTCGCAGCCCAGACCCACCCCATCGAATCGAAGCCGAAGTAGTGCCCCTGGTTCGCGCCCCAGATAGCCAGGGCGGCGATGTAGAGCAGCTTCAGCACGTACAGGTGCAGCAGGTAGAAGAACATCGGCGCACTACCGAATACCGCCAGGGTAGGCACCAGGCGCCCGTCGTTGCGGCGCTCGAAGGCTGCCAGCAGCAGCAGGCCGATACCCAGCGTCAACGCCAGGAACAGCAGCGAAGGCGGATACTTGGAGATATTGAACAAGCCCATCAGCGTTTGCAGCGCGGTTTCTTCAACGACCCAGGGCTTCTCGCCATAGCCGTTGAGCAGGCGCAGCAGAACGAACAGCGCCAGCGCAGCGAAACCAACTCGACGCAGCCATTGCAGGCGTTGCTCGGGCGCGCTCGCGCCGCGAAACCACGGGCCGATCACATAACCCAGGGCGATCACCCCGATCCACGGCAGCACCGGGTACGACGTGCGCAGCCGCAACGTGTCGGAAAACTCAAGCCAGCCGCGGTCATGCAGGATCGCCCAGGGAATGTGCAGCGCCGACTCTGGGCCGAAGTGCAGCCCATCGAGCAGATTGTGCCCCGCCACCAACGCCAGACCCAGCACGGCCAACAGCGTGCGCGGCAGCCATAGAAGCGCAGCGAGCGCCAGCATGCTCAGGCCGATAGCCCAGATCACCTGCAGGTAGATCACCGTGGGCGGGAACTGGAAGGTCCAGGCGAAGTTGACCAGGGTGAACTCCAGCACCACCAGGAACAGCCCGCGCTTGAACAGAAAGGCGCTGGTCGCCGCACGGCTCATCTGCTTCTCGCCATAGAGAAACGCCGAAAGCCCGGTGAGCAGAATGAATACCGGCGCGCACAGATGCGCCAAGGTACGGCTGAAGAACAGCGCAGGCTCGGTGACGGTCACATCCATCGGGTCGCCGACCTGCTGATGCAGGTAGAAGGTTTCGCGAACGTGATCGAGCAGCATGAAGAGGATGACCAAGCCGCGCAGGGCATCGATCGAAAGCAGACGATTGGAGGGCATGTAAGGCTTCGAGTAGTACGTGATTGAAACGTAATACTATAACTAATATCAGGCACAACGGCGCCACGGCCACAAGGATTCACAGCGACCGAGCGCACGCACCCAAGCTGAACGAAGGCGGCCGAAAAAAGTCGGAAAAGCTGAACACTCGCCACGGAGGCCCCGCCCC